>JBDZUM010000006.1:0-18515 GCA_040255215.1 Rhodospirillaceae bacterium
CCATCGGCGGAGAAGCCGATATTGGCGTAGGCAAGCGTGAAGAAGGCGTCGTCCGAGGCGATCGCCAGATCGGTCGACATCATCAGGGAGAGGCCGAAACCGGCAGCGGCGCCCTGCACCGACACGACGGTCGGCTTCTTCATGCGGCGCAGCGAATAGACGATGGCGTGCATCATGTTGACCCGCCACTCGAGCCCGGCGGCATGCTCGGCCTGATTGGCCTTCAGCCGCTCGTAGAAGCCCTTCACGTCGCCGCCTGCCATGAAATGGTCGCCCGCGCCCTTCAGCAGCACGCAGCGCACCGACGCGTCGCGTTCAAAACGGCTGGTGGCGTCGATCATGCCCTTGGTCATTTCCTCCGACAGCGCGTTGAGCGATTCGGGACGGTTGAGCGTGATGATGCCGACGCCGTCCTTCACCTCGGCGATTACGTGAGCCATGGTTTCCTCCACTCGTTCGTGATTTCGTCCGATACGAAAACGGCGCCCGCAGGCGCCGTTTCCTGTCGTCCCAATCTGCTTAGAACGCCTCGGCGCGCAGCGCCATCATCGGCTCGACGCCGCTTTGCATCGCGGAATAGGCCGCATCCGCCTGCGGCAGGATGCGCTTGAGGAAGAAGCGCGCCGTGGCGAGCTTGGCGTCGTAGAACTCGTCCTCGCCGCCCGCGGTCTTGCCGGCCAGCGACGCCTTGGCGATGCGGGCCCACATGAAGGCCATGATGGTCAGCGCCATGATCTTGAGGAAATCGGTGGCGGCGCCGCCGGCTTCCTCGTGATTGCGCATGGCGTTCTGCATCAGCCACATCACGGCGGCCTGCATCTGGTTGACCGCCTTCTCCAGCGGCGCGACGAACTCGGCCATCGCCGCATCGGCCTTGTTCTCGGCGACGAAGCCATGCAGCAGGGCCAGAAGCTTCTGCATCGGCCGGCCGCCATGCATCGGCAGCTTGCGGCCGACCAGATCGAGCGCCTGGATGCCATTGGCGCCTTCGTAGAGCATGGTGATGCGCGCATCGCGCACCAGCTGTTCGACGCCGTGTTCGCGGATGTAGCCGTGCCCGCCATGAACCTGGACGGCGAGGTTAGCGGACTCGAAGCCGGTATCGGTGAAGTAGGCCTTGATGACCGGCGTCAGAAGCTGCAGCAAGTCGTCGGCCTCTTCCTTCTTCGCGGCATCGTTGCTGTGGCGCGCGACGTCGATCAGCATGCCGACCCAGTAGGCCAGCGCGCGAGCGCCTTCGGAGAAGGATTTCTGCGTCAGCAGCATGCGGCGCACATCGGGATGCACGATGATCGGATCGGCCGGCTTGTCCGGCGCCTTGGGACCGGAGAGCGAGCGGCCCTGGATACGGTCCTTGGCGTAGGCGACCGCACTCTGATAGGCGGTCTCGGCAAGGCCCAGGCCCTGCATGCCGACGCCGAGGCGGGCGGCATTCATCATGGTGAACATGGCGTTGAGGCCCTTGTTTTCCTCGCCGACCAGCCAGCCCTTGGCGCCGTCGAAGTTCATGACGCAGGTGGCCGAGGCCTTGATGCCCATCTTGTGCTCGATGGCGCCGCAGGCCAGACCATTGCGCTGGCCGGGCTTGCCGTCGGCCGGCAGGAACTTGGGCACCACGAAGAGGCTGATGCCCTTGGTGCCGCCCGGCGCATCTGGCAGGCGCGCCAGCACCAGATGGATGATGTTCTCGGTGAGGTCGTGCTCGCCGGCCGAGATGAAGATCTTGGTGCCGGTGATGGCGTAGGAGCCGTCGGCCTGCGGCTCGGCGCGGGTGCGCAGCATGCCGAGGTCGGTGCCGCAATGCGGTTCGGTCAGGCACATCGTGCCCGACCAGGTGCCCTCGCCCAGCTTCGGCAGGTAGGTCTGCTTGATGTCGTCGTTGGCGTGGTGGCGAATGGCCTCATAGGCGCCATGCGACAGGCCGGGATACATGCCGAAGGCGAGATTGGCCGAGCAGATCATCTCCTCGACCACGAAACCGACCGTCGCCGGCAGGCCCTGGCCGCCGTAGTTCGGGTCGGTCGAAAGATTGGTCCAGCCGCCATCGACGAAGGTGCGATAGGCTTCCTTGAAGCCGGCCGGCGTGCGCACCACGCCGTTCTCGAACGTGCAGCCTTCCTCGTCGCCGGACCGGTTGATCGGAAACAGCACCTGCTCGCAGATCTTGGCCGCTTCCTCGAGCACCGCGTCGACCAGATCGGGCGTCACCTCGGCGAATTTCGGCAGCGAGGAGATGGTCTCGACGTTCAGCACTTCGTTGAGCACGAAGCGCATGTCGCGCAGCGGAGCTTTGTAGGTCGCCATGGTGCTTTCCTCTCGGGCAGTCTCTTGATGGACGATACGGGCAGGTACGGGACGAGCGCCGGCCGTGGCCGGCGGGCCTTAAGCGGATTCGGGATCGACGCCGCGTTCGCGCAGCATGTCGATGGCGCCCTGCTCGAGCTCGCGCAGCTCGTCGATCTGCGCCTGCAGATCGCGGGCCTGGCGTTCGAGCCCGGCGACGTGGTCGCGGGCGCGCTGCAGGGCGGCCTTGAGCTGCGACACCCGGCTATGGTCGCCCTCGTAAAGGTCGAGCAGTTCCTTGATGTCGGTCAGGCTGAAGCCCAGCCGCTTGCCGCGCAGGATCCAGCCGAGGCGGAACCGGTCGCCGTGGCTGTAGACGCGGTTCATGCCCTGACGGGCCGGCGCGATCAGGCCCTGATCCTCGTAGAAGCGGATCGTGCGCGGCGTCACCGCGAACTCCTTCGCCAGTTCGGCGATGGTGTAGGTGGCGCGACGTTCGCCGGGCTTTTCGGCCTTGGCGGCCGGGCCGATCTGGCGCTGCAGGGTGTTGGTCGCTGTCATAGCGGTTTCATACTTCACGTTTACGTAAACGTCAAGTAAGATCGCAGCATCGGTAATAGGGCCAATATTCCGTCCCATAGCGGCTTCGTGGCACGATGCGACGGAAACAAAGAACAAGAACGGGGGGATCCGCCATGTACGACTACATCATTATCGGCGCCGGCTCGGCCGGCTGCACGCTGGCCAACCGGCTGAGCGAGGACGAAGCCGCCAAGGTGCTGGTCCTGGAAGCGGGCGATCCCGACAAGAGCCCGCTGATCCACATGCCGGCCGGCTTCGCCAGCCTCGGCGAGAACAGCAAGTACAACTGGCGCTTCGAGACCGAGCCGCAGAAGCATTGCGACAACCGGCGCATGTACTGGCCGCGCGGCAAGACGCTGGGCGGCTCAAGCTCCATCAACGCCATGCTCTACGTGCGCGGCCACGCCTACGACTACGATCTGTGGCGCCAGCTCGGCAACGACGGCTGGAGCTACGCCGACGTGCTGCCCTATTTCAAGAAGGCGCAGAACAACGAGCGTGGCGCATCCGAGTATCACGGCAGCGGCGGCCCGCTGAACGTCGCCGACCAGGTCGACCCCTCCCCGCTCAATCGCGTGCTGCTGCAGGCAGCGCAACAGGCCGGCCACAAGCTGACCGACGATTTCAACGGGCCGACGCAGGAAGGCTTCGGCCTGTACCAGGTGACGCAACGCGGCGCGAAACGCTGCAGCACCGCCGTCGCCTATCTGCGGCCCGCCATGGCGCGCCCCAACGTGACGGTCGAGACCGGCGCGCTGACGCTCAACATCATCGTCGAGAACGGCCGCGCCGTCGGCGTGCGCTACGCCAGGGGCGGCCAGACGCTGGAGGCGCGCGCCTCGCGCGAGGTGATCCTCTCCGGCGGCGCGGTGAACTCGCCGCAGGTGCTGCTGCTGTCAGGCATCGGCCCGGCCGACGAACTGCGCCGGCTCGGCATCGCCGTGGTCGCCGACCTGCCCGGTGTCGGCGCCAATCTGCAGGACCATCTCGACGCGGCGACGATCAATTTCTGCACCCAGGACGTGACCTACGACCGCGCCAACCAGTTGCTGTCGCTGGCCAAGTACATGATGTTCAAGAAGGGGCCGGGCACGTCGTGCATCGCCGAATCAGGCGGCTTCGCGTCGACGCGATCGGGCCTGTCGGCGCCCGACATCCAGTTCCACTTCCTGCCGGCCATCGTGCTCGACCATGGGCGCACGCGGCTGAAGAAGAGCGGCTTCACCATGCATGCCTGCCTGCTGCGGCCGCAGAGCAACGGCCGCATCTTCCTCAAGACGAACGACCCGCGCGAGTACCCGGCCATCGATCCCAACTACCTGGCCGAGCGCAGCGATCTGGAGGCGCTGGTGGCGGCGACGAGGATGTCGCGCGATATCTTCGCCCAGAAGGCGTTCGATCCTTATCGCGGCGAGGAGCTGGAGCCGGGTTCGAACCGCACCAGCGATGCCGACATCGAGGCCTGGGTCCGCCAGCGCAGCGAGACGATCTATCACCCGGTCGGCACCTGCAAGATGGGCAACGACGCCATGGCGGTGGTCGACAGCCAGCTCAAGGTGCGCGGCGTCGACGGGCTGCGGGTGATCGACGCCTCGATCATGCCGACCCTGATCGGCGGCAACACCAACGCGCCGACGATCATGATCGCGGAAAAGGCCGCCGACATGATCAAGGGCCAGGCGCTGCAACGGGCGGCGGCGTAGCGGCACCTTTTTATTTTTGTCATCCCGGCCGAGCGCAGCGAGAGCCGGGACCCATGACGACCGGCGTTATAGGTCCCGGCTCTGCGCCGCTGACGCGGCTTGGCCGGGATGACAAATCTTCGCTTACCGCCCGACCATGAACTTCAGCAGGCGCTCGATCTTGGCGCCGTAGGGCGGGCGCAGCATCGAGGCGGCGTTCCACTTCGACTGGTAGAACGTGCCCTTGGCGTGGCTGAAGGTGCGGAAGCCTTCGCGGCCGTGATAGGCGCCGGTGCCGCTGGGACCGACGCCGCCGAACGGCAGGTCCTCGGCGGCGACGTGGTAGAGCGTGTCGTTGATCGTCACGCCGCCCGAGGTCGTGCGCTGCAGCACGCGGTCGATCTGCTGCTCGTCGTTGGAGAACAGGTAGAGCGCCAGCGGCCGGTCGTGGGCATTGACGTAGTCGATTGCCTCGTTGAGATCGTCGTAGCTCTTGACCGGCAGCACCGGCCCGAAGATTTCCTCGCGCATCACCGCCGCCGCATCGGGCGGATCGAGCACCAGGGTCGGCGCGATCTTGCGCTGGTTGGACAGCGCCTCGGCCTGCGGGTTGAGCGACACCGTCTCCAGCCCGTGCTGGCGCGCATCGGCCAGCAGGTGCTGCAGGCGTTCGTAGTGGCGGTCGGCGACGATCGAGGTGTAGTCGGGATTGGCCGCCAGGGTCGGATACATGCGGGCGACGGATTTGGTCGCCAGATCGACGAAGGCCTGGCGCTTGCGGCGCGGCACGAAGACGTAGTCGGGCGCAATGCAGGTCTGGCCGGCATTGAGCAGCTTGCCGGCCATGATGCTGTCGACGGCGCGCTCGAGGGGATAGTCGTCGGCGACGATGGTGGGCGACTTGCCGCCGAGCTCGAGCGTCACCGGCGTCATGTTCTCGGCCGCCGCCTGCGCCACCTTGCGGCCGACCGCGGTCGAGCCGGTGAACAGCAGATGGTCGAACGGCAGGCGGCTGAAATCCTGGCCCAGCCGGGCGTCGCCGGTGACGACGGCGATCTCCGCCGGATCGAAGTTCTCGGCGATCAGGCGCGCCAGCAGCGCGGAGCTGCGCGGCGTCAGCTCCGACGGCTTGAGCATGACGCGGTTGCCGGCGGCGATGGCGGCGACCAGCGGCGACAGCGCCAGGTAGATCGGGTAGTTCCAGGGCGAGATGATGCCGACCACGCCCAGCGGCTGGTAATGCACCCGGGCGCGGGCCAGCGCGAACTTGGTGCGGTCGAGCGGCCGCTTCTCCGGCTTCATCCAACGCTTCAGGTGCTTGCGCGCGTGCTTGACGGTGTCGAGCGAAGTCATGACCTCGGCGACCATGCTCTCGTGCCAGGACCGGTTGCCGAAATCCTCGGAAATGGCGCGGCAGATGTCGTCGCGGAAGGCGTGGATCGCCTTTTTCAGCCGGTCGAGCGCCGCCAGGCGCTGCTCGTAGCTGGGCGCGCCCTGGCGGGCGAAGGCCTGGCGCTGGCGATCGAACGCCTGGCGCAGGGCGGCGGAATCGCCGGCCGGCTCGGGCATTGCTGCGGACATTGCGGCATTGGACATGGCCTCACCCCCTGTTCCGGGCCCGTTCTTGACCCCCCGAATCGCGCAACACATAGTAGCGCAAGACAGGAACGAGCGTCTCGCCGCATGGCGACGCCAGGGAGGATACATGGCCGGCTACGTCTGGGAAAAGAGCTACCCGCCGGGGGTCAAGTGGGACATCGAGATCCCACGCAAGGGACTGCACGACATTCTGGCGGAAAGCGCCGGCGCCTACGGCGACAAGCCGCTGATCGATTTCTTCGACAAGGTGCTGAGCTTCCGCGAAGTCGAGGCGCTGGCCAACCGCGCCGCCGCCGGCTTTCAGAAGCTGGGGGTCGGCCCCGGCGTGCATGTCGGGCTCTATCTGCCCAACACGCCGCACTACATGATCGCCTTTTTCGGCATCCTGAAGGCCGGCGGCACGGTGGTGAACTACAGCCCACTCGACGCCGAGCGCGAGCTGGAACACAAGATCGAGGACAGCCAGACCGACATTCTGGTCACGCTCGACGTCACGGCACTCTATCCCAAGATGGAGAAGATGCTGGGCAAGACCCGGCTGAAGAAGCTTATCGTCGGCTCGATCGCCGACTACCTGCCGTGGCCGAAGAACTGGCTCTACCCGCTGGCCAAGAAGAAGGAAATCTCGTCCTGGCCGAAGGACGACCGGCACATGAGCTTCAAGGAGCTGATCTCCGGATCGGAGACGTACCAGAAGCATCCCGTGCCGCAGGACATCTGGGATGCGGTCTGCGTGCTGCAGTACACCGGCGGCACCACCGGCCTGCCCAAGGCGGCGATGCTGACGCATGGCTCGATCATGGCGGCGATGACGCAGGGCTCGGAATGGACCAAGCCCTACACGACCCCGGGCGCGGAGAAGATCGTCTGCGTGCTGCCGCTGTTCCACATCTACGCGCTGTCGGGGATCATGCTGACCGCCGTGCGCAACGGCAACCAGCTCATCCTCTATCCGCGGCCCGACATCGACATGCTGATCAAGGATCTCGACAAGAAGAAACCGAGCTTCCTGCCCGGCGTGCCGACGCTTTACACCGCCATCAACAACCACCCCAAGGCAAAGGAACTCGACCTGTCCTCGCTCAAGGTCTGCATGTCGGGCGGCGCGCCCCTGCCGGTCGAGGTGCAACAGAAATTCGAGGCGCTGACCGGCGCGACTCTGATCGAGGGCTACGGCCTGACCGAAACCTCGCCGACCGGCTGCATCTGCCCGGTCGACAAGACGGTGCGGCGGGTCGGCTCCTGCGGCGTGCCGATGCCCGGCACCATCGTCGAAGTGCGCGACCTCGAGGATCCGACCAGGATCCTGCCCAAGGGCAAGGACAATATCGGCGAGGTCTGTATCATCGGCCCGCAGGTCATGAAGGGTTACTGGAAGAAGCCGGAAGAGACGGCGCAGGTGCTGTTCTCGACGCCGGAAAGCAACTGGAAGGGCCTGCGCACCGGCGATACCGGCTACATGGACGAGGATGGCTGGGTCTATCTTGTCGACCGCAAGAAGGACCTGATCATTTCGTCGGGCTTCAACGTATATCCCCGCGTCATCGAGGAGGCGACCTACGAGCATCCGTCGGTCGACGAGGTGATCTGCATCGGCATTCCCGACGAGTATCGCGGCGAGGCGCCCAAGGTCTTCATCAAGCTCAAACCCGGCAAGACGCTGACCTTCGACGAGCTGAAGAAGCATCTCGACGGCAAAATCGGCAAACACGAGATGCCCGTCGCCATGGAAGTGCGCGCCGAGCTGCCAAAAACGCCGGTCGGCAAGCTGTCGAAGAAGGAGCTGAAGCAGGAAGAGGCCGAGAAGGCCAAGGCGAAGGTCGCTTGACCTCCTCCTTCGTCATGCTGAGCGCCAGCGAAGCATCTTGCTTCAAGCTGGCAGATTGGCGTGGTTGAGAGGAGATCCTTCGCTTCGCTCAGGATGACGGAAAAGATGGAACGAAAAAGGGGGCCGCACGGGCCCCCTTCTCTTTTCTGGCGCGAGGCCGGCGCGATCAGCCGCGCAGCAGGCCCTGCAGCTTCATGGCGACGCCCATGTCGCCTTCGATCTTGAGCTTGCCGGTCATGAACGCGGTCATGCCGTCGAGCTGACCCGCCGCCATCGCCTTGAAATCGTCCAGGCTCATCTTGATGGTGCACTGGGCCGGCTTGTCCTCGTTGGTGACGACGTTGTTGCCGCCGCCGGTGCCGTCGACGTGGATCACGCCCTCGGCGAACTGGAACTTGACGCTGTTGCCGAAGGCCGGCTTGGTGCCGGCGTTCTCGGTCATGCCCTTGGTGACGTCTTCCAGGCTCATGGTCGGTTTCCCTCCGAATTCCGTTTACATAGGCCGCCCGTCGGGGCTTGCAACCGACCCGGCGATGGCGGAAGGTACTTGCCCTTAACGTAAACGTCAACCCGCATGTCGGAACGGGAAAAACGCCGGCCTCGTCAAAGGCTGAACGCTTGTTTATAGACCGGGTAACGAACCACGAAGCGGCCGCCGTACGGCCGCGCGCATCGGGAGCCAGCAGCAGCAAATGCCAGTCATCGAAAGTCAGGTCGACCGCAACGGCGAAGAGTTCCAGCGCAATCGCGCCGACATGCTGGAGGCGATCAAGACCTTCCGCGACGCCGAGGCGACGGTGAAGGCGACGGCGGAGAAGACCCGCGATCGCTTCCGCAAGCGCGGCCAGCTCATGCCGCGCGAGCGCGTCGAACTGCTGCTCGACCGCGGGGCGCCCTTCCTCGAGCTGATGTCGCTGGCCGGCTATCGCATGCACGACGACAAGGACGGCTCGGGCGCCGGCGGCGGCGGCATCATCGGCATCGGCTATGTCGAGGGCGTGCGCTGCATGGTGTCGGCATCCAACAGCGCCGTCAAAGGCGGCACCATATCCCCCGCCGGACTGCGCAAGAACCGGCGCATGCAGCAAGTGGTCATGGAGAACAAGCTGCCGGTGGTGAACCTGGTGGAATCCGGCGGCGCCAACCTGCTCTACCAGGCGGAGATTTTCGTCGAAGGCGGCCGCGGCTTCGCCAACCAGGCCCGCATGTCGGCCCGCGGCATTCCGCAGGTCACCGTCGTCCATGGCTCGTCGACGGCGGGTGGCGCCTATCTGCCCGGCCTCAGCGACTACGTCATCATGGTGCGCAAGAAGGCCAAGGTATTCCTCGCCGGCCCGCCGCTGCTCAAGGCGGCGACCGGCGAGATCGCCACCGACGAAGATCTTGGCGGCGCCGAGATGCACGCCACCGTCTCGGGCGTCGCCGAATTCATGGCCGAAGACGACGCCGACGGCATCCGCATGGCGCGCGAGATCCTGCGCAAGATGCCGTGGAACGAATCCTGCCCGCCGGTGCCGACCAAAGCGTTCAGCGAGCCGCTTTACGACATCGAGGAACTGGTCGGCGTCGTTCCGCCCGACTACCGCAAGCCCTACGACGTGCGCGAGGTCATCGCTCGCATCGTCGACGGTTCGGATTTCCTCGATTTCAAGGCGCTGTTCGACATGCAGACGATTTGCGGCTGGGCGACGATCGCCGGCCACAGCATCGGCATCATCGGCAACAACGGCCCGATCACCACGCGCGGCGCGGTCAAGGCGGGCCAGTTCATCCAGCTCTGCTGCCAGGCCGGCACGCCGATCGTCTATCTGCACAACACCACCGGCTACATGGTCGGCACCGAGAGCGAGCGCGGCGGCATCGTCAAGCACGGCTCGAAGATGATCCAGGCGGTGGCCAACGCGACGGTACCGCAGATCACCATCGTGATCGGCGGCAGCTTCGGCGCCGGCAACTACGGGATGTGCGGCCGCGCCTACGACCCGCGCTTCATCTTCGGCTGGCCCAACACGCGCACCGCGGTGATGGGTGGCGAACAGGCCGCCAAGGTGCTGTCGATCGTCAACGAGGAGAAGAACAAGCGAGAAGGCAAGCCGGTCGACTACGATGCGCTGGCGGTGATGGAGCAGAAGGTCATCGACCAGTTCAACCGCGAATCGACGGCGCTCTACTCGACGGCGCATCTGTGGGACGACGGCTTGATCGACCCGCGCGACACGCGCAAGGTCCTCGCCTACTGCCTGTCGATCGTGCGCGAAGCCGATATCAGGCCGTTGCGCGGCAACACCTTCGGTGTCGCCCGGCTCTAGGAGAACGTCATGCAGTTCACGCCCGAGCACGAGGAACTGCGCCGCACGTGGCGCACCGTCATCGAACGCGACATCAATCCGCACATGGACGAGTGGGAAAAGGAAGGCATCTTCCCCGCCCACGAGGTTTTCAAGAAGCTGGGCAATGCCGGCCTGCTGGGCGTCGACAAGCCGGTCGAGTTCGGCGGCGCCGGACTGGATTTCTCCTACACGATGGTGTCCGCCGAAGAGCTCGGCCTGGTGAACGGCGGCTCCGTTCCCATGGCGGTCGGCGTGCAGATGGCGATGGCGACGCCCGCCCTCGCCCGTTTCGGCTCCGACGAGGTGCGCAAGGAATTTCTGGCGCCGTCGATTAGCGGCGACTACGTCGCCTGTCTCGGGGTCTCCGAAGTCGGCGCCGGCTCAGACGTCGCCTCGATCAAGACGACGGCGCGACGCGACGGCGGCGACTATGTCATCAATGGCGGCAAGATGTGGACCACCAACGGCACCCAGGCCGACTGGATGTGCCTGCTGGCCAACACCAGCGACGACGCCGTCCACACCAACAAGACGCTGATCTGCCTGCCGATGAAGACCAAGGGCGTGCAGATCGCGCGCAAGCTGGACAAGCTCGGCATGCGGGCGTCCGATACGGCGCAGATCTTCTTCGACGACGTGCGGGTGCCGGTTCGCAACCGCATCGGCGAGGAAGGCATGGGCTTCATCTACCAGATGAAGCAGTTCCAGGAGGAGCGGCTGTGGGCCTGCGCCGGCTCGCTGAAAGGCTGCGAGCGCACCATCAACGCCACCATCGAGTACACGCGCCAGCGCAAGATCTTCGGCAAGCCGATCCTCGACAACCAGGTCGTCCACTTCAAACTCGCCGAGCTGCTGACGGAAGTTGAGGCGCTGCGCTCGCTGACCTATCGGGCCTGCGAGGATTATCTCGCCGGCCAGGACGTCACCATGCTGGCGTCGATGGGCAAGCTGATCGCCGGGCGGCTGCGCCGCACCGTGTCGGATTCCTGCCTGCAGTACTGGGGTGGCATGGGCTACATGACCGAAAGCCCCGTCTCGCGCGCCTTCCGCGACGGCAGGCTGGGATCGATCGGCGGCGGCGCCGACGAGGTCATGCTGACGATCATCTCGAAACTCATGGGCACGCTGCCGCGCCCCGAACGCAACTGAGCGCGCCGGCCCGAAGCGGAAATCAGGAGAAGACGATGCAGTTCACCCAGGAGCACGAGGAAATCCGCCGCACCACGCGCGCGATCATCGAGCGCGACGTCAATCCCTATGTCGACGAGTGGGAGAAGAACGACATCTTCCCCGCGCACCAGGTGTTCAAGAAGTTCGGCGAGGCCGGGCTGCTCGGCATCAGCAAGCCGGTCGAGTTCGGCGGCATGGGACTGGACTATTCCTACTCGATGGTGATGGCCGAGGAACTAGGTACGATCGGCTGCGGCGGCGTGCCGATGGCGATCGGCGTGCAGACCGACATGGCCACCCCCGCCCTCGCCCGCTTCGGCTCCGATGCAGTGCGCAAGGAATTCCTGGCGCCGTCCATAGCCGGCGACTACGTCGCCTGTCTCGGAGTCTCCGAAGTCGGCGCCGGCTCTGACGTCGCCTCGATCAAGACCACGGCGAAGCGGGTCGGCGACGATTACGTCATCAATGGCGGCAAGATGTGGACCACCAACGGCACGCAGGCCGACTGGATCTGCCTGCTGGCCAATACCGGCGACGGCCAGGCCCATCGCAACAAGACGCTGATCTGCGTGCCGATGAAGACCAAGGGCGTGCAGATCGCGCGCAAGCTCGACAAGCTCGGCATGCGTTCCTCGGACACGGCGCAGATCTTCTTCGATGAGGTCAAGGTGCCGGTGAAGAACCGCATCGGCGAGGAAGGCATGGGCTTCGTCTACCAGATGCAGCAGTTCCAAGAGGAACGCATGTGGGGCGCCGCCTCCAGCCTCAAGGGCATGGAAAAGATCATCGATCACACGATCGAGTACACGCGCCAGCGCAAGATCTTCGGCAAGCCGATCCTCGACAACCAGGTCGTCCACTTCAAGCTGGCCGAACTGAAGGCGGAGATCGAGGCTCTGCGGTCCCTGATCTACCGGGCGTGCGAGGAATACATCAACGGCAATGACGTCACCATGCTGGCCTCGATGGCCAAGCTGAAGGGCGGCCGGCTGATGAGGCAGGTGGCCGATTCCTGCCTGCAGTACTGGGGAGGCATGGGCTATATGACCGAAAGCCCGGTCTCGCGCGCCTTCCGCGACACGCGGCTGATGTCGATCGGCGGCGGCGCCGACGAAGTGATGCTGCAGATCATATCCAAGATGATGGGCACCCTGCCCCGGCTCGAGAACAAGTAGGAGTGAGATTGCGATGGCACAGTTGAAGGACAGTTACGAGGCGCTGCTGCTGCGCCGCCAGGGTTCCCGCCTCTATCTGACGCTGCACCGGCCGGAATCGAAGAACTCGATCAACCCGGCGATGATCAACAGCCTCAACGAGGTGTTCGACGCGCTCAAGGACGACCGCTCGATCAAGGCGGTGATCATGCGCGGCAGCGGCGGCGTTTTCTGCGCCGGCGCCGATCTGAAGAACATGGCCAACATGGACGCGCCCAAGCCGGCCACCGGCAAGGATCCACTCGCCACCTGGAACCGCGGCTTCGGCTATCTGCTGGAGAAGATCACCAACACGCCACAGGTCGTGGTCGCGGCGATCGAGGGTCACGCGCTGGCCGGCGGTTTCGGCCTGGCCTGCTGCTCGGACGTGGCCATCTGCACCGAGGACGCCTCCTTCGCCATGACCGAGACGGCGCTGGGCATCCTGCCGGCGCAGATCGCGCCCTTCGTCGCCATGCGCATCGGCGTGCCGCAGACCAGGCACCTGACCCTGACGGCGGCCCGCTTCAAGGGCGCCGAGGCCGTGCGGCTGGGCATCGGCCACTATCTGGTCAAGGACAGCGCCGCGCTCGACGTCAAGCTCGAGGAAGTGCTGAAGCAGATCGACAAATGCGCCCCCAAGGCCAATGCCGCGACCAAGGAGATCGTGCTGGCCGTCACCCGCATGCCGCTGCACGAGGTGCTGGATTTCGCCTCCGAGAAGTTCGCCGAGGCGCGGCGCGGCGACGAGGCGCCGGAAGGCCTGAAGGCCTTCGCCGAGAAGCGCCCGCCGCGCTGGCAGCTCGGCTGATCCGCCGCCATGCTGCCCACCGCCCCGATCGACTTGCCGAAATGCAAGACGCTGGCGCTGAAGCGCGAGGGCGGGACGCTGCATGTGACGCTGAACCAGCCGGAGACGCGCAACGCGATCAGCAAGGACATGATCCGCGACCTCGATGCGGCCTTCGGCTACGTCGAGGCCGAGCGGGCGATCCGGACCGTGGCGCTGCGCGGCGCCGGCGGCAATTTCTGCGCCGGCGGCGACCTGCGCCAGTTCCAGGCGGCCGGCGCCGATGCGCCGCCGAAATCCATCGCCGAAAGCCCGCATTATGCCGACGCGGTGAAGCTCAGCCACCTGATGCGTCGCATCAACGCGGCGCCTGCGGTGGTGATAGGCGCCTTCGAGGGCGGCACGCTGGGGGCCGGCTTCGGCTTCCTGTGCGCCGTCGACATCGCCATCGCCAGCGACGATGCGGTGTTCGGCATCACCGGCAACATGTATGGCGTGCCGCCGGGCCCGATCGTATCGCTGATCGTCGAGCGGCTGGGCCTGCCGCTGGCCCGCCGTATGGCGCTGTCCGGCGTCAAGCTGGGCGCGCGCGACGCCTTCGCAATGGGGCTGGTGCATCATCTTGCAGCCGATTCCGCTTCGCTCGATCTGCGAGTGGCGCAGGTCGTCGCCGACGTGCATCGCTGCGCGCCGAACGCCAACCGGGTGACCAAGGATCTGCTGCTGCAGGCCGGTTCGGTCGCCGCCGAGCAGATGGTCGAAATGGGCGCCAACGCCTTCGCCCGCGCCCTGCATGGCACTGAGGTCAACGAGGGCACCACCGCCTTCTTCGAGAAACGCCCGCCGCGCTGGTCGGACAGCGGCTCCGACGGCAATGGCGGCGACAAGTCGTGACAGACGGGAGAGTTTCGTGAGCCAGTCGTTCAGCAAGGTCCTGATCGCCAATCGCGGCGAGATCGCCTGCCGCGTCATCCGCACGGCCCGCGCCATGGGCTATCGCACGGTGGCGGTGCATTCGCCGGCCGACGCCGGCGCGCCGCACGTCGCCATGGCCGACCAGGCGGTGCAGATCGGCGGCAATCTGGTGGGCGAAAGCTACCTGCGGGCGGACCTGATCCTCGACGCGGCCAGCCGCACCGGCGCCGACGCCATCCATCCGGGCTACGGCTTTTTGTCGGAGAACGAGGATTTCGCCGCCGCCTGCGAGAAGGCCGGCATCGTCTTCATCGGGCCGCCCGCCACGGCGATCGCCGCCATGGGCAACAAGCGGCAGGCCAAGCTGCGCATGATCGAGGCCGGCGTGCCCTGCGTGCCGGGCTACGAAGGCGCCGACCAGAGCGATGCGACCTTGATCGCCGAGGCCAAACGCATCGGCCTGCCAATCATGGTCAAGGCGGCGGCCGGCGGCGGCGGGCGCGGCATGCGGCTGGTCGACCAGGGCGGCGACGTCGCCGAGGCCATCAAGAGCGCCCGCTCGGAGGCGCAGAACGCGTTCGGTTCGGGCGAACTGATCCTGGAGCGCGCCGTGATCGACGCGCGCCATGTCGAAATCCAGGTCTTCGCCGACGCGCACGGCAACGTCGTGCATCTGGGCGAGCGCGACTGCTCGATCCAGCGCCGGCATCAGAAGATCGTCGAGGAAAGCCCTTCGCCGGCGGTCGATGCCGATCTGCGCGCTCGCATGGGCGCGGCGGCGGTCAAGGCGGCGCAGAGCATCGGCTATCGCGGCGCCGGCACGGTGGAATTCCTGCTGGGCGGCGACGGGCAGTTCTACTTCCTCGAAATGAACACCCGCCTGCAGGTCGAGCATCCGGTGACCGAGATGATCACCGGTCTCGATCTGGTCGAATGGCAGCTGCTGGTGGCGGCCGGCAAGCGCCTGCCGCTGGACCAGGCCGCGATCGCGCTACGCGGCCACGCCATCGAGGTGCGGCTCTATGCCGAGGATGCCTATGGCGGGTTCCTGCCGCAGACCGGCACGGTGCACGCCTGGGAGCCGCCGTCGGGCCCGGGCGTGCGGGTCGATCACGGCATCCTCGCGGGTCAGGCGATCTCGGCCTTCTACGATCCCATGATCGCCAAGCTGATCGCCTGGGGCGAGGATCGCGAGCAGGCGCGGCGGCGACTGCTGACCGCGGTCGAGGACTGCGTCGTGCTGGGCCCGACGACCAACAAGCATTTCCTGGCGCGCGTGCTGAACCATGAGTTGTTCGCCAGCGGCAGCGCCACGACGTCGTTCATCGGCCAGGCCTTTCCCGACAGCGCCCTGGCGCGGCCGCAGCCCGGCAGTGCCGCCTGGGCGCTGGCCGCCGCCCTCATCAACGCCCGTAACGGCAACGGGGCGCGCGCGCTGCGCGCCTTCCGCAACTCGCACGCCAGCGCCAACCCGCTGAAGCTGGTGTGCGGCGAGGCCAAACAGACTCTGACGGTGGCCGACCATGACGGCGGCTACGACATCGCGGTCGGCGAGGCGACGCATCGGCTTGCCGTGCTGCGCCTGGACGGCGCACATGTGCGCTACAGCCTCGATGGCGTACAGCAATCGGCCAGCTTCCTGTTCGAGGGCGAATTGCTGCATCTGGACATGGCCGATTTCGCCGGCGCCTTCGAGGACCAGACGCTGACCGCCTCGGCCAAGGCGGCCGCGGCCGGCGACGGCCGGCTGCTGGCGCCGATGGACGGGCGTATCGTGTCGGTGTCGGCGACGGCCGGCGCACGGGTCGACAAGGGCCAGACGCTGGTCGTGCTCGAGGCGATGAAGATGCAGCACCAGATCAAGGCCAACGTCGCCGGTACGGTGGAGAGCGTCGCGGTCAAGGAAGGCGACCAGGTTTCGGGCCGGGCGCTGCTGGTCATGGTCAAGGCCGACGAGGAGGCGCGGGCGGCCGAATAGCCCTCCTTCCCCGGCTCGTTGACGGCCAAATCGGCCGGCGCTACCGTCCGGCCAACCAACGTCCCGGGAGGAATAGATGAAGAAGCTGCTGGCTGCGTTCTGCGGCCTGACCCTGCTGGCGTCCGCCTTCGTGGCCGGACCGGCCATGGCGCAAGGCAAGGAGAAACTGTCGATCGCCGCGTTGCGGTTCGTTTCCTCCTCGCCGATCTTCATCGCCAAGGAGCGCGGCTATTTCGACGCCGAGGGCCTCGACGTCGAGATCAAGTTCTTCGAGGCCGCCCAGCCCATCGCCGTCGCCACGGCCGGCGGCGACTCGGATCTGGGCATCACCGGCTTCACCGGCGGCTTCTACAACCTCGCCGGCAAGGGCGCGGTCAAGGTCATCGCCGCCCAGTCGCGCGAGGAGCCGGGCTACGACTTCGTCGCCTACGTCGTCAACGCCAAGGCCTACGACGCCGGCTTCAAGGCGGTGACGCAGTTCCCCGGCAAGACGGTCGGCATCACCACGGTCGGCTCCACCTTCCACTACAATCTCGGCAAGCTGGCCGAGAAGCGCGGCTTCAAGCTCGAGGACGTGCAGCTCAAGCCGCTGCAGTCGATCCCCAACGTCATGGCCGCGCTCAAGGGCGCGCAGGTCGACGCAGTACTGCTGCCGGCCAACAACGCCTACGCGCTCGAGAAGGAAGGCGCCGGCAAGATCATCGGCTGGGTGCATCAGGAAACGCCGTGGCAGCTCGGCGGGCTGTTCGCCAACACCAAGGTGATCGAAACGCGGCGCGATGCGGTGGCGAAATTCGTGCGTGCCTACCAGAAGGCGACGGCCGACTACGCCGACGCCATGCTGCAGCGCGACGCCAGCGGCAAGCGCGTGTTCGGCGAGAAGGCCGACGCGCTGATCGCCATCATCCAGAAATATGTCGAGCCCAAGCCCTCGCCCGAGCAGGTCAAGGGCAGCGCCTCCTACATCGATCCGCAGGGCCGCTTGCTGGTGGGCGACATCTACAGTCAGGTGCGCTGGTACCAGGCCAACGGCATGGTCGACAAGGGCGTCGAGCCGGCCAAGATCCTCGACCTCGGCTTCGTGCAGGGCCATTTCGACGTGCCGAAATAACGAGCCGTCGAGCATGGAAGTCCGCATAGAGGGCGTGTCGCATCGCTATGGCGGACTGCAGGCGCTCGACGACATTGCCCTTACGGTGCGCTCGGGCGAGACGCTGGCGCTGATCGGCCCGTCCGGCTGCGGCAAGTCGACCTTGCTCGGCATCGTCGGCGGGCTGCTGCAGCCCAGCGCCGGGCGGGTGACGCTGGCCGGTGCGCCGCCCGCGGGGTGCCTGAACCCCCTCACCTACGTGTTCCAGGATTTCGCCCTGCTGCCCTGGCGCAGCGTGGCGCAGAATGTGGGTCTGTCGCTGGAACCGCACCGCCTGCCGGCAGCCGAGCGGCGCCAGCGCGTCGCCGAAGCGCTGGCCCTGACCGGGCTGGAGGAGTTCGCCGACGCCTTTCCCAAGCAGCTTTCCGGCGGCATGCGCCAGCGCGTCGGCCTGGCACGCGCGCTGGTCGTGCGACCGGCGGTCCTGCTGCTGGATGAGCCGCTGTCGGCGCTCGATGCGCAGACCCGCGAGCTGCTGATGGAGGAAATGCTGGCGATCTGGGCGCGCGAACGCACCACCAGGCTTTACGTCACCCACAATCTCGACGAGGCGCTGCGACTGGCCGACCGTATCGTCGTGCTGTCGCGCCGGCCCGGACGCATCCGCGAGATCGTCGACGTGCCATTGCCGGCGGCCGATCGTCCCCTTCCCCAGCATGCCGCCACATTGGCGGACCTGCATGCCCGGCTGTGGCAGTCGATCCGCAGCGAAGCTGCCCAGGCGGATCGTGAGGTGGTCAATGGCTGACCCCGCCCGCTCCGAAACCCCGCGCCCGGTACCTTTCCGCGGTGGCGGCTTCCACTACGTGCCGCGCCGCGCCGCGCCGTGGATCGGGTTCGTCGTGGCCATCGGACTGTGGCAAGCCCTGTCCAGCGCCGGCATCATCTCGCCGCTTTTCCTGCCCAGCCCGCAGGCCATTGCGAACGCGCTGTGGGACCTGACGGAAAGTGGCGCGCTGCTCTCGCATCTGGGCTGGTCGCTGCAACGGATATTGATCGGCTGGGCGATCGGCAC
>JBDZUM010000006.1:18615-26800 GCA_040255215.1 Rhodospirillaceae bacterium
CAGAGCTTCGGCCTGCCGGGCGCCACCATCGTGCGCGAAATCCTGCTGCCGGGCGCCATGCCCGGCATCCTGTCGGGGTTCCGCATCACCGCCTCGATCGCGCTGATCCTGGTGGTGGCGGCGGAAATGATCGGGGCGCAACACGGGCTGGGGGCCTTCGTGCTGTCGGCCGGCAACCTGATGCAGACCGACCAGCTCGTCGCCGGGGTCGTCATGCTGTCGATCCTCGGCCTGCTGATCAGCATGGCGCTCAGCCGCATCGAAGCCTGGGTGCTGCGATGGCGCTGATGCAGACGCGTAAGGTACGCCGCCAGACTGCGGCGGCGAAAGTGATCGAAGCCGACATCGCCGTGATCGGCGCCGGCATTGCCGGGCTGTCGGCGGCGCTCGAGGCGGCAAGGCTGGGCCGCCGCGTGGTTCTGGTCGATGGCGCGCCGACCCTGGGCGGCCAGGCGGTGGGCGCCATTATCGGTACGTTCTGCGGCCTGTTCTCGAATGGGCCGCAGCCCTATCAGGTCACGCACGGCATCGCCGACGACATCTTGCGGGAGTTGGGCGAGGAAGGCGCGCTGCACTACATCACCGGCCGCCGCAACACCACCATCGTGCAATACGACGAAGTGGCGCTGTCGCGCTGGGTGGCGCGCACCGTGGCGAACTCCAGCGTCGACATCCTGCTGGGGGCGATCCTGCGCCATGCGGATCGCGACGGCGGACGCGTGCGCTCGCTGCTTCTGGCAACCCGTCATGGCGACGTCGAGTTGCGGGCGCAGGGCTACGTCGACGCGACCGGCGACGCGGCGCTGGCCTGGCTGGCGGGATTCGACTGCCAGGAACCCGAGAGCCCGGTTTATGGCACCCAGATGATGGTGCTGGAAGGCATCGACGAAGCCGCCGTCGCCGCCATCGACCGCAAGGAACTCGAACGCCGGCTTGCGACCAAGTCGAGCAATTACGGACTACGGCGCCACGACGGGTTCGTCTTCGCCGCCCCGGACGCGGCCGCTGCCTGATCAACATGACGCATCTGGAGACGCCGCTGGAGCCGCTGGCGGCCTCCCGCATGGTGCTCGACGGGCACGAGCAGGCCGACCGCCTCGTGACGTTCCTGCGCGACGAGTATCCTGCCGCCTTCTCGCGCGCCGCCATCCGCCAGTACGGGCTGCCCGGCATCCGCATGACGCGCTGGATCGTCGGGCGGGAACACTTGACGACCGACATGGTGCGCCAGGGCGTGCGGACCGCCGACGCCATCGCGCGCTGCTCCTGGCCGATCGAACTGCACGATCGGGCCGAAGGCGTGCACTGGGAAGAATTCGGTAACGAGCATATGCATTTCGTGCCGCTGGGCTGCCTGATCCCGCAGGGTGCCGACAATCTGCTGGCGGCCGGCCGCTGCATCGACGGCGAGCCGGCGGCGCTGTCCACCGTTCGGGTCATGGGCCCCTGCATCGCGACCGGCGCTGCCGCAGCGCACGCGCTGGATCTGGCAGGCGCCGGATCGGTTGGCCAGATCGACACTTCGGCGCTGCAGCAACGCCTGTTCGACAATCTGGACCGCAACGATTGAGCCGATTTTACCGGTTTTCCCGTGCTAAAGTCCGCGCCGACTGTTGCCGGCCGCCGACCGGCAGGATTATGGTTTGGGTATCAAACAATTTCGTATGACCCACCAGGGAGGGGACTAATGTCGAAGGAAAGCAAATCCGGACGCGGCATTTCGCGTCGCCAGTTCGCCCAGGTCACGGCTGCAGGCGCAGGCCTGCTGTCGATGCCGGCGATCGTTCGTCACGCCATCGCGCAGGGCAATGCGCCGCTGAAGGTCGGCGTGCTGCTGCCGAGGTCCGGCGTGCAGGCCGGTCTCGGCCAGGCCTGCCAGCGCGGCGCGGACATCGCCGAGGCGGTGCTCAACGACCTCAACTACGGCGTCAAGATCGAGTTGCTCAACGCCGACACCGAATCCAACGTCGACATCGCCCGCACGCAGGCCGAGAAGCTGATCAACAGCGGCGCCAACGTCCTGACCGGCGCGTTCGACTCGGGCCAGAGCGCCGCCATCGCCCAGGTCGCCGAGCAGCGCAGCATTCCCTACGTCATCAACATCGCCGCTGCGCCGCAGATCACCGAACAGGGCTACAAGTACGTCTTCCGCAACTTCCCGACCGCGCCGATGCTGATCACCGATGCGCTGGCGCTCCAGAAGGATCTGTTCGCCGCCACCGGCAAGACGCCCAAGACGGCGGTGCTGATGAGCGTCAACGACACCTTCGGTACGGCGATGCAGAACGGCATCAAGGCGCTGTTCCCCAAACTGCAGATGCCGTATGAGATCGTCGACGTCATCAGCTACGACCCGCGCGCCAAGGACCTGTCGGTCGAGGTCGCCAAGGCCAAGGCGACCAAGGCGGAGCTGGTCATGCCGGTGTCGCGTCTCAACGACGCCATCCTGCTGGTGCAGGAAATGGTCAAGCAGCGCTACGAACCGATGGGCATCGTCAATCCCGGCGCGCCGGGCATGTACGAGCAGCAGTTCTACAAGACGCTGGGCAAGTATTCCGAGTTCTGCGTCTCGAATGTGCCGTGGCTCAACCCGCGCTCGAAGATGACGCCGGTACTGGCCAAGCGGTTCAAGGAGAAGTTCCCCAACGACCTTCTAGAACTGAACGTCGGCTTCACCTTCGAGGCGATCCTGATCGCCGCCGACGCCTACAAGCGCACCAAGTCGGCGCATCCCTTCGCGATGATCGAGGCGTTGCGGGCCACCAAGATCGAAGATCACGTCATGGTCGGCGGGCCGATCGCCTTCAATTCGAAGGGCCAGAACGTCAACATCAAGTCGGCGGCGGTGCAGAACCTCAAGCGCCAGCCGGTCGTGGTGCTGCCGGCCGATTCGGCGGCGGCCAAGCCGGTTTTCCCGATGCCAAAATGGGGCGCCAAGTCCCGCGGCTGATACGTACGACGAAAACGGCCGCCGACGCAGAACGCCGGCGGCCGTTGTTTTGAGCGAAAACTGACATGGAATTCAGCGCCTTCGATCTGTTCCAGGCCGTCGTCAAGGGACTGCTCACCGGCATGGTGTACAGCCTCATGGCGCTTGGGCTGACGGTGATCTTCGGAGTCATGCGCGTCGTCAATTTCGCCCATGGCGAGATGATGGTCGTCGCCATGTATCTCGCCGTCATGTCCTTTGCCGCCCTCGGCATCGATCCCATGCTCGCGCTGATTCCGATCGCAGCGATCCTGTTTGCCTTCGGCTACGGCCTGCAGCGCACCTTGATCAACCGCTTCATCAACGTGCCCGAGCACATGCAGTTCATCCTCATGCTCTCGGTGGCGATCATTCTGGTCAATGTCTGCCTGGTGCTGGCCGGACCCGACGCGCAGGGCGTGCAGCTCGACTACGCCCTGGACTCCTTTGAGATCGGCGAGCTGCTGATCGACAAGGTCCGGGTCTACGCGGCATTGGGCGCGGTGGTCATCTCCGCCCTGCTCTACCTCTTCTTCAGCCGCACCCGCACCGGCAAGGCGATCCGCGCCGCCGCCGACAACCATGCCGGCGCTCTGGTGGTGGGCCTGGACGTCAACCGCCTCTATGCCATCACCTTCGGCATCGGCGCCGCCTGCGTCGGCGCGGCCGGCGCCTTGACCATAATGCTGGTCCAGGTGCAGCCGTTCCTTGCCGTCGAGTACACATTGCTTGCCTTCACCATCGTCATCATCGGCGGGCTGGGCAGCCTGCGCGGCGCCATCGCCGGTGGCCTGCTGATCGGCGTGTCGGAGGCTATTGCCGGTTTCCTGCTCGAACCGTCGCTGAAGAGCGTCTTCAGCTTCGGCCTGCTCATCCTCGTGCTGCTGATCCGCCCGCAGGGGCTGTTCGGCAAGGCGGCCTGAGGCGGCCATGGCGATAATCGAAAGACTGTTCGGCGGCGTGCCACGACGCGCCCTGGTCGGGCTGGCGATGCTGGCGGCGGTCCTGCTGCTGGCGCCCTTCGTCGTCAGCCCCTTCGTCGTCACCGTCATCCTGCTGATGTTCTACTTCGCCTATGTCGGGCAGGCGTGGAACATCATGATGGGCTTCGCGGGCCAGCTCTCGCTCGGCCATTCCCTCTATATCGGGCTCGGCGCCTACGCTGCGGCGGCGCTCTACATGAAGGCCGGCATCGGTCCCTGGGCCGGCATCTTCCTGGCCATCGCGCTGGCAATGGCGGTGGGCGGCATCATCGGCTATCTCGGCTTCCGCTTCGCCATCACCGGCGTCTATTTCGCGCTGCTTACCATCGCCTTCGCCGAGTTCTTCCGCATCCTGTTCGACCACATCGACTGGCTCGGCGCGTCGGCCGGCTATTATCTGAAGGTCGAGAACCGGCAGGAGAACGATCCGTTCAACCTGCGCGGCTCGCCGACGATGTTCTACTACATCATGTTCGGCCTGGTGGTGCTGGCGTTCGGCCTGTGCCGCTGGCTGCTCACCGGACGCCTAGGCCATTACTGGCTGGCGATCCGCGAGGATCCGGAAGCCGCGCAGGCGACCGGCATCGAAGTGTTCCGCTACAAGATGATGGCCGTGCTGCTGTCGTCGGGCATGACGGCGCTGGGCGGCGTGTTCATCGCCTTCTACAACAACAATCTCTACCCCGAGCAGATATTCTCGATGGGCCGCTCGATCGAACTGCTGCTGGGACCGATCATCGGCGGGCTGGGCACGCTGTTCGGCCCCATTCTGGGGTCGGCGCTGCTGGTGCTGGTCGGCGAAATCATGACCGACCTGACCGAAGGCTCGCAGCTTGCCGGGCTGAAGCAGATTTTCTACGGCCTGGTGGTGCTGCTCATCGTGCTGTTCCTGCCGGGTGGCGTCTGGCCGTGGCTGGCGCGCCTCTGCGGCTTCGATCGCGACGGAGAGCGCAAGTGAGCGGCGCGGCGCTGACCGTCGACGCCGTCGGCAAGAGCTTCCGCGGCCTGCGCGCGGTGCACGACGTCAGCTTCGACGTGCCGGCTGGCGCCATCCAGGCGGTGATCGGCCCCAATGGCGCCGGCAAGACGACGCTGTTCAACCTGATCGCCGGCGTCTTCAAGCCCGATCAGGGCACGGTGCGGCTGGGCGATCGGACCCTCAACGGGTTGAGACCCGACCAGATCTGCGCCGCGGGCGTCGGGCGCACCTTCCAGATCGTCAAGCCGTTCAAGACGCTGACGGTCGAGAAGAACGTCACCATCGGCGCGCTGCGCCAGACAACGAGCGTGCCCCAGGCCCGCGACGAGGCGCGCGCCATCCTCGACAGGCTCGGCCTCTACGACAAGCGCAACATGCTCGCCTCCAACCTCACTTTGCCCGACCGCAAGCGGCTGGAAGTGGCGCGCGCTCTGGCCACCGGGCCGAAACTGCTGCTGCTCGACGAGGTCATGGCCGGGCTGCGACCGACCGAAACCGACCAGATGGTGGCGTTCCTGCGCGGCCTCAACGAAAGCAGCGGCGTCACTATCCTGCTGATCGAGCACGTCATGCGCGCGGTGATGGCGCTGTCGCAGCGCGTCGTGGTGCTGCATCACGGCGAGAAGATCGCCGAGGGCACGCCTGCCGAGGTGACGCGCGATCGCGCCGTGCTGCAGGTCTATCTCGGCGAAGGAGGCCACTGAGCATGCTCAGCGTCCAGGGCCTCGATCTCTTCTACGGCGACGCGCAGGCGCTCGAACAGGTGAGCCTGGCCGTGCCGACCGGCCAGATCGTCGCCATCGTCGGGGCCAACGGCGCCGGCAAGAGTTCGCTGATCCGGGCCATACACGGCATCGAGCGGCCGCAGGCCGGCCGCATTTCCTACGGTGACACCGACATCACCGGCTGGGAATCGCATCGCATCTGCAATCTGGGCATTGGCCAGGTGGCCGAGGGGCGGCAGATATTCCCTACTCTCAGCGTGCTGGAGAATCTCGAAACCGGCGCCTTCCTGCCGCGCGCCCGCGGCAAGGAGAAGGAGACGCTCGACAAGGTGTTCGCCATGTTCCCGCGCCTGAAGGAACGCATGGCGCAGGCAGCCGGCACGCTCTCGGGCGGCGAACAGCAGATGCTGGCGATCGGCCGTTGCCTGATGGGGCAGCCGGAATTGATCATGTTCGACGAGCCGTCGCTCGGCCTGGCGCCGGCGGTGGTGCAGGAAATGTTCGCCGTCATCCGCCGGCTCAACGCCGAGGGCATGACCATCGTGCTGGTCGAGCAGAATGTCGCGGTATCGCTCGGCATGGCCTCGCATGCCTACGTGCTGGAGAACGGCCGCATCGTGCTCGAGGGCACCGGGCAGGAACTGCTCGACAACGACGGCGTGCGCCAGGCCTATCTCGGCCTGTAGACTGCTCGCCGCAGGAGGACCGCCATGTCGATGACCGCTTCGCGGCCGGACAAGCCGCCTTTCGCCCGCCTCGACTTCGCAGAGCCGAAGGTGCGCGTCGAACGTCGCGCCGATGGCGGCATGGTGCTGGCGAGCGGCCATGCGCTGGGGGACTATCCACGCAGCCTCGGCGACATGCTGGTGCATCAGGCCCAGGCCAACGGCGATCGCGTCTTCCTCGCGGAACGCGACGCCCAGGGCGGCTGGCGGCGTATCACCTTCCGCCAGACGCTGGACGCCGTGCGCGGGCTGGCGCAGGCCGTGCTCGACGCCGGCTGCGACGGCGAGCGGACGGTGGCGATCCTCTCTGGCAACGGCATCGACCATGCGCTGCTGTCGCTGGCGGCAATGCATGTCGGCGTCCCGGCCGCGCCAGTTTCGGTGGCCTATTCGCTGATGTCGCAGGACCACGCCAAGCTGCTGCACTGCGTACGGCAGGTGACGCCGGGCGTCATCTACGTCGACAACGGCGCGCCCTATGCCAGGGCGCTGGCGACGCTGCGCGATGCCGGATTGCTGGAAGGCGTGGTCGTGGTGGTCGGCGCCAATCCGCCAGCCGGCATCGACAGCGTGCCGTTCGAGCGCTTCGCCGCGACCGCGCCGACGCCGCAGGTCGATGCCGCCTTCGCCGACCTGACCCCAGATACCGTCGCCAAGGTGCTGTTCACTTCCGGCTCGACCGGCCTGCCCAAGGGCGTGATCAACACCCAGCGCATGATGTGCTCGAACCAGCAGGCGCTGTCGCAGGTCTACCGCTTCGTCGGCAAGGACCGTCCGCCCGTGCTGCTCGACTGGCTGCCGTGGAACCACACCTTCGGCGGCAACCACGATCTCAACATGATGCTGTTCCATGGCGGCACCCTGTATATCGACGGCGGCAAGCCTGCCCCCGGGCTGATCGATCAGACCATCGCCAATCTGCGCGAGGTATCGCCCACCATCTATCTCAACGTGCCGCGCGGCTACGACATGCTGCTGCCTGCTCTGGAGAAGGACCCGGCTCTGCGCAAATCCTTCTTCAAGGACCTCGAGCTGATCTTCTACGCCGCCGCCGCCCTGCCGCAGAACCTGTGGGATCGGCTGGAAGACCTGTCGATCGCCGAGCGCGGCGACCGGGTCACCATGGGCTCGGCCTGGGGATCGACCGAGACGGCGCCGGCGGCGACGGCGGTGCACTGGATCATCGAACAACCCGGTGTCATCGGCCTGCCCCTGCCCGGCACGGAAATCCTGATGACGCCCAACGGCGGCAAGATGGAGCTGCGTGTGCGCGGCCCCAACGTCACGCCCGGCTACTGGCGCAGCCCCGATCTCACCCAGGCCGCCTTCGACGGCGACGGCTTCTACCGCATCGGCGACGCCGGCAAGCTGTTCGACGCCAACGACCCGCAGAAGGGCATCGTGTTCGACGGGCGCGTGGCGGAGGATTTCAAGCTCGGCAGCGGCACCTGGGTTCATGTCGGCGCCCTGCGCGTGAAAGCCATCGCCGCCGGCGCGCCGGTGATCATGGATTGCGTCGTCGCCGGCCACGACCGCGAGGAGATCGGCCTGCTGGTCTTCCCGAATCCGGCAGCATGCCTGTCCCTTTGCCCGGACCTGAAGCCCGATACGCCGCTGGCCGACCTTGTCCGGCGACCGGAATTGCGCGCCGCTCTTGAAAAGGGACTGACGGCCTACAATAAAGAGAACAGCGCCAGTTCGGTGCGGATTGCCCGGGTTCTGATGCTCGACAGCCTGCCTTCGATCGATGCCAACGAGATCACCGACAAGGGCTACATCAACCAGCGCGCGGTGCTGGAAGCGCG
>JBDZUM010000006.1:26900-29846 GCA_040255215.1 Rhodospirillaceae bacterium
TGCCGTTGCAGTCGGCGCGCAACGTGGCGATCCTCACCTTCCTGCTGCTCGGCTTCCGCATCGGCACCCAGGTCCTGCTCGGCGACGGCGATCAGGTCGGCACGCCCACAATCCTCGACGCCGTAATGACGGTGCTGCTCGAGGTCGTGTTCTTCTTCGTGCTGGTCTATTTCATCGTCAGCGACTATCTCGCCGGCCTGGGCCAGTTCATTTTCGAGCGGTACGGCCACAATCTCGGCCTCTATTTCGGCCGCTTCTCGACCAAGCTGGCGGTGGCGCTGCTGGTCAGTTCGGTGCTGCCGATCGTCCTCATTCTCGTCGATATCTATTCCTACGATGGCGATCGCGCGCGCATCGAGGTGCTGGTCGACGCCAGCGCCGCCCTGTTCGGGCTCACGCTTGCCATCATCTTCGTCACCCGCAGCCTGATCCGGCCCGTCGCGGTGCTCAATCGCGGTATCGTCGAGGTCGCCGGCGGCAAGCTCGACGTGCGCCTGCCCGTCACCTCGAACGACGAGTTCGGCCGCCTGACCAGCGAGTTCAACCGCATGGTTGAAGGCCTGCAGGATCGCGAATTCGTGCGCGAAACCTTCGGCAAATACGTGTCCGAGAGCGTGGCGGCGCAGATCCTCAAGGACAAGGGCCGGCTGGCTGGCGACGTGCGCGAGGCGACCTTGATGTTCATCGACATCCAGGGCTTCACCACCCTGTCGGAGCAGTTGCCGCCGCACGACGTCATCGCGCTGCTCAACGAATACAGCGGCATCGTCTCCGAGCCGGTGCGGCGCCATGACGGCGTCATCAACAATTTCATCGGCGACGGGGTTTTCGCCACCTTCAACCTGCCGCTGGAGCACGAGGATCACGCCTGCGCCGCCGTGCGCGCCGCCCTGGAGATCGCCGATGCGGTCGACAACCACGTATTCGCCGGCGGCGTTCGCATCTCGGTCCGTATCGGCATCAACACCGGCGAAGTCGTCGCCGGCACGGTCGGCGCCGGCGACCGTCTGACCTACGCCATTCTGGGCGATGCGGTGAACGTCGCTCACCGGGTCGAGGAGCTCAACAAGGAGCTGGGCTCGCGCCTGCTGTTCACGGAATCGACGCGGGCCAGGCTGGACGAGTCGTTCGACTGCGCCGAGCTCGGCATCCATCCGATCCGCGGCAAGAGCGCCAGCATGAAAATCTACACCATCAACGGCCGCAATTGAGCGGCGCGAAGACGGAGAGCTGATACATGTCGAGGTTGGGTTGCTTCGTTTGCGCCATGGCGCTTCTGACTGCTCTGGGCGGTAGCGCTCTTGCTGCCCAGGCGACGGCTTCGGACAAGGATAGCGCCTGCACAGCCGCGCGCGAACAGGCGCGCAAGGAAGCCGGCAAGGGCGTCAAGCTGACCAAATGCGAGTGTCAGCAGCCCAAGGCCAACGGCGCCTGGGTCTGCACCGTCAGTCCACTCTAGACGGCCAGCGCCATGCCGTCGGTCGCCGGATCGGCGCCGCCGTCCATGACGCCATCCCTGATCCGGATGCCGTGCACCCAGGCAAAGGTGTATGAGAGCGGGCTGCGTATCACCTCGTAACCCATCCCCTCGAGCGCCGCCTGCGTCCGGCGCGGCACACGATTGCAGATGTCGATGGCGTTCGACGTCGCCGATACGCGCGGCGCCGAGACGGATTGCTGCATGTCCATGCCGAAATCGATGGCGTTGAGGATGCCCTGCAGCACGCCCATGGCGATCTGCGTGCCGCCCGGCGCGCCGATCACCAGGAACGGCTTGTCGTCCTTGAACACGATGGTCGGACACATCGAACTGAAGCGGCTCTTGCCCGGCGCGATCGAACCCGTTCGCCCCGGCCTGGGGTCGAACACGCCCATGCAGTTGTTGTACTGGAAGCCCAGCCCGTCCGTGACGACGCCGGACGAACTGCCGAGCGAATGCGTCATCGACACGCAATTGCCGTCCTTGTCGATCACCGAAATATGCGTGGTATGCGCCGATTCAGCCGTTCCGCCCATGCGCGGCACGTCGGTCTTCTCGCCGCGCCGGATCGCCTCGGCGCATTGCCTGGCATAGGCCTTGTCGGTGAGCCGTTCGACGGGCACGTCGACGAAGGCCGGATCGCCGACATGCGCATCCTTGTCGGCCGTCGCCCGCTTCATCGCCTCGGCCAGCACCCGCACGTATTCCGGCGAATTGTGCCCCATCGCCTTGAGATCGAAGTTCTCGAGAATGTTCAGCATCTGCACCAGCATGATGCCGCCGCCGGGCGGCTGGTTGGTGGCGATGCGATGGCCGCGATAGCTGCCCCACAGTACGTCGGCCTGCGTCGTCGCGGCATTGGCCAGATCTTCGTAGGTGATCAGCCCGCCATTGCGCTCCATGTCGGCGGCGATGGTGCGCGCGATGTCGCCCTTGAAGAACACGTCCGGTCCCTCGCTGGCGATGCGCTGCAGCGTCTTGGCCATGTCCGGATTGACCACGACGTCGCCGATATCCTTCGGCATGCCGTCTTCCTTCAGATACAGCTTGCGGCTGGCCGGCGTCTGCCGTAGCCGCCCGATGGTCGGCACCCGGCCGTAGCGATCGGGCTGGATCCAGAAGTTGAACACTGCTGGCCGCACCATGTAGCCGTCGCGGGCATAGGCGATGGCCGGCTCCATGACCCGAGCCAGCGTCCAGTTCCCGTAGCGCTCCATCGCCTCGGCATAGGCCTTGAGCGACAGCGGCACGGTGATCGACTTGTAGCCGGCGTCGTTGACCTGGCCCTTGAGGATGAAGCCGAAGCCATCGCGCGTCTCGCCGACGATCAGCTTTTCCCACATTTCGGCCGTCGACCTGCCCGGGCACTTGCCATGAAAGTCGATGTAATGATGGGCGCCCTTGCCGGGCATGTAGACCTGCATCGAGCCGAAACCGGCGATGCCGCACATCAGCGGATCGACCAC
>JBDZUM010000006.1:29946-48724 GCA_040255215.1 Rhodospirillaceae bacterium
CGCAGCGTCGCCTCGGTGATCTCGCCGACCTCGCCCAGCACCATGCCGAGCGCCTGGCCGACTGCGGTTTCCTCGCCCGGCTCCGGAGACTCGCCATAAGGCGTCTCGAACAGGGAAACCACGTCCCACAGGGTGACGCGCTTGGCGTTGCCGACGAAGCGATAGCCGCCGCCGACGCCGCGTTCGGCCTCCACCAGCCCGGCGCGGCCCAGTTCGCGCATCACCTTGGCGAGGTGATTGGTCGAGATGGCGTAACGTTGCGCGATCTCGCCGGCCGAACGCTGCCGTCCCGGCTCGCGCGCCAGATCGAGCAGCGAATAGATGGCAAAGCGCGTCGCCTTCTGGAGCTTCATGACTGAAGTTCCATTTCCAGCTCGAGCGACGGTCCCGCCATCATGCCCTGGCTGCGGAAGAACGAGAGGATCAGGTGATCGCGCCGGTCGACCATGGTGCGAACCGAACGCACCCCGGCATCGCGGAAGCGCGCGCAGACCTCGTCGAACAATCGCGTACCGATGCCGCCGAGCCGCGAATCGGGATCGACGTTGATGGCGAAGACCCAGCCGGCCGGCGGCGAGCCGAACTCCCAGGCGCGAATCTCGCCAATCACGAAGCCCAGCAGAGTGCCCGCCTGGGTCTCGGCCACGAGGAAGAAGCTGTCGGCCGGGCCCTGCCCGTAGCGCCGCAACATCTCGGCCCAATAGGCGGCTTTGGAAGCACCCGTGATTCTCTGGTCGAGCTTGGCGATGGCCGGCAAATCGGCGGATTCTGCAGCCCGAACAGGTATTTGCGGCCCCGCCATGGGATCGGCGGTCCCATTGCCGGCGTCCGGATTTCTGTCCACAGAGCGGGTTTGCAGCTTCTGTTCCATTGATTGACACGGTGCGCCAGCCGGCCTAATTTGTAAATAGGTATTTGCGTACTGTTATTCCAATTAACGCCAAATCGTCCGGGAGAACGCCGCCATGGCCGTCACCAAACTGGCAGACGCCGCCGAAACGCCGATCGACTTCGCGACGGAACCCTCGCGCTACAGCCATTGGAAGTTGGCGGTCGACGGGCGCGTGGCGACGCTGACGCTCGACGTGCAGGAAGACGCCACGCTGCGGCCCGGCTACAAGCTGAAGCTCAATTCCTACGATCTCGGCGTCGATATCGAACTCTACGACGCCGTGCAGCGGCTGCGCTTCGAACACCCGCAGGTCGCCGCGGTGATCGTGCAGTCGGGCAAGGACCGCGTGTTCTGCTCCGGCGCCAACATCAATATGCTTGGCCTGTCGAGCCACGACCACAAGGTCAATTTCTGCAAATTCACCAACGAGACGCGCATCGGCATCGAGGACTCCAGCGAGAACTCCGGCCAGGCCTTCGTCTGCGCCATCAATGGCACCGCCGCCGGCGGCGGCTACGAACTGGCGCTGGCCTGCGACGAGATCATCCTCGCCGACGACGGCTCCTCCTCCGTGTCGCTGCCCGAACTGCCGCTGCTGGCGGTGCTGCCCGGCACTGGTGGCCTGACGCGCCTGGTCGACAAGCGCCGCGTGCGCCACGACCACGCCGACTATTTCTGCACGATTTCGGAAGGCATCCGCGGCAAGCGCGCCGTCGACTGGCGGCTGGTCGACCAGATCGTGCCGCGCTCCAAGCTCGAGGACGCAGCCCGCACCCGTGCCGATGCGCTGGCGGCAACATCGGACCGGCCGGCCGGCGCGAAAGGCGTCGCGCTGACGCCGCTGAATCGCCGTTTCGAGGCGGATCGAATCGTCTACGACCATCTGGCGATCGAATTGGACCGCGACAACCGCGCCGCCACCTTCGTCATTCAGGGCCCCAAGGAGGCGCCGCCGCAGGACGTCGCTGCAATCCATGCCCAGGGCGTTAAGTTCTGGCCGCTGGCCATCGCCCGCGAACTCGACGATGCCATTCTGCATCTGCGCGCCAACGAGGGCGACATCGGCACCTGGGTGTTCCGCAGCGTCGGCGATCCGGAGCTGGTCGAAGCAGCCGACAAGGCCCTTCTCGCCAATCCGAACGACTGGTTGGTGCGCGAGATCAGCCATTACCTGAAGCGCACGCTCAAGCGGGTCGACGTCTCCTCCCGCAGTCTCATCGCGCTGATCGAACAGGGCAGTTGCTTTGCCGGGACGTTGCTGGAGCTGGTGCTGGCGGCCGATCGTTCCTTCATGCTGACCGGCGTGATGGAGGGGTCCAACCTGCCCGCCGCCAGCTTGCGGATGACGGAAATGAACTTCGGCCGCCTGCCGATGGGCAACGGGCTGACCCGCCTGCAGCGCCGGCTGTTCGCGACGCCCGACAAGGTCGAGCCGATGAAGGCCGAGATCGGCCGCGCCATCGAAGCGGAGGAAGCGGAAGAATTGGGCCTGGTCACTTTCGTGCCCGACGATATCGACTGGGAAGACGAAGTGCGGCTGGCCATCGAGGAACGCGCCAGCTTCTCGCCCGACGGGCTGACCGGGATGGAAGCCAATCTGCGCTTCCCCGGCCCCGAAACCATGGAAACCAAGATCTTCGCCCGCCTCTCGGCGTGGCAGAACTGGATCTTCCAGCGTCCCAACGCCGCCGGCGCCGAAGGCGCGCTCAAGCTCTACGGCAGCGGCCAGAAAGCCAAATTCGATCGACGGAGGGTATGACCATGTCCATCAACTACTCGGAAAAGATTCCCAACAACGTCGATCTCTCGAGCGATCGGCGCCTGCAGCGCGCGCTCGAAAACTGGCAGCCCGCGTACCTGCAATGGTGGAAGGACATGGGGCCAGACGGCACCCAGGAGCTGGACGTCTATCTGCGCACCGCCGTGTCGACGGACGCCAATGGCTGGGCCCAGTTCGGCCACGTGAAGATGCCCGACTACCGCTGGGGCATCTTCCTCGCCGACCGCGAAGCGGACCGCAAGGTCAACTTCGGCGACCAGATGGGCACCCCGGCCTGGCAGGACGTACCGGGCGAGCATCGCGCCACCCTGCGCCGGCTGATCGTGACCCAGGGCGACACGGAACCGGCCTCGGTCGAGCAGCAGCGCCTGCTGGGCAAGACCGCGCCCTCGCTCTACGACCTGCGCAACCTCTTCCAGGTCAACGTCGAAGAAGGCCGGCACCTGTGGGCCATGGTCTATCTGCTGCACGCCTATTTCGGCCGCGACGGGCGCGAGGAAGCTGACGCCATGCTGGAGCGGCATTCGGGCGATCCCGACAAGCCGCGCATCCTGGGGGCTTTCAATGAAGAGACGCCCGACTGGCTGTCGTTCTTCATGTTCACCTATTTCACCGATCGCGACGGCAAGTACCAGCTCGCGTCGCTGGCCGAATCGGGTTTCGATCCGCTGGCGCGTACCTGCAAGTTCATGCTGACCGAGGAAGCGCACCACATGTTCGTGGGCGAGACCGGCATCGGCCGCATCATCCAGCGCAGCTGCGATCTGATGCGCGAACACAAGACCGACGACGTGCGCGCCTTTGGCGGCATCGACCTGCCGACCATCCAGAAGTACCTCAATTTCCACTTCTCGGTGTCGCTCGACCTGTTCGGCCAGGAGCTGTCGACCAACGCCGCCAACTACTACACGGCCGGGCTGAAGGGCCGTTTCCTCGAGACCCGCATCGCCGACGACCACCTGCTGACCGACGCGCATTACCGCGTCACCACCTTCCGCGACGGGCGGCTGATCGAGGAGGACGCGCCGGCGCTGACCGCGCTCAACGAGCGCCTGCGCCAGGACTACATCGAGGATTGCGCCCGCGGCCTGCTGCGCTGGAACAAGATCATCGAGAAGGCCGGCATCGACTTCGAGCTGAAGCTGCCGCATCGCGGCTTCCACCGCGCCATCGGCGCCTTCTCCGGCGCCCGGATCTCGCCCGACGGCAAGGTGATGACCGAAGCCGAGTGGCGCGAGAACGAGCATCGCTTCCTGCCCAGCGACGAGGATCGCGCCTACGTCACCTCGCTGATGAGCAAGGCGGTGATCGAACCGGGCAAGTACGCCAACTGGATCGCCCCGCCGGTGCGCGGCATCAACAACCAGCCGGCCGATTTCGAGTACGTCCGCTTCAACTGAGGCGGACGCTCAGGCGTCGTCGAGCTCGACCAGAACCGGCTGGTGGTCGGAATATTGCGTCCGGGTGTCGTAGAACACCCGGCGCAGGCGCAGCTGCAGATCGGGCGTCAGCAGGATGAAGTCGCAGCAATGCGGCTTGTCGTAGCGCTGATCGTAGATGCAGAACGAATGGGGATGCGTGATGTCGGGGTGCAGTACCGACCAGGCATCGATCAAACCCGGCGCCCCGTCATGGCCCGACTGCAGCAATCGCCGAAACGTCGAATCGCCGTCAACCATGTTGAAATCCGCGGTGACGATGGCCGATGCCGTTTCATCGGTCGGCGCGAAACCGCCGGGTCCCTGAACCGGCGCGACGCCGGCCCGCGCCCTGCCCTCCTGCAGCGCGCGGCGAATGGTCTCCACCTGCCCTATCCGCTGTTTGGGCGAATAGTATTCCAGATGCGTGGTCATCACGCGAAGCGGTCCCCAAGGGGCCCGCACCACCGCGTCGATGAGCAATCGCGGCATGGAGCGTGTGCCGTCCGTCACCCATGGCATGGCGTGGCGCAGGATGCGTCCCACCGGATAGCGGGAGAGCATCATGTTGCCGAAGCGACGACGTCCGCCCATTCCGTCCGGCACGTCGACACCGGGCCCTTCGATCGCCGTGTAACCGGGCAAGAGCGCTGATATCTGAGCGAACTGGTCGTCGGTCGCGCCCTGTTGCAGATCGGGAAAGTTGTCGGCGACTTCCTGCAGGCACAGCACGTCGAAATCGGCCATGGACCTGGCGTGCGCGACGATGCGCGCCAGGTCGAGCCGGCCATCCACCCCGACGCCAAACTGGATGTTCCAAGTAATGAGCTTCATCGTATGCCCGCCCGCATGAAGCTCTGCACGAACTGGCGCTGGAACAGCAGGAAGGCGAGCAGCAGCGGCGCCGACGTCATCAGGGTCGCCGCCGTGATGATCGACCAGTCGATACCCTGATCGGTCGAGGAGAACACCTGCAGCCCGACCGTCAGCGGCCGCGCCTCGACCGAGTTCGTCACGACCAGCGGCCACAGGAAGTTGTTCCAGTGAAACGATACCGACACCAGCCCGTAGGCAAGATAGATGGGTTTCGCGAGCGGCACATAGACCTTCCACAGTACCTGCAGCGAGGAAGCGCCCTCGACGCGCGCCGCCTCGTCGAGCTCGCGCGGCACGGTCTTGAAGGTCTGGCGCAGCAGGAAAATGCCGAAGGCGGAGGCAACGTAGGGCAGCGCGATGGCCGGGATCGAATCGAGAATGCCGAGCGCGCTCATCGTGGCGTAGTTCTTCACGATCAGGATTTCGGGCATGACCATGAGCTGCAGCAAGACCAGAAAGAACGCCAGATCGGCGCCCCAGAAGCGGTAGCGCGCGAAGGCATAGGCCGCCAGCGTGCAGAGCACGAACTGGCAGACAAGGATCAGGCTGACCAGCATTACCGTGTTGAACAGGTAGCGCGCGAACGGCGCCGCGTCCCAGGCGCGGACGAAATTCTCCAGCGTCAGCGGCGCCAGAAGCTCGAAGCGGGCCGAATATTCGGACGGATGGAACGCCGTCCACACGGCATAGAGCAGCGGCAGCGCCCACAATATCGCCAGCGTCCAGGCGGCAAGCGTGTCGATGCCGCGGGCGAAACCGGCGGGCTCGAACGGATGCGGGCGTCCTTCCTGGCTCACTGGTAGTGGATCCGTCGCTCGAGGAAGACGTATTGCGCCATCGCCATCAGCGCCAACAGCAGGAGAAGGATCATGGTCAGCGCCGCAGCGTAACTCGTATCCCAGAACTTGAAGCCGACCTCGTAGACGTAGAACAGCAGCAGCGAGGTGGCGTTGTCCGGCCCGCCGCGCGTCATGACGATGATGTGGTCGACCAGCCGGAACGAATTGATGATGGCGTTGATCATTACGAACAGCGTCGTCGGCATCAGGAGCGGCAGAACGATGCGCCGCAGATAGGTCCAGCGCGAGGCGCCTTCCAGCGACGCCGCTTCCGCCAGGCTGGGCGGGATCTGCTGCAGGGCGGCGAGGTAGAAGATCATGAAGAACCCCGCCTCTTTCCAGATCGCCACCACGATGACGCAGAACAGCGCGGTCTCCGGGCTGCCCAGCCAGTTCTGCGAAGCGAAGCCGAACAGGCCGGAAATCTGCTCCAGCAGCCCGTATTGCGGCGTGAAGAAGAACAGCCAGATATTCGCCACCGCGATCATCGGCAGCACGGTCGGGGTGAAGAAAGCAGTGCGCAGGAAGGCGCGGCCGGCCAGCCGGTCGTTGACCCAGACCGCCATGAGGATGGCCAGCGCGATCGACAGGGGAATGGTGCCCAACGCGAAGATCACGTTGTTCCACAACGACTGCCAGAACACCGGATCGTCGGCCATGACGCGGTAATTGTCGATGTCGACGAAGCGCGACGGGCGCGAACCGCGCGGCGTCGAGAAGAAGCTGTCGATCAGCGTCGCGACCGCCGGGTAGTGCGTGAACAGGGCGAGAAACGCCATCGCCGGCAGCAACAGCAGCCAGCCATGCACATGAACGTCGAAGCGGCGCGGCATCGGGTAACGGAAGGGATGGACCGCCGCGACGGAAGAGCCGCGGCGGTCCTGTTTCGCTTTACCGGTAGGAACGCAGGATGCGCTCGGCTTCGGCCTGCGAATCCTTCATCGCCTGCTCCGGCGTCTTGGCGCCGGTCAGCGCCGCCTGCAGGCCGTCGTTCAGCGCCTTGGTGACGCGCTGGTTCTCATGCGTCGACAGCTCGGCGACCGAATACTGCAGCTGGTTGCGGGCCACGACCGCCGGCGGGAAGTCCTCGGCGTATTTCTTCATCGCCGGCGTTTCCCAGGCTTCGGGGCGGACGGCGACGTAACCGGTGTCGATGCCCCATTGCGCGGCGCGCTCGGGCGAGGTGATCCACTGGATGAACTTGACCGCCGCCGCCTGCTGCGCGGGCGTGCTCTTCTTGAAGACGTAGAAATTGCCGCCGCCGGTCGGGCTGCCGCGGCGCTTCCCCTCCGGCAGCATAGCGACGCCGAACTCGAACGGCGCATTCTTGCGCACGTTGGTCAGGTTGCCCGTGGTGGTCCACATCATGGCCGTCTTCTTCTCGAAGAAATCCTTGGGCGTGGTGCCCCACTCGATGACGCCCGGCGCCATGACCTTGTGCTTGGTCGACAGATCGACCCAGTATTGCAGCGCCTCGATTACTTCCGGCTTGTCGTAGAACGTGCGGTCGCCCGCCTCGTTCATCAGCTCGACGCCGTTCTGCGTCGTGAACGCCTGGAACAGCCAGTAGGGGAAGCCCGAGGACGGCACCTGCATGCCCCACTGCGTGACGTTGCCCGAGCTGTCGCGCTTGGTCAGCTTCTTGGCCATCTCGACCTGTTCGGCCCAGGTCTGCGGCGGCTTGTTGGGATCGAGGCCGGCTTCCTTGAAGGCCTCCTTGTTCCAGTACAGCACGATGGTCGAGCGCTGGAACGGCACGCCCCAGGTCTTGCCGCCGGTCTGGCTGTTCTTCATGAAGGCCGGAAAGAAGCTGCCCAGCCACTTCTTGTCGGCGTCGGTCTTGACGAAATTGTCGATCGGGATGATCGCATCCTCGTCGATCAGCGAGAACATGTCGGTCGACAGCAGCACCGAGATCACCGGCGGCGTGCCGCTCTTGTGCGCCGTCAGCGCCTTGACGATGGTCTCCTGGTAGGTGCCGGCGTAGATCGGCGTCACCTTGATGTTCGGGTTCTCCTTCTGGAAATCGGCGGCATAGCCGTCGATGATCTTGGTGATCGGCCCGCCGACCGCCACCGGATAGAAGAAGGAGATCTCGGTCGTCTGCGCCGCCGCCGGGCCGAACCCAGCCGCCGCGCTCATCAGGGCGCCAGCCGCTGCGGCGGCGCCGGTCTTCCATAGCTTCGTCATCATCGTCGCAACTCCCTTGCTAGTGGACCCGGTTCTCTTGGCCGGGGTTCATTGCAGTCGTTCGCCGGTTTCGGCGTCAAACCAGTGACAATCCTCCTGTCGCCAGGTCAGACGGATCTCGTCACCGGGTTTTGCGTTCGCCTTGCCGGCGATCTTCGCAAACAACGTCTCCGCGCCAAGCCGTGCCTCGATCAGGCTGTCGGCGCCGAGATATTCCATGGCCGCGACCGTCGCCGGCACGCCCTCGCCGGCCAGACCGACATGCTCCGGTCGCACGCCCAACATGACGTCCGACCGGCCGCCGGGAGCCGACAATGGCAGCACGGCGCCGGTGCGCCGCGGATCGATCACGTTCATCGGCGGCGTGCCGATGAAGCGAGCGGCGAAGACGGTACGCGGTCGAGCGTAGAGTTCGTCGGGCGGCCCGATCTGCTCGATGCGCCCGCCCTTCATCAGCACCACCTGATCCGCCATCGTCATGGCCTCGACCTGATCGTGCGTCACGTAGACCATCGTCATGCCCAGTCGCTGCTGCAGGGCGCGGATCTCACGCCGCATGTCGCCGCGCAGCTGGGCGTCGAGATTGGACAGCGGCTCGTCCATCAGGCAGACCGGGGTCTGCGCCACGATGGCGCGCCCCAGCGCGACGCGCTGCTGCTGACCACCGGAAAGCTGGGATGGCTTGCGATCGAGCAACTGGTCGATGCCAAGCACTTCAACGGCATGCGCCAGACGCTTCTCGCGCTCGGCCGGGGGCACCTTGCGCACCTGCAGGCCGAACAGGATGTTGTCGCGCACGCTCATATGCGGGAACAGGGCGTAGGACTGGAACACCATGGCGACGTGGCGCCGGGCCGGCGGCAGCCGCGTGACGTCCTCGCCGGCGATGCCGATGGTGCCCTCGCTGACGCTGTCGAGGCCGGCAATCAGGCGCAGTGTCGTCGACTTGCCGCAGCCGCTGGGGCCGAGCAGCACCACCAACGCGCCGGAGTCGACGTCGAACGAGACCGAGTCGAGAACGCGCGTCGGCCCCCAATCCTTGCTCACGCCGCGCAGTTCGATCGCCGACAAATATGCCTCCCAGTTACCATTTTGGTTCTTACTGTCGTTTGTTTACAGTTTTGTGACAAGGCCTACCGCATCTGCGAAGAGCGCGCCGGACGCTCTTGAATTACCGCGATGCGAATGGTGTGGTGCGACTGGGAGGACGGCGTAACACTGCGGACAAGTAGCCGCGACGAACGCCGCACGGGAGATCGACGGGATGGAAAAATTCGGAGTCACCTTGCGCAAGGGGGACGGCGCAAGCGATATCGCGTTCTCCGCTTCCTTCAACGTCGCCACGCCTTTCATCGATCGGCATCTGGCCGAAGGCCGCGGCAGCAAGCTGGCGATCCGCACGACCCACGAGGACGTGACCTATGCCCAGCTCGCCGAACGGGTGAATCGCGCCGGCAACGCCCTGCGCGGCCTTGGCCTCAAGCCCGGCGAACGCGTGCTGATGGTGGTGAAGGATTGCCCCGCCTTCTTTTACGTCTTCTGGGGCGCCATCAAGGCCGGCATCGTGCCCGTGCCGCTCAACACGCTGCTGCGCGCTGGCGACTACGCCTACATCATCGAAAACTCCGGCTGCGCCGGTCTGGTCTATTCGCCCGAATACGCCGCTGAGATCGAGCCCGCCCTTGCGCAATCGCCGCACAAGCCAGCCGCCGTCCTGCGGACTGAAGGAGCGCCAGGTAGCCTCGACGGGCTGATGGCGTCGAGCAACGCGACGCTCGAGCCCGTTCCTTCGCGCGCCGATGCCGACTGCTTCTGGCTCTATTCCTCAGGCTCGACCGGCCGTCCCAAGGGCGCCGTGCATTTGCAGCGCGACATGGTGTTCACCAGCCAGCACTATGGCATCGAAACGCTGGGCATCGTCGAAAGCGACGTGTTCTTTTCCGCCGCCAAGCTGTTCTTCGCCTACGGCCATGGCAACGCCATGACGTTTCCGCTCTGGGTCGGCGGCACCGCCATCCTCAGCGACGAACGACCGTCGCCGCCGATGACTTTCGGCCTGATCGAAAGGTTCAAGCCGACGCTGTATTTCGGTGTACCGACGCTCTATGCCGCCCAGCTCCAGGCCCTCGAGCAGGCCAAACCCGATCTGTCCTCGATCCGCGCCTGCGTCTCGGCCGGCGAGGCCCTGCCGGCGGATATTTTCCGGCGCTGGAAGGATAAGACCGGGCTCACCATCCTCGACGGCATCGGATCGACCGAGGCGTTGCATATCTTCATTTCCAACCGTCTGAACGACGTCAAGCCAGGCGCCAGCGGGCGCATGGTGCCGGGCTACCAAGCACGGATCGTCGACGAGCACGGCGAACCGGTGGCCGACGGAGAACCCGGCAAGCTGTGGATCAAGGGCAAGTCGACCGCCAAGTACTACTGGAACAATGCCGCCAAGACCGCCGAGACCATGGTCGATGGCTGGCTCAATACGGGCGACACTTACAGCCGCGATGCCGAGGGTTACTACACCTATGGCGGACGGTCCGACGACATGCTGAAGGTCGGCGGCATCTGGTGCTCGCCTTTCGAGATCGAGGCGCGTCTGATCGAACATGGCGCCGTGCTCGAGGCGGCGATCGTCGGCCGGGCCGACAGTGATCGGCTGATCAAGCCGGAAGCCTATATCGTGCTGAAGGATGCGACCTCGATCGCCAGCGACGAGGGGGCTGCGTTGCGGGTGGCGCTGCTGGACCACTGCAAAAGTGGTCTGGCGCCTTACAAATATCCGCGCTGGATCAACTTCGTCGCCGAACTGCCGAAGACTGCCACCGGCAAGATCCAGCGCTTCAAGCTGCGCCAATAGGCAGACGAGAAACCGTCAGAAAGATGCCCCGCGCGGCTCGGGCGGCCAAAACCGGTATCCCGCCTACCGGATTGCTTCCGTTGGGCAAATTCCGCTTGTTAGGGGTGCCAACGATGCTAAAGTGCCGCAAATCCGCTGTTTCTCGACCCACGCTCTGTTAATGTGCGGTCCAACCCAAAGGCCGGTGAACGGCCGTCAATCAGTCATGGCACTGGGAGGCCTCCAATGAAGTTCAAGATGCTCGCCGCAGCGTCGGCGCTGTCGCTCCTTGCCGGTCCGGCTCTGGCGCAGGACGCCATCAAGATCGGCTACGTCACCACGCTGAGCGGTCCGACCGCGATCATCGGCGAGGACATGAAGAACTCCGTCGAGCTGGCGCTCGACCATCTCGGCCGCAAGATGGCCGGCAAGCCGGTCGAGGTCGTCTACGAGGACGACCAGCAGAAGCCGGATGTCGGCAAGCAGAAGACCGACAAGCTGGTGACGCAGGACAAGGTGCCGTTCGTCGCCGGCTACATCTGGTCGAACGTGCTGCTGGCTTCCTACAAGTCGGCCGCCGATGCCGGCACCTTCGTGCTGAGCTCGAACGCCGGTCCCTCGCAGATCGCCGGCGAAGGCTGCCACAAGAATTTCTTCGGCGTCGCCTGGCAGAACGACCAGACGCCGATGGCGCTGGGCGAGACGCTGAACCAGAAGGGCGTCAAGAAGCTCTACGTGATGTCGCCCAACTACGCGGCCGGCCGCGACATGGCCGCGGGCGTAAAGCGTACCTTCAAGGGCGAGCTGGTCGGCGAGGACTACACCAAGTGGCCGGGCCAGCTCGACTTCTCGGCCGAACTCGCCAAGGTGCGCGCTTCGGGCGCCCAGGCGCTGTTCGTGTTCTATCCCGGCCCGGCCGGCGTGCAGATCCTGACCCAGTACGAACAGGCTGGCCTGCGCGGCTCGGTTCCGCTCTACACGGTCTATACGATCGACGCCCTGTCGCTGCCGCGCCAGAAGGATGCAGCCATCGGCATTCCCGGCACGCAGGAATGGGTGCAGGACCTGCCGAACGAGGCCAACAAGAAGTTCGTTGCCGACTTCAAGAAGAAGCACGGCACGTACCCCTCGTTCTATGGCGCGCAGGCCTATGACACCATCATGCTGATCGCCAGCGCGATGGAAGCGGTCAAGGGTGACGTCAGCAAGACCGACGCCATTCGCGCAGCGCTGAAAAAGGCCGATTTCAAGTCCGTGCGCGGCGGCTTCAAGTTCGGCAACAACCATTTCCCGATCCAGAACTTCTACCTGCAGGAAGTGGTCAAGGACGCCGACGGCGTGCTGACGCTGAAGACGGTCTCGACGGTCCTCAAGGACCATCAGGACCCCTTCGCGTCCGAATGCCCGATGAAGTGATCCATCCGGAATCCATGAACAGGAGCGCTGCGGCGCTCCTGTTGCGTTTCCGGCACCGGCTTCCGGCCCCGAGACGGGGCGCGAGGACCACGTGACCACGCTTCTGATCGAAAACACCCTGCACGGCATCCAGCTCGGCTTGCTGATCTTCCTGCTGGCCGCCGGACTGACGCTGGTGTTCGGCATCATGGACATGGTCAATCTGGCGCATGGCTCGCTCTACATGCTGGGCGCCTACCTCGCCTTCACCTTCATCGAACTCACCGGATCCTTCCTGCTCGGCGGTGTGCTGGCGCTGGTCGCCACCCTGCTGATCGGCATGGTTCTGGAATTCGTCGTGCTGCGCTCGCTCTACGCGCGCGACCATCTCGACCAGGTGCTGGCCACGTTCGGCCTGATCCTGTTCTTCAATCGCGCAGTCCAGGCGATCTGGGGCGCCGGCGGCCTGTCGATCTCCCTGCCCTCGTGGTTGCAGGCCCGCTTCGAGATCCTGCCGGGCGTGCCCTACCCCGTGTATCGCTTCGGCATTACGGTCGTGGCGCTGATCGTCGCGGCGGCGCTGTGGTACCTGATTGCCCGCACGCGCACCGGCATGCTGATCCGCGCCGGCGCCAGCAATCCGCGCATGGTCTCGGCGCTGGGCGTGAATATCCGCCTGCTCTTCACCACCGTTTTCGGCATCGGCGCTGCTCTCGCCGGCCTTGCGGGCCTGATGAACGCGCCGATCTCGACCGTCTACAGCGGCATGGGCGAGGAAGTCCTGATCCAGGCCTTCGTCGTCATCGTCATCGGCGGCATCGGCTCGATCCGCGGCACCTTCGTCGCCGCGCTGGGCGTCGGCCTGATCGACACGCTGGGCCGGGTGTTCCTCACCGACCTGCTGAAGCTCGCCATGCCGGCCACCTCGGCCTCGACCATCGGCCCGGCGATCGCCTCGATGCTGATCTACCTGATCATGATCGTGGTGCTGATCTGGCGTCCGACCGGCCTGTTCGGGCGCAACTGACATGCAAGACCGCCTGCGCCTTGCCATCAACGTCGCGCTGATCGCGGCCCTCGCGCTGCTGCCGGTCTATTCGGCGCTGTTCGACGATGTCTTCGCCATGACGGTAATGACGCGCGTGCTGGTGCATGTGCTGGCCGCCATCAGCCTCAACCTGATCCTGGGCTATGGCGGCATGGTCAGCTTCGGCCATGCCATGTTCTTCGGCGTCGGCGGCTACGCCGTCGGCATCATGGCGTATCACGGCGTCACCAGCGGCTTCCTGCAGTATCCGGTAGCGATGCTGGGCTCGGCGCTGCTGGCCGTCGCGGTCGGCGCGCTGAGCCTGCGCACCCGCGCCGTCTATTTCATCATGATCACGCTGGCATTCGGCCAGATGGTCTATTTCGTTGGCGTCGGGCTGGAGGAATACGGCGCCGACGACGGCATGGTGCTGTCGGCCGCGACGAAGTTCGGCCCGCTGTCGACCGGCAACCGTGTGCAGCTCTACTATCTGACCTTCGCGCTCGCCATGGCCGCACTCTACCTGACCTGGCGCATCGTCAATTCGCGCTTCGGCATGGTCCTGCAGGGCGCCAAGGCCAACGAACCGCGCATGCAGGCGCTGGGCTTCCCGACCTACCGCTACAAGCTGGCCGCCTTCGTCATTGCCGGCGCGCTGTGCGGGCTGGCGGGAGCGCTGGAGGTCGACCGCGCCGAGTTCGTCAGCCCGGCGATGATGCATTGGACCCGTTCGGGCGACTTCATCATCATGGTGGTGCTGGGCGGCATGGGCAGCCTGTTCGGCCCGCTCTACGGCGCCGTCGCCTTCCTCGTCATCGAGGAAGTGCTGTCGGGTTTCACCGACTACTGGCAGATGATTTTCGGTCCGCTGCTGGTGCTGGTCGTGCTCTACGCCCGCGGCGGCATCGACAGCCTGCTGCCCGGCGGCGCGCGAACCCACGGAGGCGGCCATGGCTGACGCCATCCTGCGCACCGAGAGCCTGCGCAAGGCGTTCGGCGGCCTGGTCGCCACCGACGCGCTGTCGCTCGACATCGCGCGCAACGAAATTCACGCCGTGATCGGTCCCAATGGCGCCGGCAAGACGACGCTGGTCGCCCAGCTCAGCGGCGCGCTGAAGCCCGACTCGGGCCGTATCCTGTTCGACGGCGCCGAAATCACCGCCCTGCCCGCCCATGCCCGCACCCGGCTCGGCCTGGCGCGTTCATTCCAGATCACCTCGGTGCTGGCCAGTTTCAGCGCCCTCGACAACGTCGCCCTGTCGGTGCAGGCGCATCAGGGTCATTCCTTCCGCTTCTGGGCGCCGGCGCGCGCCCAGGCGGCGTTGCGCGATCCGGCCATGGCGGTGCTGGAGCAGGTCGGCCTGGCGGACCGCGCCACCATTCCGGCGGGCGCCCTCTCGCACGGCGAACAGCGCCAGCTCGAGATCGCCATGGCGCTGGCCGGCGATCCCTCGCTGCTGCTGCTGGACGAGCCGATGGCCGGGATGGGGGCCGAGGAATCGGCGCGCATGACCGAATTCCTGCGCGGCGTGCGCGGGCAGCGCACCATCCTGCTGGTCGAGCACGACATGAACGCCGTCTTCGCGCTGGCCGACCGCATCACCGTGCTGGTCTATGGCCGCGCCATCGCCAGCGGCAGCCCCGACGAAATCCGCGCCAACGAAGAGGTACGTCAGGCCTATCTCGGCGACGAAGCCGCCGGCGCGGCAGGAGGCCTGTGATGCTGCGCGTACGCGGCCTTGAGAGCTTCTACGGCGCCAGCCAGGCGCTGTTCGGCATGGAACTGGCGATCGACGCCGGCGAAGTCGTGACCCTGATGGGCCGCAACGGCATGGGCAAGACGACCACCGTGCATTCCATCCTCGGCATGGTGGCCGTGCGCGGCGGCGAGATCGAATTCGGCGGCCGGCGGATCGAAAAGCTGCCCTCCTTCCGCATCGCCCAGCTCGGCATCGGCCTGGTGCCGGAGGGCCGGCAGATCTTCCCCAATCTCAGCGTCCGGGAAAACCTGGTCGCGGCAGCCGCCAACCGCGCTGGCGCCGCAAGCCCATGGACCTTGCCGCGGGTGTTCGAGTTCTTTCCCCGCCTCGCCGAGCGCCAGAACAACATGGGCAACCAGCTCTCCGGCGGCGAGCAGCAGATGCTGGCGATCGGCCGGGCGCTGATGACCAACCCGCGTCTGCTGATCCTCGACGAGGCGACCGAGGGGCTGGCGCCGATCATCCGCCAGGAAATCTGGCGCTGCCTCGCAGCGCTCAAGGCCGACGGGCAGGCCATCCTGCTGATCGACAAGAACGTTCAGGCGCTGATCGCGCTGGCCAGCCGGCACTACATCGTCGAGAAAGGCTGCGTCGTCTGGTCCGGCGCCTCGGCCGAACTCGCCGCCGATCCGGCGCTGCAGCACCGCTACCTCGGCGTCTGACCTGCCTTTGCCGCGTCCGATTGACGCTTTTCGCGCCGCTGCGGCGGCAGGCTGTGTCCTTCGCCACACGCCCTGAGACTGCCGACGACCCCGGCACGCCCCCGGCGCTTTACAGCGCAGCCCCCGCTCCTTATGAATCGGTCGAAGCGTGGCCGGCGGGGGCCGGTTGCGGAGCCGATATCCGAACACGGGGGCACGATCCAGATGAAGTTCGCCATTGCCGGCCTGTCCGTCGCCGCATCTTTCGCCGCGCTGTTTGCAGCCGGTTCCGCTTCGGCCCAGGGCCAGGTCAACGTCTACAATTGGTCCGACTACATCGCAGAGGACGCCGTCGACAATTTCGTCAAGGCCAGCGGCGTCAAGGTCAACTATTCGGTCTACGACTCCAACGAATCGCTCGACGCCAAGCTGCGCGCCGGCAAGTCGGGCTACGACGTCGTCTATCCGACCGCCTCGCCCTTCCTGGTGCGCCAGATCCCGGCCGGCATCTACCAGAAGCTCGACAAGTCGAAGCTGAAGAACTACGGCAACGTCGATCCGGTGATCATGAAGCAGCTTGCCAAGTACGATCCCGGCAACCAGTACGCGGTGCCGTGGATGTGGGGCACCACCGGCGTCGGCTACAACGTCGCCAAGGTCAAGAAGGCGATGCCCGACGCGCCGGTCGATTCGCTGCGCATGATCTTCGATCCCGCCGTGGTCTCGAAGTTCAAGGATTGCGGCGTCATGGTGCTGGACAGCCCGACCGACATGATCCCGGCGGCGCTGAAGTACCTGAAGCTCGATCCCGACAGCAAGGATCCGGCCGACCTCGAGAAGGCGGTCGCCGCCTTCAAGGCGGTGCGGCCCTTTATCCGCCGCTTCCATTCGTCGGAGTACATCAACGCGCTGGCGCAGGGCAATATCTGCGTCGCCTTCGGCTACAGCGGCGACATCCTGCAGGCCGCCGATCGCGCCGCCAACAGCAAGAACAAGGTCGAGATCGAATACACCATTCCCAAGGAAGGCGCGCTGCTGTGGGTCGACGTCATGGCCATCCCGGCCTCGGCGCCGAACGTCGACAACGCCTACAAGTGGATCGACTACCTGCTCGATCCCAAGGTCGCGGCCGAAAGCTCCAACTTCGTCGGCTACGCCAACGGCAACGCCAAGTCGAAGGAGTTCCTCGACAAGGAAGTGGCGGAAAACGAGAACATCTATCCCTCCGACGAGGTGATGGCCAATCTCTACACGATCAGCGCCGCCGACCGGAAATACGAGCAGCTGCGCACCCGCAGCTGGACCAGCATCAAGACCGGCAAATAGCGGATCGGCGGACGGCGCGAACGGTCGCTGTCCGCCTCGTCCAGCTTCGGAGGCCCGCTGCTTAAATGGCCATCGCCGACCAGGCCCGCGCCCCGCGCCGCACGCCGGAACCGTGGAACGATCCCGCCGCGGCGCCCTATATCCGCATCGAAAACGTGGTCAAGCGCTTCGGCGACTTCACCGCCGTTGCCGATGTCAGCCTGAACATCTATCGCGGCGAACTGTTCGCGCTGCTGGGCGGCTCGGGCAGCGGCAAGACCACCCTGCTGCGCATGCTGGCCGGCTTCGAGACGCCGACCGAGGGTCGCATCCTGATCGACGGCGTCGACATGGCCGGCGTCGCGCCCTACGATCGGCCGGTCAACATGATGTTCCAGTCCTACGCGCTGTTTCCGCATATGAACGTCGAGCAGAACATCGCCTTCGGCCTGAAGCAGGACGGTCTGCCCAAGCCGCAGATCGCCGAGCGCGTCGCCGGCATTCTCGACATGGTGCAGATGACGCAGTTCGCCAGGCGCAAGCCGCACCAGCTTTCCGGCGGCCAGCGCCAGCGCGTCGCACTTGCCCGCGCGCTGGTCAAGCAGCCCAAGCTGCTGCTGCTAGACGAGCCGCTGGGCGCCCTCGACAAGAAGCTGCGCGAGCAGACCCAGTTCGAGCTGATGAACATCCAGGAGAAAGTCGGCATCACCTTCGTGATGGTGACGCACGACCAGGAGGAGGCCATGACCATGGCCTCGCGCATCGCGGTGATGGATCGCGGCGAGATCGTGCAGGTCGGCACGCCGAACGAGATCTACGAATTTCCCAACAGCACCTTCGTCGCCGATTTCATCGGCTCGGTGAACATGTTCGAGGGCCGGCTGATCGACGACAAGCCGGACCACGTCACCGTCGAATCGCCCGCACTTGGCTGCACGGTCTATGTCAGCCACGGCGTCTCGGCGGCGCCCGCCGCCACGGTCTGGGTGGCGATCCGGCCCGAGAAGGTCAAGATCACGCGCACCAAGCCTGAGGGACCGTACAATTTCACGCGCGGCAAGGTGCGCGACATCGGCTATCTCGGCGACGTGTCGACCTACTACGTGACGCTCGATTCGGGCGAGACCATGCAGGCGACCATGCCCAATCTGGTGCGCCTGGCCGAGCCCGCCGTGTCCTGGGACGAGGAGGTCTATCTCTCCTGGGAGCCGGCCAACGCCATCGTGCTGACCTCGTGAGCCGGCCCTGACATGGCCCGCCCGCCGTCCCGCGCCTATCTCTCTGGCGAGGAAGCCCGCGTCGTAGGCTTTATCGAGGGCCTGCATCTGCAGCTGATGCAGTTCGCCCTCTATCGCGGCGTGCTGGCGCTGGGCCGTCGCCTCGGCGTCACCGGCGCCCGCTTCGTCATCGCCGTCCCCTATTTCTGGCTGCTGCTGTTCTTCCTGGCGCCTTTCCTGATCGTGCTGGCGATCAGCTTCGGCACCGCGACCTACGAGGTGCCGCCCTTCAGCTTCGCCGCCTTCTCCGACGGCACCATCCGGCTGGCCGAGGCGGTCAAGAACTATGCGTTCATTTTCGGCGACGACCTTTACGTCTCGGCCTACCTGAATTCGCTGCGCATCGCGGCGATCTCGACCGTGCTGACCTTGCTGATCGGCTACCCGCTGGCCTACGGCATCGCCCGCGCCTCCGACCGCTGGCGCGCGCCGCTGCTGATGCTGATCATCCTGCCCTTCTGGACTTCGTTCCTGATCCGCATCTACGCCTGGATCGGCATTCTCGGCCAGACCGGCCTGCTCAACCAGTTCCTGCTCGGCATCGG
>JBDZUM010000006.1:48824-53865 GCA_040255215.1 Rhodospirillaceae bacterium
TTCGTCGTCACCGCGATGGTCTTCGCCTTCGCCTTTCTCTACATCCCGATCGTCTCGGTCGTCGTCTATTCGTTCAACGAATCGCGCATGGTGACGATCTGGTCGGGCTTCTCGCTGAAATGGTGGCAGGCGCTGCCCGAGAACGAGGAGATGGTATCGGCCGCCCTGCTGTCGCTGCAGATCGGCGTCGTCAACGCCACCGTCGCTGTGATTCTCGGCACCTTCGCCGGCGTCGCCCTGGCCCGCTATCGCCGCTTCCGTGGCCGCACGCTCTTCACCGGCCTGATAACCGCGCCGCTGGTCATGCCCGAAGTCATCATGGGCATTTCCATGTTGCTGCTCTTCGTCATGCTGGAGCGCCTCTTCGGCTGGCCCGAGCGGGGCTTCACCACCATCGCCATCGCCCACATCACCTTCACCATGGCCTACGTCGCCGTCATCGTGCAGTCGCGCCTGGTGACGTTCGACTACGCGCTCGAGGAAGCGGCGCAGGATCTCGGCGCCCGGCCGGCCAAGGTGTTCTTCGTCATCACCCTGCCGATCATCTCGCCAGCCCTGGTGTCGGGCTGGCTGCTGGCCTTCACCCTGTCGATCGACGACCTGGTCATCACCCAGTTCGTCACCGGTCCCACCGCCACCACCCTGCCGATGCTGGTCTATTCCAGCGTCCGCCGCGGGGTCAGCCCCGAGATCAACGTCCTGGCCTCGATCATCGTCGGCATAGTCACAGTCGGTATCGTGATCGCAACCATCGTCCTGCAGCGCCAGCAGCGCCGCCGCCAGCGCGAGGCGCAGGCCGGCTAGCGCGCGCATGGCGATCTGGATCCAAGCGGGGCTATGGGGGCTGCTGAGCGGTTCGGCGCTGCTGCTGGGCGCGCTGGGCGGCTGGTTCCTGCGCCTCTCGCAGCCCGTCATTGCCTCTATCATGGCCTTCGGCGCCGGCGTGCTGATCTCGGCCCTGGCGTTCGAACTGATGGATGAGGCCGCCACGCGCGGCGGGCTGGCGGCGGCCGCCACCGGCTTCGCCGCCGGTGCACTGGTCTATGCGGCAGCCAATGCGCTGCTGGCGCAGTACGGCGCCCGCCATCGCAAACGGTCGCAACGCCCGCCGCCGCAGGCCAGCGACAGCGCCGATGTCGCCGGTGCCGCCATCGCGCTGGGCGCGTTGCTCGATGGCCTGCCCGAATCGGCCGCGCTCGGCGCCTCGCTGCTCGACGGTCAGGGCGTCGGTCTGGTGCTGCTGGCCGCCATCTTCCTTTCCAACCTGCCCGAAGGCCTGTCGAGCGCGGCCGGCATGCGGCGCGCCGGCCGTTCTCCGGCCTATGTGTTCGGCATCTGGACCGCCATCGCTCTGCTGTCGGCCATCGCTGCCGCGCTGGGCTCGGCGCTGCTGGGGGGACTGGCGCCGGAAGTCACCGCCGTAACCATTGCCATCGCCGCCGGCGCCATCCTGGTGATGGTGATCGACACCATGATCCCCGAGGCCTTCGCCGAGGTGCGTTCCTTCACCGGCCCGGTCGCCGTGGTCGGCTTCCTGCTGGCTTTCGTACTAGGGCGGCTCGCCTGAACCGTGAGCGCTCAATTCCGGCGCGTGCTAGAATAGCGTCATGAAAATCTTCATGTTCCAGTCGGCCAACCGCACCACCTTCAAGTTCCGCTACGGCTTCACGCCCAACCGGCAAGCGGGCAATCTGCCGGCCGAAGGCGCGCCCTGGGCCCTGGTCAAAGAACTCGATATCGGCGCGGCCGGCGGCCTCACGACCAAATCCCCCGGCATCAGCGCCATTCTGGATTCGGTCCAGACCAAGGGCTTTCACCTCTCGACGACCAACCCGCTGGGCTGAACCGGCGGGCGGACGCCGTCACCCGTTGGCCCGCTCGACCATCGCCTGCAGCAACACCTGGCAGCCGGCCGCCGCATGCTCCGGCGTCGCCGTCTCGATTTCGTTGTGGCTGATGCCGGCCTCGCAGGGGATGAACACCATGGCCGAAGGCGCCACGCGCGCCACGTAGCAAGCGTCGTGGCCGGCGCCGGAGACGATCTCCATGGCCGGCAGCCCCGCCTTCGCCGCCGCCTTGCGTACCGCGTCGACGCATTCGTCGTCGAAGGGCTGCGGCGGGAAATACCAGATCTGTTCGATCTTCGTCTCCAGCCCGTGCCGCCCGGCGATCTTCGCCGCCTCGGCCCGCATTTCAGCGTCCATCGCCGTCAGTTCGGCATCGGAAGGATGGCGCAGCTCCAGGGTCAGCGATACGCGGCCGGGAATCGTGTTGCGCGACTGCGGCAGCGCGTTGATGACCCCGACCGTGGCGCGCCCGTTCCTGCGCGCCGTGGCGATGGCGCGGGCGGCCACGATCAGTTCCGCTGCGCCAACCAGCGCATCCTTGCGCAGTTCCATCGGCGTGGTGCCGGCATGGCTTTCCATGCCGGTGATGTCGATCTCATACCAGCGCTGGCCCTGGCCGCCGGTGACGATGCCGATGGTCTTGTTCTCGTTCTCAAGGATCGGGCCCTGCTCGATATGCGCCTCGAAATAGGCGCCGATCGGAAAGCCGACCTTCTCCGGCCCGTCATAGCCGATGCGCTTGAGCTCGTCGCCGAAGCTTTTGCCTTCGGGATCGGTGCGCGTCAACGCGTAGTCGAGATCGAAGGCGCCGGCGAACACGCCCGAGGCCACCATGGCCGGCGCGAAACGCGCGCCCTCCTCGTTAGTCCACACCGCCACCTCGACCGGCGCGTTGGTCTCGTAGCCGGCATCGTTCAGTGCGCGGATCACTTCCAGCCCGGCCAGCACGCCATAGGCCCCGTCGAACTTGCCGCCCGTGGGCTGGCTGTCGAGATGCGAGCCGGTGACGATCGGCGGCAGCGATTCGTCGCGGCCCTTGCGGCGAGCGAAGATGTTGCCGATGGCGTCGACGCGCACCTCGCAGCCCGCCTCCTTGCACCAGCGCACGAACAGATCGCGGCCCTGCCGATCGAGATCGGTCAGCGCGATGCGGCAGACGCCGCCTTTCTCGGTGGCGCCGATTTGCGCCATCTCCATCAGGCTGGACCACAGACGCTCGCCGTCGATGCGCAGATTGTCGGCCACTTGCTACTTCTCCACCGTGACGCCGCGCCAGAACGCGACGTAGCCCTTGATGTTGTTCGCCGCCTCCTTGGTCTCCGGATAGTACCAGGCGGCGTCCTTGTTCTGCTTGCCGTCGACCTCGACGGTGTAATAGCTCGCCGTGCCCTTCCACGGGCAGACCGTATGGGTTTCGGACGGCTTGAAGAATTCGCGTTTGATCGTCTCGGGCGGGAAATAGACGTTGCCTTCGACGGTCTCGAACCGGTCGCTTTCGGCGATGACCTTGCCGTTCCAGATGGCGCGCGGCATGAGCGTTCTCCTTATTGGGTCGGATTATCGGGTCAGGGGGGCGGCGAGATAGCAGCCGAACTCCTTGGGGCAATCGACGTTGATGCATCTTTTCCTGCCGACGTGCGGCGCGATATCGGCAATCGAGAACACGATTACTGGAGATGGCGCGTCCCCGGAAGGACCTTTTAGGGTGACGCTTGCTCTCATGGAGCCTCTGGTTGTTATTTGGCAGTATTCCGAACCAAGTAAACTGAGATAGCTGACTGTTGGACGGCAATGGTATGTCGGAACTCCTAAACCAAAATCTTCTCTCGCCTGGGCATCAAAGAAATGAAGCAGGAAATATTTTGGGGACTTTTCTTCCTGCTTATAGGTACATTTATAGGGTATGTATTAATGTACTATTTAAATCCAATATCTTGGTTGTTTATTGGCGTTTATTTATTTTCCCTCCCTCTTCTGAGATGCAGCGGCCGATGGATAGTTTTTATTATGAGTTTCACGATTGGAATTGGAATTGGGTGCAGTGCTGGATATTGGAAGCTAATCAATTATTCGGCTGATGCGGCGCTCGGCATCACTCTTCCTATCGTATCAAGGGTGCTGTGAGATAGCAGCCGAACTCCTTGGGGAAGTCGACGCTGATGCGGGCATGGACCTTGCCCTGGCGGTCGAAAAAGCGGCCGCGATCGGCGGTCGGGAACACGCCCTCGTGCCAGATGCCGGGATGGATGTAGAGCCCTTTGTCGCCGGCGAACCAGAAGGCGACGAAATCCTCGGGCTTCACCTCGTCGCCCGGCAGCGCCAGCGGCACCACGAAGGGGGCCGGCGTCAGCGGGAAGAACACCTGGCCGCCATCGGGATGGTAGTTGGCGTGCCATAGCAGCACCTTTTCGCGCCTGACCGTGGGCCGGACCTCGCTCGACTGCGACGGCTGGCAGGCGAAGCCCAGCACGTAGTCGTCGTCGACCGCGTTGTTGCGGCCGCGCAGCACGTCGCCCTTCCATTCGAACTCGAAAATACCCTCGGTGGTGCCGCCCTGGTCGCCGGTGCCGGGATCGACTGGACGGCGGCCCGGGGCCGGCCAGCGCACGATCTCCACCGGCCGCTGGTCTCGGTGATCGACCAGTTCGCCATAGCCCTGCAGGGTTTCCGCCGTCGTCTCGACCAGCGTCAGGGCGAACTCCGGCAGCACCGGCAGGTCGGCGCCGTCGGGTTTCAGGTTGGGCGCCAGATCGTCGGGCATGCCGTTCTCCTTGGTGAGGCGGCCAGCCTAGCCAGTGGAACGCCGGGGCTCAAACGACGAAGCGATGACGCCCGCCATGCCCCTCGGATGACAGCAAAATGCCGGCAGGAATCGATTTGACTCCGTAGCTGACCCGGCATAGAACAAAACAAGAACATCAAATAGAGACGACCATCCTCTTCGCCCATCGCCGGATCGAGACCATGCACAGTGCGTCCTTGTCCGATATCGCCGCCCTTCGAGAACGCATCAGCGTTCTAGAACAGCGTTTTAGCGTCCGTTCTTCAAGCGATGCCGGCACCGTACAGCTAGGCGTGCCGGAGATCGATCGGATTCTGCCAGGCAACGGGCTTTCGATTTGCGGATTGCATGAAATCGAAGGTGTAAACCCTTATGAGATAACGCCAACCTCGGCCGCCACCGGTTTCGCTTC
>JBDZUM010000006.1:53965-56868 GCA_040255215.1 Rhodospirillaceae bacterium
AGCGCCACCCCGGCTCTGCTTCTGCGCCTGCCTGGCGCCCTGCGCACTTCCGCGGCGCTGACGCGCTGGCAGATCAGCAGCGCGCCGGCCGCGTCGACGCCGGGCCTGCACGACATTGCCCGACCCCGCCTGCGGGTCAGCCTGCGCCGCGCTCGCGGCCTGACCGACGATCACGAACGAAGCTGGATGATGGAGTGGTGCCATGAAAAGGGTGATTTCGCTGTGGTTCCCCAGACTCTCGACCGATCGGCTGGCCCGCCTCGACCCCAACTGGCGCGAGCGGCCTGGAGCGACCCTGGCCAGCGTTTCCGGCGGGCAGCGTCTGGCTTCCGTCAATGAGGCGGCAGCCCGGGTCGGCCTGCATCGCCGGCAGCGGCTGGCCGATGCCCGCGCCATGCTGCCCGAGTTGCAGGTGATACAGGAGGATATCGGCGCCGACAGGCGGCTGCTGGAGAAGTTGGCCGCCTGGTGCGACCGCTATACACCCTGGGTGGCGCTGGACGATTACCCCGACCAGCCGGGCTACGGCCTGTTCCTCGACATCAGCGGCTGCGCCCATCTCTTTGGCGGCGGCGATACCGGCGAGGCCAGGCTGCTCGACGACCTTGTCGGCCGGATCGAGAAGCTGGGCTTCGCCTGCCGCGCCGGTCTGGCCGACACCGCAGGGGCCGCCTGGGCGATGGCGCATTACGACGCCGGCGGGCGGGCGCAGCGCATCGTGGCGCCCGGCGGGCAGCGCAAGGCGCTGGCCGGGCTGGAAATGGCCGCCCTGCGCCTGCCCCAGGAAGCCATCGATACCCTGAACCGGCTGGGCCTGCGCCGCGTCGGCGATCTCTATTCGCTGCCGCGCGCGCCGCTGACCAATCGTTTCGGTCCGCTGGTGCTGGCGCGGCTGGACCAGGCCCTGGGCCGCATGGTGGAGAACATCCAGCCGCGCCGTCCCACCCCGCCCTTCCGCTCCCGCCTGGCGTTCGCCGAGCCGATCGGCCGGCCCGAGGACATTGCGGCCGCCACCGCGCGCCTGCTGGCCTCCCTGGGCAGCCAACTCGAAAATGCGGGCATGGGCGCCCGGCAGGTCGAACTGGTGCTCTATCGCGTCGATGGCTCGTTCGAGCGCTGCGAGATCGGCACCAGCCAGCCCAGCCGCGACGCCGACCATCTGCTGCGGCTGTTCGCCGAGCCGCTGACGCAGATCGATGCCGGTTTCGGCGTCGAGCTGATGCTGGTCACCGCCCGTGCCGCCGATCCCTTCGTCGGCCGCCAGCATTCCTTGCAGCAGGGCGAAGGCAACGAGGACGGCAAGGTCGGCGAGTTGATCGACCGGCTGACCTCCAAACTGGGCGCCGATCGCGTCATCCGCCTGGTCCCGCGCCAGAGCCATATCCCCGAGCGCGCCGTGCAGCGCCTGCCGGCCAGTGCGGCGGGTCCGGCCGGGGCGACGGGAATCCGTTCGGCGGTGGCGCTGGCGGAAGACTGGCGCGTCTTCGCCAGGACCACCCCGAACCGGACGGCGCCGGTGCGGCCCGTGCGGCTGCTGGCCAGTCCCGAACCGATCGACGTCATCGCGCCGGTGCCCGACGATCCGCCGCGCCAGTTCAACTGGCGCCAGCAGGCGCATCGCGTGGTCCGCGTCGACGGACCCGAGCGGCTGGCCAACGAATGGTGGCGCGAGCCGGATGCGGCCGGCGCAACGCTCAACGCCACGCCGCCGGTGCGCGACTACTACCGCATCGAGGCCGAGGACGGGCAGCGCTACTGGATCTATCGCGACGGCCCGTTCAACAGCGTCGTCGGCGCCGCCGGCAGCCTGCGCACCGCGCGCTGGTACCTGCACGGCTTCTGCGCCTGAACCCGCCTGCCCCTGGAGACTGACATGGCTACCCTGACGATCCGCAATCTCGACGAGGCCGTGGTGCAGGCGCTGAAGCTGCGCGCCAAATCGAACAACCGTTCGCTCGAGGCCGAGGCCCGCACCATGCTGGAGCGCCACGCCCGCCTGCCCTCGGCGCGCGAGCTGGTGGCGCTGGCCGACGACATCGCCGCCCTGACGCCGCATGGCCGGCCGCAGACCGACAGCGCCCTGCTGCTGCGCGAGGGCCGCGATCGATGAACTACGTGGTCGATGCCGCCGTCGCCCTCAAATGGTTCGTCGCCGAACCGATGCGACCGGCGGCATTGCGCCTGCTCGATCCCAATCTGGCGCTGCACGCGCCGGATCTGATCCTGGTCGAGATGGCGGAACTCGCTCGCCTGAAGCTGCGGCGCGGCGAGATGGCGGCGGAACAGGCGCAGGAGGCCCTGCGCCAGGCGCCGGCCTATTTCGATACCCTGCATCCCGCGCGCGAACACCATGAGCGCGCCTTGCAGCTCAGCCTGCAGCTTGGCCGGCCGGTCGAGGAATGTTGCTATCTCGCCTGCGCCGAATTGCTCGAGGCTTCGCTGATCACCGCCGATCGCGACCTGGCGGCGCTGCGCTCCGACCTGCTCGCCGCGCCGATCCTGCATCTTGCCGCCCTGTCCGCGCTGACGGCCTGAGCCATGCGCGGGCCGGCGTCGAAGGCGGAGGCCATTATCCCGGCCTATGCCGAACTTCAGGTCACATCCAACTACAGCTTCCTGCGGGGCGGCTCGCGTCCTGCCGAACTGGTGGAAACGGCGGCGGCGCTGGGCCATCGCGCCATCGCCATCACCGACCGCAACACGCTGGGCGGCGTGGTGCGGGCGCATGTCGCGGCGCGCGCGGCGAACAGGGACGCCAGCGAGTTCAAGCTGCTGATCGGCAGCCGGCTGGTGACGCAGGACGGCTTCTCGCTGCTGGCCTATCCGATGGACATCAGGGGCTACGGCAAGCTCTGTCGCCTGCTGACGCTGGGCAATCTCCGCGCGCCCAAGGGCCAGTGCCA
>JBDZUM010000006.1:56968-61337 GCA_040255215.1 Rhodospirillaceae bacterium
GAACGGCGCATCCTGCAGGACGTGCTGACCTGCATCCGCGAGCGCTGCACCATCGACGAGGCCGGCTGGCGCCTGCATGCCAATGCCGAGCGGCACATCAAGAGCCCGCAGGAAATGGCGCGACTCTTCCACCGCCATCCCGACGCCCTGGCGCGCACGGTAGAGATCGCCGAGCGCTGCAATTTCGCCATGACGGAGCTGGACTACCGGTATCCGGTGGAAGACGGCATCGACGGCCGATCGCCGCAGGAGGAACTGGAGCGGCTGACCTGGGAAGGCGCCGCCCGGCGCTTTTCCGCGACGGATCTCGAGAAATACCGGGGCCAGATCGAAAACGAGTTCAAGCTGATCCGGGAACGCGAATACGCGGCGTTCTTTCTCACCGTTCGCCACATCGTCGACTTCGCCAAGGAAAGGAAGATTCTGTGCCAGGGGCGCGGCTCGGCGGCCAATTCCCTGGTCTGCTACTGCCTGGGGATCACCGCCGTCGGTCCTGACCGCATCGATCTGCTGTTCGAGCGCTTCCTCAGCACCGCCCGCAATCAGCCGCCCGACATCGACGTCGATTTCGAGCATGGCCGGCGCGAAGAGGTCATCCAGCACATCTACGAGGAATACGGCCGCGATCGCACCGCCCTCACCGCCACGGTGATCGCCTATCGCAGCCGCAGCGCCATCCGCGACGTCGGCAAGGTTCTGGGCCTGTCCCCCGATACGGTCGGGGCGGTAGCCGATTCCGTCTGGGGCTCCTCGGGCGAGCCGATTCCCGACGAGCACGTGCGGCAGGCCGGGCTGGACCCCGCCGACCCTCGCCTGTCGCTGGCCCTGCGACTGGCGGCGATACTCACCGGCTTCCCGCGCCATCTGTCGCAGCATGTCGGCGGTTTCGTCATCTGCCGCAGCCGGCTGGACGATCTGGTGCCGATCGCCAATGCCGCCATGGAGAACCGCACCGTCATCGAATGGGACAAGGACGACATCGAGGCGCTGGGCATTCTCAAGGTCGACGTGCTGGCGCTGGGCATGCTGACCTGCCTGCGCATGGCGTTCGATCTGGTCCGCCGGCATCACGGCCGCGATCTCGATCTGAACATTCCCGAAGGCGACCAGGCGACCTACGACATGCTCTCGCGCGCCGATTCACTGGGCGTGTTCCAGGTCGAGAGCCGGGCGCAGATGTCGATGTTGCCGCGCCTGCAGCCGAAGAACTACTACGACCTGGTGATCGAGGTGGCGATCGTGCGCCCGGGCCCGATCCAGGGCGACATGGTGCATCCCTATCTGCGGCGGCGGGATTTCAAGGAGAAGATCGACTATCCCAAGGAAGAGCTGAGAGCCGTCCTGGAAAAGACCATGGGCGTGCCGCTGTTCCAGGAACAGGCGATGAAAATCGCCATGGTGGCGGCGAAGTTCACGCCCGACGAGGCCGACGGACTGCGCCGCGCCATGGCGACGTTCAAGCACACCGGCACGATCGGCAATTTCGAGAGCAAGTTCATCGACGGCATGGTCGGCAACGGCTACGAACGCGACTTCGCCGAGCGCTGCTTCGAACAGATAAAGGGCTTCGGCAATTACGGCTTTCCCGAAAGCCATGCCGCCTCCTTCGCGCTGCTGGTCTACGTCTCGTCCTGGATCAAGTGCCATTACCCCGACGTCTTCGCCGCCGCCCTGCTCAACGCCCAGCCGATGGGCTTCTATGCGCCGGCGCAGATCGTGCGCGACGCGCGCGAGCACGGCGTGGAAATCTTGCCGCCCGACGTCAACGCCAGCGGCTGGGACTGCACCCTGGAACCCGCCCCGACGCCGAGACCGTTCGTCGCGCCCTCGAGCGCGCACGGCCGCACCACGCCGCTACGCGCGCTGCGGTTGGGATTCCGCCAGGTCGCGGGACTGGCCGATGAAGACGTCAAACGCATGGTCGAACGCCGCGGCACGGGCTATCGCCACATGCACGATCTATGGCTGCGCAGCGGGCTGAGCCGCACAGCGCTGGAGAAGATGGCGCGCGCCGACGCTTTCGTCTCGCTGGGGCTGGACCGCCGCCAGGCGTTATGGGCTGTGCGCGGGCTGCGCGACGACCACATGCCGCTGTTCGAACAGCCGGCGGCGATGCGGGAGAACCGACCGCCCCAGGTCGAACCCGCGGTGGCGCTGCCCGACATGGCGATCGGCGAACATGTGGTCGACGACTACGCCAGCCTGCGCCTGTCGCTGCGCACCCATCCGCTGGCGTTGCTGCGGCCGCAATTGCAGCCGCAAGGCATTGTCGCCAGCGACACGCTGGAGAGCGGACGCGAAGGACGCAAGGTGGCGGTGGCCGGGCTGGTGCTGGTGCGCCAGCGCCCGGGCACTGCCAGCGGCGTGGTGTTCGTCACGCTGGAAGACGAGTTCGGCATCGCCAATCTCGTCGTCTGGCCCGCCGTGTTCGAACGCTTCCGCAAGGTGGTGATGGGCGCACGGCTGATGCGGGCGGAAGGCCGGCTGCAGCGCGAGGGGCTGGTGATCCACGTCGTGGCGGAGAAGCTAGTCGATCTTTCGCCCCTGCTCGACAGCATCGCCGACGACGCCCTGCCGGTGCGCAGCCGCGACATCGTCATTCCCGAATACGGCCGCGGCGACGAGGTCGCGCATCCCAACGGCGGCGACCCACGCCTCAAGCGCGCCCGCACCAACGTCCATCCGCGCGACGTTCGCATCGAAATCAAGTCGCGCGATTTCCATTGATCAAAATGATCAAGTCAAAGTAAATGGTCTATGCCGAAGCTGATCGATTCGCCGAAATCCGGGCGGCTAGCGAACGAGCGAGATTATGAGAGGGCCGTTCCACGACCAGGAAAAAAGCGTAACTGACGATCAGGACGCCTCCCGCCCTAAGAAGCCACAACAGCACGGCCGGTCCAGACAAATCCAGTTCTGCCATAGACGCAATTACTGTCAGATGAAGCAGATAGATCGAATAGCCGAATCGTCCCAGCCATTCGAAACCCTGCACGGCATTCCGCGAACGATATCGTATCAATTCCGATTGCAGCCAGAAAATTACCAGGCCTGCAAACAGAAGCATAGAGAACGGATAACCAACCTTGACCGGCGAATGGAAGATCAACCACAGCGCAAGAACAGAAACCGCCCAGACCACCATGCGCCAAAGCCAGATGAACTCCGACTTACCCAATCTGTATCCGACGCGCAGCCGCTCCGCCAAAAAGCAACCGGCGAGCCAATACGGCAAGCAGACAACCCACGCAAAGATGCCAAAACGTCCAGGATAAAGTTCAGACCAATCGGAAAAGATCAGCCCCAAAGAAACCACGATCGAGACCGCGAGCACAGGAACTATTCCAAAGCGGCGGAATGCAAAGAGAATGGCAGGATAGAGAACGTAATAGATCAACTCGCAATAAATTGTCCAAAGTACGGATTTCCCCGCCATCTCAACAGTCCCACCTACCGCGCTCAAGAATGCGAAGACAATAGCAAGCGGAAACCCGACGCGAACCAGACGTCTCACCAAATACGGAACGAGTTGCAGAGAACGTTGCTCTACATACGGCCAGTGAATACATAAACCCGACACGACGAAGAAGACCGTCACAGCCGCAGTGCTGTTGAAAAGAAGGCCATCGAGCCCGCGCGGAAGGAGTCTCTCGTCGACACCAATGCCGATCAAGACGTCACGAAGCGGAAACGCCGCGCCATGAGCAATGGCAACCCAAACGGCCGCCAAACCTCGAACGCTATCTAACCCACCCAAACGTGTTCCTGCGTCCATGATGCGATTGCAGGTTGAAGTTTCAATACAATTATCTATTGTACCAGAGGTTCGGAATCCAAAGAAGTCCATTTCATTCGACTTCCATTGAATGCCGGCAGCGCCGGCCGATCACACCGCTTCCAGCGGCGCGTTCAGCGAGGTGGTCGATGGCACGATGATGCCGCCGCGATCGCCGATATCGACCTTGCCGTAGCGCTGGGCGTAGACCGGCGGCAGCGGCCGGGCGCCGGGCGCGGCCAGCCACAGGCGCAGCAGATGGCGCTTGTTCTCCGGCTCGGGCCAGTCCTCGAAGCCGGTGCGGTCGTGCAGCAGAGTATGGTTGTGAACCATCTGCACGTCGCCGGGACGGAACTCCATGTGCAGGTTCAGCGCCGGGTCGTTGGCCAGCGCATCGAACATGTCGAGCGCCTCGACATGCTTGGGCGTCAGCCGCGGCGCGTCGGCAAAGCGCTGCGCCGAATCGATGTACTGGCGCTGGTAGATGGCACTGAGGAATCCCTGGTGCCAGTTGAACACCGGGATCTCGAAATAGGGTTTCATGCCCGCCGGCACCTCGCCGCGCCGGTCGGTGGCGATGGGCTCGAACAGCAG
>JBDZUM010000007.1:0-19718 GCA_040255215.1 Rhodospirillaceae bacterium
GACGCCATCGACATCATGGTGCGCGGCCTGCGCGCCGGCATGCCGATGCACGATTCCATCCTTGTGGTGTCGAAGGAGATCGACGCGCCGGTCGGCACCGAGTTCCGTACCATCGAACAGACCGTGACGCTGGGCCAGCCGCTCGATCAGGCGCTGGCCGACGCCGCCAAGCGCATCACCACGCCGGAGTTCCAGTTCTTCGTCGTCAGCCTGGCGCTGCAGCGCGAGACCGGCGGCAACCTGTCGGAGACGCTGGCCAATCTGTCCGACATCCTGCGCAAGCGCCGGCAGATGCGCCTGAAGATCAAGGCGATGTCGTCGGAAGCGCGCGCCAGCGCCTGGGTGATCGGCCTGCTGCCCTTCATCATGTTCGGCATCCTGATGGGCGTTAACTCCGCCTACGTCATGAAGCTGCTGATCGATTCGCGCGGCATCGTCATGCTGGCGGTCGGCCTGGTTTCGATCGGGCTGGGCGTCACGGTCATGCAGAAGATGATCAGGTTCGACATATGACCTTCTCCGATCTCATTCCCGAGGGATTCACGCAGGCCGACGCCTTCATCGCCATGGCGACGCTGACGGCGGTGGTCATGTCGGTGGCGATCTGGCAGACGCTGCTGGTGCGCGACCGGCTGGGGCCGCGACTGCGCATCCTTTCCGGCAAGCGGGCGGCGCTGAAGCAGGCGTTCCTGGCGCCGGGCGAAACGGGATCGGAAAACGAAACCGTCGACTTCATGCGCGGCATCGCGGAGAAGTTCAAGCTGCTGCGCGGACGCGAGGCGGAGAAGACGGCGGCGCGGCTGGCCCAGGCCGGCCTGCGCACCAAGGACGCGCTGGCCGTCTACCAGTTCATGCGCCTGGTTCTGCCGTTCGGGCTGGGCGCGCTGGGCATCGTGCTGTTCGTCTGGCTGAACCCGTGGAAGTTCTCCGAGATGCGGGCCATCGTCGTCGTAATGGCGATGGTGGTGGCCGGCGCCTTCCTGCCCAATCTCTACGTCACCAATCTGATCCAGAAGCGGCGGGAGAAGCTGGAAAAGGCGATTCCCGACATGCTCGACATGCTGGTGATCTCGGCCGAGGCGGGCCTCAGCCTCGACGCCTCGTTCAGTCGCGTCGCCCGCGAACTGGGACCGGCCTGGCCGGAAATGGCGGACGAACTGACGCTGACCGCCATCGAACTGACCTTCCTGTCGGACCGGCGGCGAGCGATGGACAATCTGTGCGACCGCACCGACATGGATTCGGTGCGGGCCGTCGTCAACACGCTGCGCCAGGCCGAGAAGTACGGCACGCCGCTGGCCCAGTCGCTGCGCGTGCTGAGCGCGGAGTTCCGCAACAACCGCATGATGAAGGCGGAGGAAAAGGCGGCGCGGCTGCCGGTCATGCTGACCCTGCCGATGGTCGTGTTCATCCTGCCGCCGCTGTTCATCGTGCTGATCGGGCCGGCGATCCTCAAGCTGATCGACCAGCTGTCGAAGTTCTGACCGGACCGCCGCCATGCCGATCCAGGCCCTCCTCCGACGCAGGCTCGCCAGACTGGCAAACGACCAGCGCGGCGCGGCGATCGTCGAATTCGCCCTTATCGCGCCGGTGCTGATGCTGTTCGTCGTCGGCATATTCGAAGTGGCGATGATCCTGTTCGTCAGCAACCTGCTGGAGGGCAGCGTCCGGGAGGCCGCACGCTACGGAATTACGGGCTACGTCTACGAGGGCTACGACCGCATCGCCGTCATCCGCAGGATCGTCGAGCACAACTCGGCCGGCATGATCGACATGGAGAAGGTTCGCATCGACACGCTGACCTACCAGTCGTTCAGCGCCATCGGCCAGCCCGAACCGTTCAGCGACACGAATGCCAACGGCACCTGGGACGCCGGCGAGGCGTTCAACGACGTCAACGGCAACGGCCAGTGGGATCCCGACATGGGCGTCAACGGCGCCGGCAGCCCGGGCGACATCGTGGTCTATCGCATCACCTACGACTGGCCGATGCTGACGCGCTACGTCGACAAATGGCTGGGCAGCGGCAGCCTGATCACGCTCAGCGCCAGCTACGCCGTTCGCAACGAGCCATGGGACATCGGCATCGCGGGGGGCAGCTGATGCGGCCCCTCCGTTCCCTGCTCGCGACGATCCGCCGCCTCGTCGGCAACCGCGAGGGCGGCGTCATCACCGAATTCGCCGTCGCCTGTCCGGTCTTCGTCATCCTGCTGCTGGGCGGCGTCGATCTCTCGCGGCTGGTCATCCTGCACCAGAAGCTCGACCGCGTGGCGGCCGGCCTCGGCGATCTCGTGGCGCAGGCCGACGAGTTGACGCAGAGCCAGATGAACCAGCTTTTCCAGGCGACCGCGCACGTCGCCGCCCCGTTCGATTTCCAGCGCGACGGCACCGTCGTCATCACCTCGATCAGCGTCACCGGCGGCGTGCCGCGCATCAACTGGCAGGCCAAGGGCGGCGGCGGCTACGTCTCCTCCAGCAAGCTGGGAACCGGCGCCGGCAGCACCGTCGACCTGCCCGGAAACCTGACGGTCACCGGCACCAATACGCTGATCGCCGCCGAAGTCTTCTTCGATTTCGAACCGCTGTTCGGCGTCGGCCTGGTGCCGGTGTCGCAGCTCTACCACCGTTCGTTCTTCAGGCCGCGCGTCGGCAGCCTGAAGACCCTGGCCGGAGGCTGATCATGAGGAAGCTCGGTTCCGTGAAGGCGTGGCTGCGCCGGTTGTGGCGCAGCGAGGAAGCCAGCGCGACGCCCTTCGTCGCGGTCGCGTTGGTGATGCTGGTGGCCAGCGTCGGTACGGCGATCGATTCCGGCCGCGGCTATCTGGTGAAGTCGCATCTGTCGCAGGCTCTCGATGCGGCCGCTCTGGCCGGCGGGCGCGTCGTATTCCAGCCGACGCGCGACGACGACATCCGCATGTTCTTCAAGGCCAACTTTCCCGCCGGCTACCTCGATGCGACCGTTACCGGCCCGTCCATCCAGGTCGACGAAAACGGCGAGGAAGTGGCGCTGGCGGCGACGGCGCAGATCCCCACCACCTTCATGCGCATCCTCGGCATCGAAACGATGACCGTGCGATCCGAAACCGTCGTGCGGCGTTCCAATCGCGGCATGGAGCTGGTGCTGGTGATGGACAATACCGGCTCGATGTCCGGCGCCAAGATCAACGCCATGAAGGCGGCGGCGCGGGATCTTGTGAACATTCTCTACGGCCAGCGCGAGACGATTCCGAATTTCTGGGTCGCCCTGGTGCCCTATTCGGCCACCGTCAATATCGGCAACAGCAGGACGAGCTGGCTGACGCCGGACAACCCCTCCTCGCTTTATTCGGCCGGCGGCAACTGGAAGGGTTGCGTCGAGGCGCGCGATCAGCCCTACGAGGAAGCGCAGGCCGAAGCGCTGCCCAACGTGCGCAAATGGGACCGCTTCTACTGGGCGTCGAACAAGAACAAGACCTACAAGAACAGCAAGGGGCAGACGTTCCCGTCCGACAATCCCTGGCCGTCGGTGATCGAACGCACCGACGACAACAATGCCCGCGGCCCCAATCTCGGCTGCCCGCCCGCGATCACGCCGCTGCAGCCCAACAAGACCGTCGCCATCAACGCCATCAACGGCATGGGCGCGTGGAATCGCGGCGGCACGATGGGCAATCTCGGTCTGGCCTGGGGCTGGCGCGTCCTCAGCCCCGCCTGGCGCGGCATGTGGGGCGGCGCCACGCCCGCCACGCTGCCGATGGACTACCACACGCCACTGATGGACAAGGTCATCGTCATGCTGACCGACGGCGTCAACGAGTGGTACGACTATCCGGGCTACGCGCCCGGCTGCGACGGCATCAGCAACTGTCCCTCGACCAACCAGGGCTCGGGCAACATTCCGGCGGACGCCGACTACACCGCCTATGGCCGTCTCTCGGAAGGACGGCTCGGCACGACCAACAAGTCGACCGCCACCAGCCGCATTAACACCCGCATGACCAGCCTGTGCGCCGCCCTGAAACAGACCGGGGTGATCATCTACACCATCGTGCTGCAGGTGAACAATTCGGCGACCCAGCAGCTCTACGAAGGCTGCGCCTCTAAGCCCGAGTACTATTTCGAATCGCCGACCGCCAACGAACTGGCGGCGATTTTCCGCCAGATCGCCACCCAGCTCAGCAACTTGCGGCTCGCCCGCTAGTACTTGCAGTATAGTTGCTAATTCATACGGATACCTCCCAACGTCTGCGGTATTGACTTAACAATTCCGCCGAAATCCATGTTATCGTTAGGAAAAGCGTTGGGGGTTCGGACGATGTCTTGGCGGTGGACGATAGTGGCTGGTCTGGCGGCTCTGGCGGTCGCCGCTTGTTCGCCGCAGGGCGACCGCACCATGGCCGGCGCCCGCAATGCCGATGCCGCCACGGCCAACAACAACCTGGGCACGCTGCTGCGCCTGGGCGATGCCGCCCGCGCCAACGGCGACCTGCCAACTGCCATCGGCTTCTACAAGCGCGCCGTCGATCAGTACGACACCTATATCGAAGGCCATCTGCGGCTCGGCATGGCGCTGGCCGAAGCCGGCGCCTACACCCAGGCGATCGATGCCTATCAGGGCGCGCTGCGGGTCGAGCCGGAGAGCGTCGAGGCGTTCCGCGGCTGGGGCAACGTGCTGATCGCCATCGACCAGCCGGCGCTGGCGCAGGCGCAGTACGTGGCGGCGCTACGATACGACCCGAACGATTACCGCTCGATGAACGGGCTGGGCGTGGTGTTCGACCTTGCCGGCGATCACGCCAGCGCGCAGGAACACTACCGTCGCGGCCTCGGCATCGCGCCCAACCATCTGCCGCTGCAGAACAACTACGGCCTGTCGCTGGCGCTGTCGGGCAATTACGGCGAAGCGATCCGCGTGCTGCGCGGCGTCGCCGCCCATCCCTCCGCCACCGCCCGCAACCGGCTGAACCTCGCGCTCGCCTACGGCCTCGCCAACCAGCCCGATCAGGCCGCGCGCGCGGCCAGCGCCGATCTCGACCAGCTCTCGGTGCAGCGCAATCTGCAGCATTACGCCATGCTGCGCAGCCTCGACGGGCCGACCCGCAGCCAGGCGATCCGCAGCGATCCGACGTATTTCCCCAAGGCCGCTCCCTAGCTTTCGTCTTTCGCCATTCGAAACCGGCCGGGCATTGTCGCGCCCGGATGTCGCTTTGCGCGCAGGCCATTGCGCACGGGATATTTTCTATCTAATAATCGTTAGAAATTTGATGCGACCGGCGAGAGGCTGCCCATGGAACGCCAGGAACAGATTGCGCAGGCCGAGCGCCTGATCGGCTACATGCAGAACCGCACCACCGCCATGGCCGAAGCGGTGCATATCGAACCGACCGCGGCCTATGCCAGCCCACAGCACGCCCAGCGCGAGCGCGAAATGCTGTTCAATGGCCGGCCCCTCAATTTCGGCCTGTCCTGCCGCCTGCCCAATCCCGGCGACTGGCTGACGGAAGACTATTCGGGCACGCCGATCCTGCTGGTGCGCGATCGCGACCGCACGCTGCGGGCCTTCGTCAATGCCTGTCGCCATCGCGGCGCGCGCATCGCGGAGGGCGCCGGCGAAAAGGCCGGCGGCTTCACCTGCCCCTATCATGCGTGGAGCTACGCGCTGGACGGCCGCCTGCGCATGCGGCCGAACGAGCCGGCCTTCGCCGGCGGCGCCGATCGCGCCGATTGCAGCCTGATCGCCCTGCCGACCGTCGAGAAATACGGCATGATGTGGGTGTCGCCGACGCCCGGCGCCGAATTCGACATCGATCGCGAACTAGGTGGACTGGCGCCCGAGCTGGCCTCCTACGGTCTGGAAAACTACACGCATTACCGGACCAAGGTGATCCAGCCGCGGGTCAACTGGAAGATGGTGCTCGACGGCTTCCTCGAGACCTATCACCTGCCGCATCTGCACAAGACGACGGTCAGTCCGCTGATCCACGGCGATCTCGGCACCTTCGACGAATACGGGCTGAATACCCGCATGATCACGCCGCGGCGCAGCTTCGACGCCATGGTGAAGCTGCCGCAGGAGCAATGGGATCTGATCCGCCACACCGCCGTCATCTACGTGCTGTTTCCCAACACGGTGCTGGTGGTGCAGGGCGATCACGTCGAGACCTGGCACGTCTACCCGCACCCGACCGATCCCGGCGCCTGCACGACGTATTTCTCGCTCTATCCGCCCGGGCCGGTCGAAAACGACAAGGCGCGCGCCCATTGGGACCGCAATTTCGACCTGGCGATCGACACCGTCGAACGCGAGGATCTGGTGGTGTCCGCCGGCATGCAGCGCGGCTTCGAGAGCGGCCGCCAGGCCACCATCACCTTCGGCCGCAACGAGCCCTGCCTGGCCCATTTCCATCAATCGGTGAGCCGGGCGCTGCGGCTGAACGACGTTCCCGCCGCCGCCGAATGAGGAATTCTCTACCCTTCGCCTAGCGTTCTGAAGGGTGCGAAGCGCCGGCGCCGCAGCGATGCGGCGCCGGTTTGCGTTTGGGCGGTCAGAACTTGACGCTGGCGCCGAGCACGAAGAACCGTCCGGGCTGGACCTGGGCTTCCAGCGGATTGGTGCTGGCCACCGCGGCACTGGAAGGGAAAGCGTCGAAGGTCGCCGCCGACGGCAGGAAGTAGCGCTGGTCGAACACGTTGTAGATGGCCGCGCGCAATGTAACGCCTGGATAGGCTTCCCAGGCGCCGATCAGGTCGAACACGAAGTAACTGTCGGGCTTGAACTGTGGGCTGCCAGTGTCGTCGGTGCGCTTGACGCCGTTCTGCCAGGTGCCGATCGCCTCGACCTCGAGCCCCCATTGCTCCTTGATCCAGCGCAGGCCGCCGACCAGCTTCAGCGGTTCAATGCCGTTGAGAGGCACGGTTGGCGAGTTCCTGTCGAACTTGGAATCGCCATGCTGGTAGGAGAAAGCGGCGTTGACTTCCCATTCCGGCAGGAACCGCCAGGCGCCTTGTCCCTCGATGCCCCAGATCTTTACCTTGGAGAGGTTCTCGTAGGAAATCTCGGTCGGGCTGACCTGGACGAAGGACTGGATGAAGTCCTTGTAGTCGGCATAGAAGACGTTGACCGAGAAATAGGCGTCCCTGAACTGGCCGCGCACGCCGGCCTCGTAGCTGCGCACGCTCTCCGGCTTGAGGTTCGGGTTGGGCACCAGGTTGATGGAGCCGAACGGCAGCGACAGATAGAGCTGCTCGGCCGTCGGCATCTTGAAGCCCTCGGCGTACTGAGCGTAGAGCGCGAAGTTCTCGTTGAGATTGAGAATCACGCCGAGCTTGGCCGAGAGATCGTTCTTGCTGATGGTTTCGGGTTCGGCACCCGGCACTTCGACGTAACCCGGACCGGGCTTGGGCTTGATGCGATAGGTGGCGTAGCGCAGGCCCGGCGTCACGATGAGCGTGCCGTTGAACAAGTCGATCTCGTCCTGGATGTAGGCGTCGAGACGGCGCGTCCGGGCATTGGCGAAGTTGAAGCCGCCGGCGATGGTGGTCGTGCTGGTGCCGGTCGTCAGATTGGTGACCACGTCCTTGCGCGAATAGTCCGTCTTCGTGTAGCCGCCGTCGATGCCGTAAGTCAGCGAGTGGCGCATGCCGCCGAAAGCGAACGAACTCTTGAACTGGATTTCGCCTTCGTAGAAATCCTCGTTGTAAGTGAGGTTGTCGATGGTGCGATCGAGATCGCCGGAGGTCAGGCGGCGCAGGCGTTCGCCCGAGCGGATCAGCTTCTGCGGATGGTAGGTTGCCTGCCAACGCACCTCGTCGAGCCAGCCCATCATCGGCCTCCACTCGTGATCCAGGCTGATGCGCCAGCGTTCGAGATCCTGCTTGCGCTCGTAGTCGAGGATTTCGCTGCCGGAATAGGTCGGAGCGGTAGGCGTGCCGCCGATCGTCGACGGCCCAAGCGAGTTGAGCTGCTCGACCTCGGTGACGCGATCGAAATACTCGCCGGTGATCTTGAACCTGTGCTGCGGCGAGAAGTTGAACACCACCTTGCCCAGCAGATTGTTCGATTGGATATCGGCGGGATTAAGCTTGTCGCAGCCCTGCGCCTGCGACGGCCGGGTACAGGGCCAGACACCGTTGTTTCGCGCATTGCGCAGCTCGACTTCCTCGGCATCGCGCCGCGTATAGCTCAGCATCAGGTCGACCATGCCGTGGCGCGCCGCGGCGGTGGCTTTCTCGGTAAAGGCGTTGTTGAGGCTGCTCCAGCTGGAATCGAACTGGAATCCCAGATTCTTGCCGGGCGCCAGATAGTCCTCCGGATCCTTGGTCGTGAAGGCGACGACGCCGCCCAGCGCGTCCGAGCCCCAGAGCACGGAGGCGGGACCGCGCACGATCTCGACCTTCTTCATGCCGGACAGGTCGATGAAATCGCGAGTCTGGTCGGTGATGCGTTCGATGGTGCGGTTGCCGTCGACCAGCGTCTGCACCCGGTTGCCGCCGACGCCGCGAATGGTGAAGCCGCCCAGGCTGGCGAAGGGATCGGTGCCGGAAGTCTGGCGGTTGACCTGGACGCCTGGCTGATAACGCACCAGATCCTCGATGGTCTCCTGCATGCGCCGGTCCATCTCTTCGCGCGTCACGATGGTGACGTTGGCCGGCGTCTCGATCAGCGATTTCTCGCCACGCGTCGCCGTCGAGGTCACCGGCGGCAGCACCCGCGCTTTGCCGTCCTTCGGCTTGGCCTCGTCGGCCTGCTGCTCCTTTCCGGGTGTCTGGGCGGTCTGAGGCGCTGTGGCATTGGGGCCTTTGCCCTCCAGCCATTGCGCCTCAGCGATCCCGGGCAAGACGAGAAATCCGGAAACGGCGACAACGGACACCAGCGGCGTCCTTGTGAAAATCCCCACGGCAATCCCCCTACAAACATTCGGATTTAAATGCGAATGACTCGCATTTGCGTCTATGTCCTTAGTCAAACCCCGCGATGAGCGCAAGTATTAATGCGTTTGACTCTTATTCGCATTTAAAACAAAAATCGCGCTGTGCCGCCTGACAGCCCCAATTCGGGGTCAGACTTGGCCAATGCAGACTGGATTTGCTCGCAAATTGCCGGCCGCACCGCGCCTGCCGAGCCGGCGTGAGTTGATTGCCGATGGCATCGTGCATGGCGTCGGGCTGACCGGCGGCATTGCGGGTGTGGTGGTCCTCGCCGTTCTGGTCACCTTGCGCGGTGATTGGCTGGCGGCGCTGCCTGCGGCCATCTACGGGCTTGGCCTGCTCGCCATGCTGGCCTGCTCGGCAGCCTACAACCTGGCGCGCAACAGCCGCCGCCGCGCCCTGCTGCGCCGCTTCGACCATGCCGCGATCTTCGCCATGATCGCCGGCACCTATACCCCCTTCACCACCCTGCGGCTCGATGGCGGATGGGGGGCGGGCCTTACCGCTGCGGTCTGGACCGTGGCGACGATCGGCATCGCGCTGAAGCTGTGGAAACCCCATCTGGTCGAACGCGCCTCGATCCCGCTCTATCTGGCGCTGGGCTGGACCATCGTCGTTGCCGTCAACCCGCTGCTTGGCGCGCTGGACGCATCCACTCTGATCTTGCTGGGCGTGGGCGGGCTGCTCTATACGCTGGGCGTCGCTTTCCATGTCTGGGAGCGGCTGCCCTATCAGAACGCCGCCTGGCACGCCTGCGTGCTGGCCGCCGCGGCCGTCCATTACGCGGCGGTGATCGACGCGGTGTTTCTGGGACGCACCGCTGCGGCCTGAGGCGCGCTGACGGCTTGCCTGTGCCGGGGCGCAGCCTGTATACGGCGCGGCATGGCCCCTCCCCTCCTCGCCCTGCGCGACATCCGACTGACCTTCGGCGGCACGCCCGTCTTCGAAGGGGCGGAAATGGCCGTCGCGCCCGGCGACCGGCTCTGCGTGGTCGGCCGCAACGGCTCGGGCAAATCGACCCTGCTGCGCATCGCCGCCGGCGAGATCGAACCCGATAGCGACGAGCGATTCGTGCAGCCCGGCACGACCATGCGCTATCTGGCGCAGGAGCCGGATCTGGCGGGATACGAGACGGCCCTCGACTACGTTCAGGCCGGTCTGGGGCCGGCCGACGACGCCTACCGGGCGCAGTATCTCCTCGAACAGCTCGGGCTGAAGGGAAGCGAGAACCCGGCGACGCTGTCCGGCGGCGAGGCACGCCGTTGCGCGCTGGCGCGCGCACTGGCGCCGATGCCGGACATCCTGCTGCTCGACGAGCCGACCAACCATCTCGACCTGCCGGCCATCGAATGGCTGGAGAGCGAATTGCGCGGCCTGCGATCGGCCGTGGTGATGATCAGCCACGACCGGCGCTTCCTGTCGGCGCTGTCGCAGCGCACCTTGTGGATCGCCGACGGCCGTTCCCGCCTGCTCGAGGCGGGGTTCGACGGTTTCGAGGCCTGGCGCGACACCCAGCTCGAACAGGAGTCCGTAGAGCGACACAAGCTCGACCGCAAGCTGGCCGCCGAAACCGCCTGGCTGCGCCAGGGCGTTCCCGCCAGGCGCAAGCGCAACCAGGGCCGGCTGCGCGCCCTGATGGCGTTGCGCCAGCAGCGGCGCGACCAGCGCCAATCGCCCGGCGCCATCGACGCCGGCGTCGCCGAGGCCGAAGCCTCGGGCAAGATCGTCATCGAAGCCAAGACCGTATCGAAGACCTACGGCGCGACGTCCGTCGTGCGCGATTTCTCGATCCGCATCCAGCGCGGCGAGCGGATCGGCATCGTCGGACCGAACGGCGCCGGCAAGACCACGCTGGTCGGCCTGCTGACCGGATCGCTATCGCCGGATACGGGCGTCGTTCGGCTGGGCGCCAATATCGAGATGGTGACGCTCGACCAGCGGCGCGAGGCCCTCGATCCGGACCGTACGCTGGCCGAGACGCTGACCGACGGATCGGGGGACATGGTCGCCATCGGCGAGGCGCGCCGACACGTCGTCGGCTACATGAAGGATTTTCTCTTCGAACCGGAGCAGGCCCGCACGCCGGTGCAGCGTCTGTCCGGCGGCGAACGCGGCCGGCTGATGCTGGCTCGGGCGATGGCGCGGCCGTCGAACCTGCTGGTGCTGGACGAACCGACCAACGATCTGGATCTGGAAACGCTCGATCTGCTGCAGGAACTGCTGGCCGACTACGGCGGGACCGTGCTGCTGGTAAGCCACGACCGCGATTTTCTCGACCGCGTGGTGACCTCGACCCTGGCGCCGGAGGGCGACGGGCGCTGGATCGAGTATGCCGGCGGCTACAGCGATATGCTGCTGCAGCGTGGCTCCGCACCTGTGCGCACCGCAGGCGCAACGACGCCTGAGAAGCCACAACGCGGCAGCCGGTCGCCAGCCCGCTCCGGCCCCGCAAAGCGCGCCCTGAGCTTCAAGGACCAGCACGCGCTGAAGACCCTGCCGGGCCAGATCGCGAAGCTGCAAGCGCAGATCCAGCGCGAACAGGGAGCGCTGGCCGATCCGCAGCTCTACGCACGCGATCCGTCGGCCTTCAGCGCCGCGGCCGACGCGCTGCGCCAGGCCGAAGCCGACCTCGCGGCAGCCGAAGACAGATGGCTGACTCTGGAGATGCTGCGCGAGGAGATAGAGGGCGCCGGCAATTGACCGGCGGGCCGTCTATCGTCTCTTCGGCGGCGGCGCCTTGGGCGGCGGCTCCTTCGGCGCCTGCTCGATCAGCAGCCTGACCACCGTGGCCGAATCGGCGACGCCCGTGACCGGCAATTTCTCGGCCTTCTGGTAGTCCTTGAGAGCCGCCTCGGTCTGCGGACCGAACGAGCCGTCGGGCTTGCCCTTGAGGACGCCGCGATCGTTCAGCCGCTGCTGCACCAGCAGCAGGGTTTCCTGGCGCAGGCTGGCAGTCGCCTCGCCCGACTTCATCTCGACGATCGGCGAATCGGCGCGAACGCGGGCGCGGCTGAATACCCGCAGCATGTCGGCCAGCACGACTTCGAAGCGCGCCGTCGGATGCTTGGTGCACAGCGCAACCGCGATGTTGGTAAGCGCCCGCACGTCGGTGATCGGGGCTATGTCGAACGTCGTCGGCTCGTAGCGATTGACGGCCGACATGTAGCCCAGCATCCACGACGCCAGCGGCACGCCGAGTTCCTTGTCCTGCGACAGCCGCTCGGTCAGCGTCTTGCAATCCTGCGATCCGACGCCGCGAATCGCGTAGTTGCCCTTGGCATCGGCAGCCAAAGAGGGCGCGGCCAGCGTCAGTGCGCCGGCGAGCGTTGCCGCCAGGCCAGCCAGCCGGAATCCGCTATCCGCCATGGTCTGCTCCTTTCTTCCGGGGTCGACAAAAAGAAAAGGGGAGGCGATGCCTCCCCTTTCCCGCTGGACTATACAGCCGATCAGTTGGGGCCGCCAATGCCGATCGAGTTGCGCACCGAGTTGCCGATCGACGTCGCCGAGATGTTGTTGTTCGTGACAACCGCACTCGACCCGCCGACGCCGCCGGCGCCGATGCCGATGGCAACGCCGGTGACCGACGAGCTGATGCTGGCCGAGTTCACCTGGCCGCTGGTCAGCGAAGCGCTCGGCATGCTGCCCGCAACCTGCGCCAGCGTGATCGAGTTCGACGCGCTGTTGCCGACCGCCGACGCCGTGACCGAGTTGCTCTGAACCGACATGGCGCTGCCCGTCACCGGACCGCCGCTGAGGACGCCGATGCCGAGCGAAGCCGCCGTGGCGGTGATCGGAGCGTTGTTGGTCTGCGAGTTCAGCACGGTGTAGTCGGCCTGGGCCGTGACGCCGCCGCCGATCGCACCGCCGACCGTCGTGGTGCCGCTGACGCCGTAGACCGAGCTGGCCGTGGCGTTCAGCGCGTTGGTCGCCACATTGCCGGCTGCGCTGGCGATGAAGCGGTTGCCCGAGACGTTCAGCGGCGAAGCGCCGACGTCGTTGGCGACCGTCGCGCCGATGACGCCGAACTGCACCGTAGCCGTCGCCGACGACGGGAAGTCGCCGCCGCTGGTGCCCTGGCTGTTGACCAGCGCCGCCGAAGCCGCGAGGCCGGTGGCGCCCGTCAGCGACAGGTTGTTGTTGGCGCGGTTGATCGTCGCCTCGGCGGTGACGGTGTTGCCGGTCACCGCGAACGGGCTGTCAGCCGCGGTGTTCGTGATCAGCACGCCGATCAGGCCCGGCGTCGCCGTGGCCGAGACCGTCGAACCGATCGCGTCCTGCAGGTTGAACAGCGCGAAGTCCGCCTCCGCCTGGAACAGCGGGCCCGGACCGCCCAGCGTGCCGTTCGGATTGGCGGCGCTGCCGCCAGCCAGATCGGCCGTGACGGCGACCCGCAGGCTGTTGATCGCGACGTTGCTGCCGGCGATCGCGCTGACGCTGTTGTCCGCCACCGTGACCGGGCTGTTGACGATGTCCTCGGTGACGATTCCGGCGGTGACGAAGTCGGCCCCGGCGCCGGCCGTGGCCGTCGCCGAGATCGGCAGGTTGCCGTCGCCGGCCCGCTGCTCGGACAGCAGGGCGCCGGTGACGCCGGAGGCGGTCGTGACGGTCAGAGCCAGCACGTTCTCGACGCTGTTGCTCTGGGCCACGGCCAGCAGCGCGTTGTCCGTCATGCTGAGCACGCTGCTGTCGACGACATTGGCGACGCCGCCATCGTTGAGATCGATCAGCGCCATGCCGGAAACGGTGGCCGAGACGCTGCCGGTCATGCCCTGCCAGCTGGCCAGGGCGTAGTCGGCCTCGACCGTGTAGGGAGCGTAGACCGCCAGCGAGTCCTTGCTGACCAGGCCGATGCCGCCGTTGCCGCCCAGCACCGTCGATTCGACGGCCAGCTGGTTGAAGCCGGTGTTGCCGATCGCCCGGGCAGTGGCCGAGTTCTCGCTGACCGTCAGCACGCTGTTGTCGGTGCCGTAGAGATCGGCCTCGATGCCGACCTCGAACTCCACGACGCTGGCCGTGACATCGCCCACGACGCCCTGCACGTTGTGCAGGCCGGCGCTGGTGCTGAGCGCCGAGAAGCCGGTCAGGCCGACGGCGTTGCTGGCGTAGTTGCCGCGCGCGTCGGCGCTGGCGTCGTTGCCGGAGACGCTGACCACCGAACCGACGATGGTGTCGCCGAGCACCGCGCCGGTGAGGCCGATGCCGACGGCAGCGCCGGTCACCGAAGCCGAATAGACGGCATCGGTGTTGAACGACTGCTGGACGTTCTGCAGCACGAACTCGGCGCTGGCTTCGAAGCTGGTGTTGCCGTCGAAGAACGACAGCGCCGCGGCCGAACCCGCCACGTTGCCCGACGCGTAGCTGCCGCCGGTCACGCCGAGGCTGTTCGTGGCGAAGTTCGCCGCCGTGAACGAGCTCAGCGTGTTGTCGTCGACAGTGACCGTCGAATCGATCAGATCGCCGCTGGCGACGATGCCGATGGCGCCAGGACCGCCGGTGCGGACCACCTGCGACTGGACCAGCGGACCGTCCTCCATCTGACGGTTGCTCACCGTGGCGATCTGCGAGTCGTCGCCCGACACGGTCGCAAGATCCGTGACGTTCAGCGTCATGCTGGTCGAGCCCTGGTTGCCGATAGCGGAGGCCGCAACGGTGTTGTCCGACACCGAGGCCACGCCCTCGTCGCGCGCATCGTTCATGAACAGCGACACGAACGGCGTGCCCGAGCCGACGCTGCCCACGAAGGACGTCACCGGACCTTCGTTGCGCTGCGTCGTCTGGGCCACCAGCGCGCCGGTCGATTCGGCGTCGCCGGCGCCGGCGCTGACGGTGTTGGACACCGACGGAACGGTCCAGGTCGAATCGCCCAGGGTCAGCGAGGTGAAGCCCGCGACATCGACCGACGTCGCGGCACGATTGCCGACGGCCGACGCCTGCAGCGCGTTGCCGTCGACCGTGACGGTCGAACCGACCGTATCGTCCATGAAGGCGAAGACGGAGCTGTTCCACACCGTCGCGCCGATGGTGTTGACGTTGTACTGGCTGCTGGCGGCGGCGGCGGAGAAGCCCCCGCTGGTGCCCTGCAGATCGATGCCGGTGTTGGCGACGTTGCCGGAGGCGCCGGCGGAGATGAGGTTGTCGTTCAACGCCAGCGTGCCGTCGACGAGGTCGGCGGCATTCGGATTGAACAGCCGCGCCTGGACGTTGCTGTCGGCCACGGTGGCGGTGATGCCGACGCCCTCGCCGTAGTTCTCCTGGATGCTCGAGGCGGTGATGCCGCCCACGGTGGTCAGGGTGCCGTAGTCGCTCAGGTAGCCGCTGACCGATGCCAGGCCTCCGACCGAGGTCAGCACGCCGCCATCGAGCGCAATGGTCGGCAGCGACGCGGCGCCGGAGCTGTTGCCCGTCGCGCTGGCCGTGATGGCATTGTTGCTGACGTTGAAGGTGCCGGAAAGCGGCGTCGGCGCGCCGGACACGACCTCGCCCGCCGTCGCCACGATCTGCGTGCCGCTGTTCGAGGCATTGATCGGGGTGGCGTCGTTGGTCTGCAGGTTGGCCACGGCCACCACCGCGTCGATCTCGGCCGCCTGACCCGCCTGGATCAGGTTGATGGCGCCGTTGCCGATCGCCGAAGCGCCGACCGAGTTGCCGGCGAGGTTGACGCCGCCGCCATCGACATGCTCGACGGTCGCCGTGATCGAGTTGCCGGCCGCCTGAGCCGCAACCGCAGTGCCCTGATTGCCCTGGCCGTTATAGAGGACCAGATCGCCGCTGACGTCGGCGGTCAGGACGTCGGAGCCGGGAATGGCGATGACGTTGGTGCCGCCCGTCGAATTGCCGTAGATGCTGATGCCGGGCTCGAAAACGATGGCGTTGCCGACCACCGGCTGGCCGCCGGCGCCGGTGCTTTGCGCGATATTGCCGCGAGCCGCCGCCGTGATGGTGTTGCCCGAGACGTCGAGCATGCTCGTCAGCGTGTAGGTGGTGTCGTCGAGATCCTGGTCGCCGACCGTCGCCGCGATCGTCGAATCGGTCACGTATGCGCCATAGGTCGTCAACGTCGGCGCCGAGGTTTCGATGTTGGCCTGGTTGTTGGAAACAACCACGCTGCCGGCGAAAAGCGGGCTGCCGCCGGCGTCGGCGTAGAAGACGTTGCGCGCCTGGTTGCCGGTGAACTGGGCCGATATGCGGTTGTCGGCGACGCTCAGCGGCGCCGAGACGCTGGCCGCAGCCGTATCGTCGTTGATCAGCCCGATGTCGACATTGTCGACGCCGGCGAACGAGCCGGCGCCCGCGCCCGATTCCAGGCTGACCTGAACCGAGGTGATGGCGACGCTGGCGCCGGTGTCGACGTCGAGCGTGCCGGCATTGCCGTCGAACGTGCCGACCATCGAAGCCGTCAAGGCCGAGCTGTACGTGTTCGGCACCTCGCCGCGCACCTGGAACTCGGGGCTGATCTCGTTGATGGTGGTGATGGCGACGGCCGAATTGCGCGACGCCTCGCCGGTGCCGGTAACGAAGTCCTCGAGAACCAGCGCATGGACACCGTTATCCACCGAAGCCGTCACTTCGCTGCCGACCGTGAACTGGGAGTGCAGGATGCCGATGCCCTCGACGGGCAGCACGCCGGTCGCCAGCAAGCCGAGGTCGACGACGCGGTCCTCGCCGACCAGCGTCGAAGCGAACAGGCTGATCGCCGTAGCGGAGAAATCGTTGTCCGAGACGGTGGCCGGGAAGCCCGTTCCCGGCTGCAGCACGGCGCCGGCGAAGACGCCGTCGACGATCGCCGACACCGTCGGCGCGTCCTGCAGCTGGTCGGGAGTGAGCGTGATGAGGAAGTCCGTCTGCACCGCGAGCGGGTTGGTGTAGAGGACGAAGGGAGACAGGAAGTCGGCCGAGTAGCTGGCGGTCTGCGCCGAGGCCGTCGAGCCGAGCGCCAGCATCATCGCTGCGGCGCTGGCACCCAACAGCGCCGAGCGGCGCAGAAGTCGGGAGCGATTCGGTCCGCCGGAAAGCCCGGCTACTTTGTTTGCATGTACGAATTGCATTGCGTTACCCCCATTTGTCGACGTTTGAAACTTCATCACAGTGTCGGTTCAGGCGGTTGCGGCTGCTCCCACCATTCGGAAAAATCGTCAGGACTTCGCGATCGCCATGGTCGCGAAAATCTGGAACCCCGGTCCGTCGCGGCGAATGCCCGTATCGCTCACCGACGGCGTCCAGGTGATGCGGACCCGCGACGAGGCGATGCCGCGCGAAGCAAGCGCCGAGGTGACCGCCTGGATACGCTGGCGCACGATCTCGTCGCGCTTCTGCGGCGCCCAGGCCTCGCTGTCGCGGCCGATGATCTCGACGTTGACCGGGTTGCCCTTGGCGGCATTGGCGACGATCTCGGTGATTGCCGCAGTCGCCTGTCCGCCGATGGTCACCTGATTGAACTCGAACGGAACCTGGACGCGGGGGCCGCCGGCCAGAGCGGTGCCGTTTTCCGACGGCGCCGCCGCATGCACGACAGGGCCGGCGCCAGTCGCCGCCGGCTGGGTCGCCGCCGGCTCGGCTGCCTTCTGGCTCGCCGGTTCGGGCTTGTAGTCGCCATTGGCCAGCGCGCGCGCCACGCAGGCGTCGTCGTCGACGCCGGTTACGGCCGACAGCAGCTCCAGCGTCGCCTGCTCGAGCGCAATGCGTACGCCCAGCTGCACCGGCTCCTGGCTCTTGTTGCCGATGTTGACGTCGAACAGGTTGGTATTGAAGAAACGGAAGACGTTGAACCCGACCTCGAAGCCGGTGATCTGCTTTTGCAGGCTCGCGGTCTTGCGCACCACCAGCGTCTTGGTGTCGATGATGCGCAGGTCGATGCCGACGTTCATCGTGAAGACGCGCGCCTTGGGTCCAACGTTGTTGATCGTGAACTCGGCGCCGCCGGACTGGATGTTGTAGTTCAGCTCGGTGATGCCGCCGACGATGTAATAGTTCGACCGCAGGATCGAACCGCCGAAATACGGCACCCACGGCACCGGCGGCTGATTGGGTCCAACCTGGTGCTGGCGTCCGTCGCCGAGCTGCCGGCGATCGATATAGGCAAGCTCGAGTTCGGCGATGCGGGTGTCGAAGCGCTCCTGCACCATGACCGAATCGCCCAGCTTGCCGAGCGCCGAATAGACCATCAGCGCGCCGCCTTGGGTGATGGCGCTGCCTTCGCTCTCGTTGTACTTGCCGGTGTAGTCCTTGACGTCGCCGACGGCGATCGCCAGGCGCGGCGCGCGCTTGTCGCGCAGCTCGGCGCTGTAGCAGGCGAAGGCGTTCTCCAGCGGCGTGCGATTGGAGCGCACCGCCGGACCCATGACCACCGGCGCCTCGTCTGGCGCCATCTGCTTCATGCTGATGTTGGCGCAGCCGCCGAGAATCGTAGCCGACGACAGCACGCCAGCCAGTATCACCTTTGAAACCACTTCATTCCCCCATTCGCGCGGGCCGGAGCATGGCGACCGGCGTTCCAGTCGCGGACCGACCGCTCGCGCGATCGTTCTGGCTAGTTCAGCGGACCGACGCTGGTCAGCGAGCAGGCCGTGCTGTTGGCGACGCTGGCCGACTGATTGCCGTTATTGTCCTGCGACGAATTCAGCGCCTGATTGGCCGTACCGCCATTGGCCGCGATCGGGCCCGAAGCCGACGTCGTCGCGGAGTTGCTGACGTTCGAATTCAGGTTGCTGCCGTTGTTCGACTGCTCGTTGTCGATGACGCTGGACGGGTTGGTGCCGTTGTTGTCGATCACCACGCCGGCCGGATCGTTGTTGTTGATGCCGCTGGAGTTGGTGTTGCCCGTCGTCGACGCCGAGGTCGAACTGGTGTTGCTGACGTTGGGCGAGGAGGCGTTCGCGGTCATCGCGTTGCTGCCGGAATTGCCGACGGCCGACGCGCCAACCGAACAGTTCACCTGACGGTCGATATAGGTGTTGTTGATGCTGTTGTTGTTGACCGTCGTCTTCCAGGAGTCGTAGTAGCCGCCCTTCTTGCGCTCGATCAGATCCAGCACCGCGGCCTTGTTCGCCTTGTCGGCCGAAGTCTCGAACTGCCAGGGCCGACTCTCGAGCCAGCCATTGGCCAGCGCCTGTCCCGGCAGCGTCGCCGTCGCGAGCAACAGCGCGAACGGAAGCCGGAGGCCGGCTGCCGCAAATCTTCCACCCATGGTCAGATCCCCCAGATCAAGCAAATGCACTTGGTCACAATCTGGTCACTTGCTAATTCAAGCGCCGTCTTGGTGCGGGACCTTAGCGCGAACTATACGGCTTTCAAGAGTAAATAATTCCAAAGGATTATGCAGTTGTAGGGAATTATTGTAGATCGGATATAACTCGAACGCGCAGAGAGCGAAATTCAGATAGTTTTATTTTTATACTATAAGACATTTGCTGCGTATCTCGGCACCCCGTCGGTGACGATGCCAGCCGACAGTTCCGTTGGTCCCACAGCGCTACCGACGACCGCCGAACGCAACCAGCACGAGAAATCGCAGCACTCCCATTCGCCGCATGTCGCGCGGTGCGATCGGCCGCGACGCATCGCTGCGACGATAGCGCGCGGCGGCATGCGACGGCGCCGGTGCAAACGGAAAACGCCCGCCGTCGAGCGGCGGGCGTTTGCGGATCGGAAAATCGACGAGAGGCTAGAGCAAATCAGGGGGCGTCGGAATCGCTGGCGATCCAGTCGAACCCTGTGACGCCGCTCTAGAAGTATCGCGACAGGCGCAGCTGGGCGAAGCTGTCGGAATCGATGGCGCGAAGAGCGTCCTTGTTGCTGCCGGAGGCGAAATAGCG
>JBDZUM010000007.1:19818-45711 GCA_040255215.1 Rhodospirillaceae bacterium
TCGTAATAGGGCTTCAGGAACGGGCCGCTGGCATTGACGAAGGTGCGCAGGCGCGGTTCGCGATTGGTGCCGTGGAATGCGCTCAGCCCCAGATCGACCGGGCCGAACGAGTTCTGGTAGCGGGCGGCGAAATCGACGTTCCACTCCTCCGATTTGGCTTCGTAATCGGCATGCTTCGTACGGATCGGAAGAGGACCGCGCAGGCGCGAATCGTTGGAATTGAACGTCCGCTCGCGGAAAAACGTCATAGCATAGAGATCGAGGCGGCCCCAATTGCCGAGGAACGCGAGATTGACCATGGGCTGGCCCAGGAACTCGTCGCCGTCGACGTCTTCAACCGCATCGGTCTGGTTGATGACGTTCACCAGATGGCGCGATTCGGTGACGCCCCAGAACACGCGATGGGCGCCGACCAGCACCTCCCAGTTCATGCCGCGGTAGCGGTAATGCGCTTCGCGCACGTCGAAATGCGTGCGCCGATCATCGTAGAGATCGAAACGACCGAACGGCACGAGGTTCAGCGCCTGGCGGTTTTCGTCCCAACTGTAGGAAAGATCGAACTCGCCGAAGATCGACGGATACAGATGGCGATTGTCCTGGCCGGGCCACTCCGGATTCTCCGGGAACGCCCGCAGCTCGACGCCGACCACGGCATTGCCCTTGAATTCTCCGGCAATGGCGGCCGCTCCGCAGAATCCCCATGCGATGGCGCCCAGCGCCAACAGACCCGCGCCATGAAACTTAGCCACCATCAACCCCCAAGGTGTTCGACCGCTGAGCGATTGTTTTACAATGGTTTGTCGGGAATCTGCAATTCAGCCAGCGGTATGGCCGGAAAATTCTTCGCCTGGATGGCCGGTAGGACACACTTCCCAGCGTCGGGCCTCGATGGGACATGAAAAGGGAGCGGCAACGGTCAAAATTATCCCCGGAATGGCGTAAATCGGGGCAAAAGCCACCGGCAGACCGGTGCCGGCCGGGAGATATGCTCGTCCAGTCGTTTTGATAAGCCACTTTCCCTGAAGTTTCCCGAACTCGGCGGCCGCGATGTCCCAAGGCAGCCGTTCCAGCTTCAGAAAGGCCTCAAAGGCCGTCCAGACGTGAACGAAACCGAGGTTTCGGGCAGCCGGGCCGAGCCGGCCAAGACGGTTCGCCAGATCGGCAAGGCCCAGACGCGCGAGCGTACCCAGGGGGTCCTCGATCGGCCGCAGGCGCTCGGCATCGATGCCGATCGGCACTCCCTGTCCTACAGCCACGATCAGATGGCGGCCCGAATCGGTCAGGCTGAGATGCTGGCCGGCCGACAGGTTGAACCGCCAGCCCCGGGCCGAACCTCCGGCGGACCAGCGCGGCGTCTGCCCCCTGCTCCGACGCGCGATATCGGCGAGGAAACGCCCGCGCCGTCCGCGACGCCATTCGAGAGGAACCGCCGTCAGATCCCGCGCCGTCGCCGCCGCGCGCGGCTTCTCGGCGTGCTCGCCGATCGTCCACCAGATGTCGACGGCCGGCTGCATGGCATCAGGCTCAGTTGCGGCCGAGGGTAAAGGGTTCGAGTTCGACGGAGCGGACCTTCTGGTCGAAATCGTACTTCGCCCACTCCATCGTCGTCGATTTGCCGGTCAGATGGTTGGTCATGACCATGCGATGCGAGCGCCAGAAACGGTTCTTGTAGAGGCGGAACTCGGTCGAGACCATCGTCTTGATCTGCGCGCCCCGGCGATCGTAGTAGTCGACCTTGTACGTCCGGTAGTCTTCGGTATCGAGCCAGCCGATCATCTTGGAATAGCCCGAGTCGTCTGCCTTGGGAATCTGCACGTTGACGTGACAGGTCCGTCCGGGAGCGCCCGGGCAGGGCTCGTCGCGCAGCCAGGCATAATCGTTCTTCTCGATCACGTGCCCGACCAGATCCTCGTAGCTGAACTCGCTGCCGGCGAACGACCCCGACCGAGAGCTCGAGGTGATGCGCTTGACGCGGTTCATGGCCGGCAGATAGAGCCACTGATCGTCGTCGCGACGGTTATGCGCATGCGTCAGCAGGGCCATTCCGCGCACGTCCAGCGGCGTGGAAAACTCGATGCGGGTGCGGTCGCCGTCGTCATACATTTCCAGCGAACTGGTGACGAAATCGCGGACATTGGTGGAGCCGGCGCGATCGCGCAGCACCATGCGACCTTCCGCGACGTAGGAGCCAAAGCCTTGGCTGCGGGCATCCGCCTTGCGCGCGATTTCGAGGCCCTTGGCCCGATCGCCGCCTTCCGCGGCGGCCGCCGTGGTCGCCAGCGCCGCCACGAGGCAGAGGGCCAGTCCCGTAAGAACGCTTTTCATCGCTTCTCCCCCCGGTCGAATTTGAGCAGCAGCCCGGGCAGCATCAGCAGTTCCGCCACCATGGCGATGATGATGATGAGCGCCGACAGTATCCCCATTAACGCGGTGATATTGAAGGTCGAAATGCCGAGAAGCGCGAAGCCGAGCCCGAGCGCCACCGACGAAAGAATGACCGCCGATCCGGTGTAAGTCAGGGTTTCGCGCACCGCCAATTCGGGCGACAGGTTGTGCTCGTTGCGGGCGAACCGGTATTTCGTGACGGTATGCACGGTATCGTCGGTGACGATGCCGTAGGTCATTGCCGTGACGACCGAAATCGCCAGATTGACCTCGCCGCCGAACAGCCCCCACAGGCCAAACGCCATGAAGGCCGGCGTCAGGTTCGGCAGCAGGCTGACCAGGCCCATGCGCCAGCTGCGCAGCGCCACCACCATGATCAGCGACACGACCAGCACCGACAGCGACGTGCCGAGGAACATCGCCTGGATGTTGCGCTTGGTGATGTGGGCATAGACCACCGAAAGACCGGTGGCGTCGGCGTAGTATTGGGGCGCATTGGCGCGCAGCCATTCCTCGCCGGCGTCGGCCAGCGCGAGGATGGAATTCGACGAAACGTCCGCCAGCCTGACGTTGAGCACGCTCTCGGACCGGCTGACGTCGATCAGCGTGTTGAGATCCTGGCCCGGCGGCAGCGACAGCTCGTAGAGGAACAGATACTGCGCCGCCAGCTCGCGCGTCTCGGGCAGCCGGTCGAACGCCGGATCGTCCCCATTCATCGCCCGGTTCAGGCGCCGCATCACGTCGGCCAGGGAGTAGACGTGGATGACGTGCTCCTGCTGGCGATACCAGTCGGCGAACCTGTCCAGCGCCCGCAGATACTCCGGATCGGTCACGCCCTCGCGGCCGGCCGCGGGCATGGAGAAGGTCAGCCCGTTGAGGCCCGTCAGGCGCTTTTCCATGAACTCGGTATCGACGCGGAAATCGAAACCGCTGTCGAAATAGCGCACGAAATTGTCGTCGATCTCGATGCGCGGAATGAAAGCGCACAGCACCGGCACCGCGATCAGGGCGCCGTACAGGAACTTGCGCTGGCGATTGACGATGAAATTCGACATCCGGACCATCAACCGGTGTTCGAGATCGTCGACGCGCCGGCGCGGCAAAGGCAGCAGCGACAGCAGCGCGGGCATGAAGGTGACGGTCAGCACGGCGCCGAACAGCGAGCCGACGGCCACCATGTTGCCGAGCTCGGAAAGCGGGGGCGAATCGCTGAAATTGAGCGACAGGAAGCCGACGATGGTCGTCAGCGTCTTGATCAAGGTCGGCATCAGCTGGACGCGAATGGCGATCGCCACCGCCCGGTCGCGATTGCCGACCCGCGCCTGCTGCTGGATGACGGTGGTGACGAAGTGCACGCAGTCGGCGAAGAACAACGTCATGATCACGGCCGGCGCCGAACCGCTGGCGCTGTTCAGCACCGCGCCCAGCCAGCCGTAGATGCCCATGCTGAGCGCCACGGTCAGGCCGATCACGACGACCGTCACGCCCGTGACGGTGGCCGAGCGCATGCCGATCCAGAGGATCAGGATGATCAGCGCCAGCATCGCCGGCATCAGGGTGCGCGAATCGCGCTGGCCGGCTTCGGCGAAGGCGCGATCCGCCAGCACGCCGCCGGTCAGGCGCAGTTCGATGTCCGGATGGGCGGCCCGGAACTCGTCGGCCGTGCGCCGCACGAATTCGACGATCTCGGTCACTTCCGCCGGCGTGTCGTTTGGCCGGGTGATCAGGACGTTGACGGCGGTCACGTCGCCTTTCGAGGAAACCACGCGATCGACCAGCTCGCGATCCTTCATGACCGACCGGCGGATTTCCGCCAGCTTCTCGCGGTCGAGCCGGGTATCGTCCTCGAACAGCGGCGCCACGCGCAGCTCGTCGCCGTCGACCGTCAATTCCTGATGGTTGGCGATCGATTCGACCCGGATGACGTAGGGCGTCTGCCAGCCGCGTTCGGTCAGTTCGTCGATCGCCCGCAAATTGTCGGCGGTGAACACATCGCCGTTCTTCGGCGCCAACACGAAGATGACGTTGGTGAGCTTGGCGTACTTGGCTTCCATCCTGTCGAGCAGGATGCGCTCGGGATTCTCCGGCCCGAAGAAGCTGCGCGTGTCGGGATTGAAGGTGAGTCGCAGAATGCCGATCGACGCCACACCGACGATTAGCAACGTCAGCAGAACGATCGCCCAGCGCCAGCGCAGGACGAACATTCCGTAGCGATCCGATCGCAGCGACCAGTCCTGTCCGGTTTCGTCGGACAGGTCGGGCGGGACTTCATTGGTCATACGGGACTCCCGCCCGTCATCTGCCACAAGACGCCCTTTCGTGCCGCTGTGTCACTTCGGCGCGGCCAGTTCGGCGAGCGTGATGTCGGGCCGTTCGATCGCCCGACGCAGGATGTCGAGATACCGGTCGACCAGCGCCTCCGCCTCTTCCGGCTTCATCAGGTCGATCGCGTACAGGAAATTGACGAGCAGACTGCCCTCCATCTCCTGGTAGAAGAACATCGCGTCGTTGATGAAATGGCCCATGCCGCTCGGCAGCACCGGCAGCAGCGACACCTCGATGTCGCCGAAGCGATGCACCGTGCCCGGCGCCGTCAGGAAGATGCGCTCGAAACCGGCTCGCTCCATGTTGTCCGGCCAGTTCATGTAGACGCCGAAATGCCGGTCCGGCAACGGCCGGGCGTTGGACGAATCGCCGGCCTTCTGCATCAGGTGGTACGGATGCGCCGAATGCGGCAGCACTTCGGCGAAGCCCGCGGCCACGCGCGCCAGGTGGCTGCGGAACGGCAGATCGGGTTCGATCCGCGTGCGCAACAGCGTCACGTTATTGAGCCAGCCGACGATGCGCTCGTGCTCGGCGTTCTCGCGATTGGCATAGGACGAGGAGATCAGCATCTCGTCGCGCTCGCCAAAGCCCAATAGCAGCGCGTGCGCGGCACCGGTCATCAGCGCATGCAGCGAAACGCCGAGCTTGCGTGCGGCCGAACGCACCGGCAGTTCGGCCTCGCTGGCGATGAAGCGACGGGCCGAAGCGCCGACGCCGCGCGGATTGCTGCCGCCGCGGCGACCGCGCGTCAGGTCCACCGACGGTCCCATGTCGCTGAGATAGTCGGCCCAGAATGCGTCGTCCTTGGCGCCGATCTCGCCCTCCGTGCGCTGGCGCTCCCAGCGAGCGTAGGTGAAGAAGTCGTCGCTCTTCGCCTCGCCGCCGCCCATGACGCCATGGACGCCGAAATAGCGCTCGAAGATCTCGCGGATCATCGACGCGAAGGCATGACCGTCGAGCACGATGTGGTGGGCACGCACCAGCAACACGGTGCGATTGCCGCCGCGGCGATACGCCCGCAGGCTCACCAGCCGATCGCGCTCCAGATCGTGCGGACGGTCGACGGCCTTCTGCAGGCCCGTCATGAATTCCGCTTCCGACTGATCGGCTGCATCGACGACCTCGAGCCTGAAGCTCGACGCCGGCCACAATTCGACGGTCGGCTCGCCGTCGCGCTCGGGGAAGTACGAACGCAGCGTGTCGTGGGCGGCGATCGTTTCGCGGAACGCCGTGTCCAGCTTTTCCAGGTTGAGGTCGGCGTCGATGGCGATGGCGCCGGCCAGCTCGAGCAGCTTGTAGCGCTCGACCGGCCCGTCGCGCCGCAGCGTCCGCCACGCCCAATCCTGGCGCGACGAGAGCACACGCGCCCCGGCCTTGGCCTCGGCGCCCTTCGCTTCCTCCTTGCGTTCCGTGCCGGAGCTTTCCAGCACCTCGCCGATGGTCACCGCCAGGCTGTCGACGGTCGGCTTCTGAAGGAATTTGCCTACCGGCAGGGTAATGGCGATTTCGTTCTCGATGCGGTTCTTGAGCTGGAACGACGTCAGCGAATCCAGGCCGAGCTCGTTGAGCGGGCGCGTCGCCTCGATCTTGCCGGCATCGACCTTGAGCACGCGGGCGATCTGCTGCGTCAGGTAGTCCTTGAGCAGCTTCTGCCGGTCGGCGCCCTTGGCAGCCAGCAACTCGGTGCGGACCTTGCCGCCACCGCTGGCGCCACCGCCTTCCGCCGCAACGTCCGAGAAGCGCCGCAGCTGGCGCACCGCCGGATTGGCCCGGCCCAGCGCCTGCCAGTCGACCTTGCAGCAGCCCACCGCCGGCGCATTCTTGCGCAAGGCGACGCCAAGACCGGTCAGCGCCTCTTCCAGCGACAGCGGCGGCATGCCCATGGTCTTCAGGTATTTGAGGATCGCCTTGTCGCGCTGCACCGCGCCGGCGCCGCCCAGAGCGCCCCAGTTGACGGTGACGGCCGGCAGGCCCAGACGTCGGCGTTGCGCAGCCAACAGGTCGAGGAAGCGGTTGCCGGCGACGTAGTTGGCCTGGCCGGACGAGCCGAGCACGGCGGCCATCGACGAGAACATGACGAAGTGGTCGAGCTCCATTCCCGCCGTCGCCTGATGCAGGTTCCAGGCGCCGACGATCTTCGGCGCCATCACGCGCATCATGCGGTCGGCATCGAGCTGGTTGATGAAGCCGTCGTCGAGCACCATGGCGCTGTGGACCACGCCGCGCAGGGCCACCTTGTCCCTGGCCATGCGAGCGAGCACCGCATCGAGATCGGCGCGATTGGTGACGTCGGCGGCGATGGCATGCGCCTTGACTCCTTGCTTCGCCAGGTCCGCGAGCAGCGCCTTGGCCTCCGGCCGGTCGCCGCCGGAACGGCCCAGCAGGTAGAGATGCCGGGCGCCATGCGCGGCGAGATAGCGCGCGACCTCAGCGCCGAAACCGCCGAGACCGCCGGTCACCAGCCAGCCGCCATCGACGGAAAGCGCCAGCGGCAACGCCGTGGACAGATCGACGTCGAGCGCGTCGGTGTCGAAATCGACCACGACTTTGCCGATATGACGGGCCTGCGCCATGGTCGAGAACGCCTCGCGCATCTGCGCCGCGGGGAAAGTGTGCGTCGGCAGCGGCTTGAGCTTGCCGCGCTCGAACAGCCCCAGCATCTCCTCGAACACTTCCTGCACGGCCTGCGGGTCGTCCTGGTCCATGCGCGCCATGTCGAGCACGAAGAACGATCCGTTCTTGCGCAGGGCGCGCAAGCCCAGAGCGCTGTCGCCGTAGATGTCGCGCTTGCCGATCTCGACGAAGCGGCCATTGGGCGCCAGCACGCCGACGGCAAGCGGGATGGCCTCGCCCGCCAGCGCGTTGAGCACGATATCGACGCCGCGGCCCCTGGTGGCCCGGCGCACGTCTTCGGCGAAGCTAAGCGAGCGCGAATCGAACACGTGTTTGATGCCGATCTGCCGCAGATAGGCCCGTTTGGAGGGGCTGCCGGCGGTCGAGATCACCTCGGCGCCGAAATGGCGGGCGATCTGAATCGCCGCCAAGCCGACGCCGCCGGTGCCGAGATGGATCAACACCGTATCGCCCTTGCGGATGCGCGCCAGCCTGACGAGACCGTAATAGGCGGTGGCGAAGGCCGAAGGCACCGTCGCCGCCTCGATATAGCTCATGCGCCGCGGCATGCGGTGGACGCTGTTGGCGGGCACCACGATCTGGCTGCGGAAGCACCCCTTGGCCGAGCCCATGATGCGATCGCCGGGCTTGAAGCCGCGCACGCCGGGGCCGACCGCCGTTACGAGACCGGCGCATTCCAGACCCAGCGTCTCCCACGCCGCGCCATCTTCGGCGTCCGGCGGCAGCAGGCCAGTAGCCGCCATGACGTCGCGGAAATTGAGACCGCCAGCCTTGACCGAGACCAGCAGCTCACCCTTGCCCGGCTTAAGCGCCGGCGTTTCGACGAGGTGCAGATGGTCGAGATCGCCCGGGGCCGTCATGGCCAAGCGATAGTGGCGGAAACCGTCGCGCGACTGCGCCGGCGCCGAACGCGGCGGCAGCGCGCCCTCTTCCATGTCGCGCAGGCGCGGCACGAACCAGCCATGCTCGCGCAGCGCGATCTCGGTCTCGTCCGTGCCGCCCAGCAGCACCCCGGCCGCCTGGGCGGCCTGATGCGCCGCTTCGGCCGCCGTCGGATCGAAATCCAGCAAGGTGCAGCGATAGTCCGCATGCTCGGTCAGCGCCGTGCGCGCGAAGCCCGCCAGTGGCGCATCCGCCATGGCGCGCGCCAGCTTGCTCCCGGCCGGCTTGCCGGCGCCGACAGGCAATGCGCCCTGGCTCAGCAGCCAAAGCCGTGGCGCGGCGCCGCCAGCACGAGTCAGCGCCTGCAGCAGATTGAGCGCCGCGATCGTCGAGCGCGATTCGTTGCGACGCAACGAGGCGACGTCGAAACCCTTGTTCTCCACCGCCAGCGTCAGCGGCCAGGCAAAGGCGATGCCCGAAAGCTTGCGCCGGCGCCCCAGCGCCGCCAGCAGCCGGTCGTACTGCTCCGGATCGGTCGGATCGATCTCGAAACGGTCATCGCCCAGACGCTTGAACGCTTTGCCGATGCCGACCACCGCACAGCGCGCGCCGGCCTTGGCGAGGGATTGCGCAATGGATGCACCGAGCCCCTTGCCGTCGGCGAACACGAGCCAGTTCTGGCCCCGCCCGGCACGAGCGCTGGCGGCCAGACGAGGCTCGGTCTCCGTCCACTCCTCGACCAGATACGACGTCGCCAGCGTCGCGCTCTTGGGCGCGTTCTTGGCGCGGAAGGGAATCGCGCGCGTGGTGAAGGCGTCGACGCGGACCAGAAGCCTGCCCGCCTCGTCCAGCACCGTCACGTCAGTGACCGAGCCGAAAGCGTCCATCTTCACCGAATCGCTCAGCGACCACAGCGCGCCTTCGACGGGACGACGGTTGAGAATGACCCGCTCGATCCGGACAGGCAGGTAAAGCTTGTCCTCCGTCGCCGCGCTGCCGACGCCGGCATCGATGCCGAAGCCGACATGCAGCGCCGAATCGAACAGCGCCGGATGGAAGTGCATTTCCTTGCCGGCGAGATGGCGTCGCTCGATCAGCGCCACCGCGCTCGACTTGCCATGCCACAGCTTGCGGGCGCCCTGGAAATCGGGACCGTAGACGTAGCCGCGACGGGCGACGCGCCGGTAGAGTTGCGCGGCCGTGGTCGGCGTGCCGCGCGGCGGCTTGGGCGGCTTGGCGCCCTGGTCGTCGAGCACCGGAACGGACCGCAGGACCGCGCGGGCGCGCAAGGTCCAGTCCAGATTGCTGCCGCGCTGGCGACTGTAGATGGAGATGCGCGAGCGCGACGGCTCGAACACCGTCTGCACCATTTCGTTGCGTTCGGCGGCCAGGGTCATCGCCTCGAGAATCTCGACGTTCTCCAGCTCGATGGCGCCGTCGCCGAACAGTTCGACGCCGGCGGCAAACATGATCTCGAGATAGCCGGTGCCGGGGAACACGACCGAACCGTCGATGACGTGATCGGCGAGGAACTTGTGCTCCTCGAGGGTCAGCTCCGATACCCAGACCGGCGTCGGCGCCAGAGTCCGTCCGCCAAGCAGCGGATGCGGCCGCGGCGCATAGAGGACATTGCGCGACTCTTCGGATTCGATCCAATGCGGCTTGGCCTCGAACGGATAGAGCGGCAGCGCCGCCCGCGCGACATGCTCGCCATAAAAGGCGCTCCAGTCGGGCTCGATGCCATTGACGTAGAGCGTCGCCAGGCCCGACAGCAGGGTCCGGTCGTGCGGCTCCTCGCGCTTGAGCGACGGCACGGTGAGCGCCGAACCGCCGGTTTCGGCCAGCACGCCGGAGATCATCGCCGCCAGATTGGTATGCGGCCCGATCTCGACGAAGGCGGTCGCGCCCGCGCGCATCGCCTCACGCAGCGCCGGTTCGAACAGCACCGCATCGCGCGCATTGCGCCACCAGTAGACGCCGTCCACCGTCTGGCCGGGCGTGACGCGACCGGACACGGTCGAGATCATCGGCACCTTGCTGCGGCTCGGACGCACGTCGGCCACGGCCGCGAGAAACTCCTCGCGCAGCGGCTCCATATGGAACGAATGCGGCGCATAGTCCACTTTCAGCACGCGCACGAAAAAATCTTCGCCGTATTTGGCGCGCAGCCGCTCGACGGCGTCGTTCAGCGCCTCGACGTCGCCCGCGATATTGACCATGGACGGACCGTTGACGGCGGCGATCTCCACCAGCGTCAGACCCCAATCGGCGAGGTTCGCTTCCATCTCCTCGCGCGACAGCGCCACGGTGGCGATGCCGCCTTTGCCTTCCAAACGGCTCTGCAAGGTGGACCGCGCGTAGATGATGCGCGCCGCATCGGCCGTCGACAGAATCCCGGCGGTATGCGCGGCGGCCATTTCGCCGACGGAATGGCCGATGACCATGTCCGGTTCGATGCCCCAGGCGCGCCAGCGCGCCACCAGGCCGATCTGCAGCGCGAACAGACCCGGCTGCGTGAACAGCGTGCGGTTGATCTGGCTGTCGGCCTTGCCCTTGAGCAGTTCCTCCTTAATCGACCAGCCCGACTGCTCTTTGTAGAGCGCGTCGAACTCGTCCACCACGGCCGCGAAAACCGGATCCTCGCGCAGCAGGCCCTGCGCCATGCCCCACCACTGGCCGCCCTGGCCGGCGAAGGCGAAGGCCAGGCGCTGGTCGGCATTGCGACGCCCCAGGATCACGCCCGGTTCCGGCTTCTGCTTGTCTTCGGAGCCGATGCTGCGGGCGGCGCGGCGCAGGCTGGCCGCGACCTCTTCCGGCGATTCCGCCAGCACGGCGGCACGGAAGGTCAGATGCGAACGACGCAGCGCCAGATTGGCGCCCATTTCCGGGACGGATTTCGCCAGGTCGTTCTTCGCCTTGAGATGGCCGGACAGGTTGTCGGCTACCTTGGCCAGCGCCTTGTCGCTTTGCGCGCCGAAGGGAATGAAATGGTACTTGCGGTAGGGATGGCGCTTGGCGACATAGGCGCCATTGGCCTTGGGCGCTTCTTCGAGCACGGCGCAGGCATTGGTGCCGCCGAAGCCGAAGGAATTGACGGCGGCGCGGCGCGGCCGATCGGAATCGGCGGCCCAGGCCGAATGCTCGAGCGGCAGGCTGAGGCCGAGATCGTCGAACGGGATGTTGGGATTGGCGCGCTTGAAGTTGATGTTGCGCGGAATCTCGCGATGCTCGAGGCAAAGAGCCGTCTTGATCAGCCCGGTGATGCCGGCGGCGGACTCCAGATGGCCGGTATTGGTCTTGCCGGCGCCGACGATGATGGCGCGACGGCGGTTGCGTTCGACGCCGAACACGTTGCCGATGGCGGTGGCCTCGATCGGATCGCCGACCGGCGTGCCGGTGCCGTGCGCCTCGACATAGTCCACGTCGGAGGGCGTCAGGCCGGCGCGGCGGCACGCCTCGCTCAGCATGTCGGCCTGGGCTTCGGCGCTGGGCACGGTGATGGTGCTGGTCTGGCCATCCTGGTTGACGCAGGTCGAGCGCAGCACGGCGTAGACGTGATCGCCGTCCTCGATGGCCTGCGACAGGCGCTTGATGATGACCGCACCGGCGCCCTCGCCGCGCACGTAGCCGTCGGCATCGGCATCGAAAGTCCGGATGCGCCCCGTGGGCGACATCATGTTGGCCTTGGAGAAGTTGATGAACACGCCCGGATCGAGCAGCGCGCTCGTGCCGCCGGCGATAGCGATATCGCTGATGCCGCTCCAGATGGCGTTGCAGGCCATGTCGGTGGCGACCAGCGAGGAGGAGCAGGCCGTATCGACCGCGGCGCTCGGTCCCTTGAGGTCGAATTTGTGCGAGATGCGGTTGGCGATGATGCTCATCGCGCCGCCGGTGCCGGCGTGCACGTTCTCGCCGGTGCGGCGGAAGCGCTGGATTTGCGTGTAGTCGGTGCCGGAGACGCCGACGAAAACCGCGCCATTGGAACCCTTGACCCGATCGGCGGCGATGCCGGCGTCCTCGAAGGCCTCCCAGACCACCGAAAGCAGCTGGCGCTGCTGCGGGTCCATGGCCTCCGCTTCTCGCGGCGAGATGCCGAAGAACTCGGCGTCGAAATCGCGGATGCCGTCGATGAATCCACCCCACTTGGTGCGCGCCTTGCCGATCGCCCCGGGATTCTTGTCGTACAGCAGGTCGACGTTCCAACGGTCGGGCGGGATTTCCCGGATGCCGCAGCGGCCTTGCTTGAGGAGGTTCCAGAACTCGGCCGGCGAAGCGACGCTTCCGGGCAGGCGGCAACCGATGCCGACGATCGCCAGTGGTTCGTTTTCAGCAACGCGCTGTGTCATCTCAACCCCCTAACTCCGCGGTTGCGCAACCGTGCTACGCACGCAGCCGCAGCCGGCACCGAAATGCCGCTTGCAAGTCCACTGATGTGAGGCGCCCCAGATCCCCACGCCGATTCGGTTTCCCATCGGCGGTATTAGAACAATAGTATGGCGCCGCCGAATATTGATAGGAAAATCGCTGCACCTGCGAATAAGAAATCCCCTCGATTAAGTATTGAATCGAAACACACGAAATAGTCGCGGCCCACATCAACTAGTGCCGCCTGCCTGGAAAATGCCAACACCGCCACTTCCTTCCTTGCCATGACCACTCTCCGCATAGCGATCATCGGGGCCGGCATCAGTGGGCTCGTCACAGCGCGCATACTGGCGGCGGCCGGACACTCGGTGCGGGTTCTCGAAAAAGCGCAACAAATCGGCGGGGTATGGAATCCCGAACGCCACTATCCCGGGTTGCGCACCCAAACGCCTCGGGATTGTTATGCATTCAGCGATTTTCCAATGCCACGCGATTACCCGGAGTTTCCGTCCGCCTCGCAGATGCATCGGTACCTGCAATCCTACGCCGATCACCATGGTATTTCTTCCCATATCGAACTCCAATCCGCTGTGACCCGGATCACACACCGAACCGACGGCCGGCCGGGGTGGCTGCTGAGCGTCACCGGCGCCAATGACAGCACGCGGACCGAAGCCTTCGATTTCGTCGTCGTGTGCAACGGCGTTTTCAATGAGCCCGATCTGCCGTCCTTCCCCGGACGCACTGCCTTCGAGGCGGCGGGTGGCAGCGTGCATCACTCGACTGGCCTGACTCTCGAAAGCCTTCGGCAACGCGACGTCGTGGTGGTCGGCTTCGGCAAATCCGCGCTCGACATTGCAGAGGCGGCAAGTGCTGCGGCTCGGAGCTGCACCCTCGTCTGCAGCCGGATCGGCTGGAAAGTGCCACGCTTCCTGCCGGGTGGCATCAACGCCAAGCATTTCATCCTGTCGCGGTTCTCCGAGTTCTGGCTGCCGCATCCGTCCATGCGCGGTCTTCGACGATTCCTGCACGAGCGCATGCCGCGCCTGGTCGATTTCTACTGGACGGCCTCGGAGCGCGCTTTGGGCCGCCAGCTCGGACTGCTGACGAAAAAGATGCGGCCGCCGCTGCGCCTTCGCGAATCGGTCGGGACATGCTTCGGCCTTGCGCCAGACGACAATTTCCGCGCCATTCGCGGCGGCCGGATCGGCCTGCATGTCAGCCGCGTCGTCGATCTCACGCCGCAGGGAGTAGCGACGGCCGATGGCGCCGCCATTTCGGCCCAGACGGTGGTCTTCGCCACCGGTTTCCGCCAGCAATGCTCTTTCCTCGAAGCCGAACAGCAGAAAACGCTGTTCCGGGCGGACGGCGTGCCGCGGCTCTACCGCTCGCTTGTCAGCCCCGGCATCCCTGACATGGCGTTCAACGGGTACAACGGCGGCGGCGCCAGCCAATTGCTGGCCGAACTGGGCGCACGGTGGATCGCCCAGCTCGTCGCTGGCGACTTGCGGCTGCCCGACCATGCCAGCATGGAGACGGAGATCGAGGCTGACCTGGCCATGCGTCGCCGCCTGATCCGCGCGCCGCGGGGCCTCGGCTACTATGCTGCGCCCTTCATGTTCGCCTACATGGATCAGTTGCTCGCCGACATGGACCTGCCGCCCGCCGATGCCGGAAAAAAGTGGTGGCGCAGGCTGTTCGAACCGATCGATCCACGGGACTTTGCGTTAAAGTCTCCGCCGCATTGAGCCGCCCTTGCCGGAAGTCACATAGATGACAGCTGCATTGCCAACCGAACGACGACCTCCAGGACCGCGCGGCGGACCCTTCGGCATCCGTCATGCTCTGCGCAGCGAGCGCGACATACTGGGCTTCATGACGGATCTGGGCAGCTACGGCGATGTCGCCCATTTCCGCGTCGGCCCGATCCGCGCCTATCTCGTCAATCATCCCGATCTGCTGCGCGAATTGCTGATCGGCAAGGCCGACCTCATTCGCAAGCTGCCGCACCAGATGAAGGTGATGGGCCAGATCGAAGGCAACGGGATGCTGGTGAGCGATGGCGAGCACTGGCGCCGTCAGCGCCGGCTGCTGCAGCCCGCCTTCCATGCCCGAAGGATCGAACGGCTGGTCGGCGAAGCGGTCGAGGAAACCGTCCGCACGATGCAGGCGTGGCGAGCGGGCCAGACGATCGAGATAGTGCCCGCCATGACCGACCTGTCCATGGTCATCATGGCGAAGAGCTTCTTCGGCCTCGACCTGTCGACCGAAGCACCGCAGTTTCGCCAGATCGTGCGCGACGTGTCGGAAGCGCTGCTGCTGGAGATGCGGCGCATGGTGCGCCTGCCGCGCTGGTCGATCACGCCGATCGGGCGGCGCAAATGGCGCGCCATCGATGCGCTCGACGCGCTGGTCTGGGACCTGATCCGTCGCCAGCGCGGCGCCGTCGCCGCCGAAGGCGACAGCCTGCTGGGCATTCTGCTGCGCTCGATCGATCCGGAAAGCGGCGCCCCCGCCATGACCGAGCGCGAGGCGCGCGACGAGGCGGTGACCATGTTCAACGCCGGCCACGACACGACGGCGGCGGCGCTGGCCTGGATCCTCTACGCCATCGCCGCCCATCCCGAAGTGAGCGAACGGCTGCGCGCGGAAGTCCAGACGGTGCTGGGCGGGGCAACGCCGGATGCCAACGATATCGCGCGCCTGCCCTATGTCGAAGCGGTCGTCAACGAAGCCATGCGGCTCTATCCGCCAACATGGTCGCTGTTCACCCGACAGGCGACGCAGGCCTTCGAGCTTGGCGGCTGGCGCATTCCCGCGGGCGGCTGGCTGATCGCCATGCCATGGGTGACCCATCGCGACGCGCGCTTCTTCGCCGATCCGCTCAAGTTCGATCCCGACCGTTTCCTGCCGCCGCGCGCGGGGACGATCCCGCGCTTCGCCTATTTCCCCTTCGGCATTGGCGGGCATACCTGCCTCGGCATGCGCCTGGCCACGGTCGAAATGGTGGCGATGGTCGCCGCGATGAGCCAGCGCTGGCGATTCCGACTGGCCGACCCTGCCCTGCCCGAGCGCATCGACGCTCTGCTCAGCATCTGGCCGCAGGCGGACCTGCGACTGATCCTGGAGGCGGCCTGAGATGGCCGTAACGGCAGCGCCTTCGGAAACGACGCGGGCCGCGCTGCTGCGACGCCATGGCTGCTTCACTCTCGCCTATTCCGCCACCTACCAGCCGGGCCTCGATCATTTCGGCGACGAGCGCGGCTTTCTCGCCTTCAAGCAGGTCGGCGGTACGGCGCTGGTGCTGTCGGATCCGGTGGCGCCCGCCGACCAGTGCGCCGGCCTGATCGACCGCTTCCGCGCGCAGTGCCGCGACGTCTGCTTCTGGCAGGTATCGCGACCGGTGGCGGCGCTGCTGGCGGCGCGCGGCTTTCTGATCAACGAGATGGGCACCGAGACGCGGCTCGATCTCGACAGCTACGATTTCGACGGCAAGGAAAAGCGTAACCTGCGCATGGCCACCAACCGCATGCAGAAGCGCGGCTACGTCACGCGCGAATGCGCGCTGGAGGAGTTGGACGGCCGTGAAGTCCAGGCGCTCTCCGATGCATGGCGCAACACGCGGTCGATCAAGCGGCGCGAAGTGGTTTTCCTCAACCGGCCCTTCAGCCTCGACAACGAAATCGACGTACGCCGCTTCTTCACTTTCGACACCGACGGCAAGCTGGTGGCGTTGGGTTTCTTCGATCCGGTCTACGAGGATGGCGAAGTGATCGGCTATTCGACCTCGTTCAAGCGCCGCCTTCCCGAGGCCGATCTCAAAGCCGGCCACGCCATCACCCGCGTCGCCATCGAACAGTTCAAGCGCGAGCGGAAACGCCATCTTTTCCTCGGCCTGTCGCCGCTGGCCGACATCGCCGACGCCGAATTCCGCTGCAACCGGCTGGTCAGCGGCTGGTTCCGCTTCGCCTATCGCAACCGCGCCTTCAATCGCTGGATCTACAATCTGCAGGGCCACGCCGAACACAAGCGCGACTTCCGGGGCGTAACCGAACAGACCTACTACGCTTCCGACAAGGTGCTGGCCATCCCGCGCCTGCTGCGCCTGCTCTGGGCCTGCCGCATTTTCGGCTGAGGATGCGCGTCCGGGATGCCGCAGAGATGGAGGTTGTGCTACCCTCTGCCTCTGTTCCGTAAGTGTCTGGCGAGGCGAACGATTTGACTTTCAGAGAGGTAACGGAAAGGGATTATCGGACGATCTGCAGCGGTATCGGCGAGATGCAGAACGCGCCATCCCTCGACGACATGAAACGCACGCTGGTGCGAACCGCCATGAAGGTGGTCCCCTGCGACCATGGCGGCTTCTCGGAAGTCGATCTTCATTTTGGGCGATTCGAATTCTTTTCGAGCGAACCGGAAGTTGTGGAATGGGCGCATCGCCGCGCCGATACCTGGAATAAGCTCTTTCCAACGCACCCAGTGGTCCGGTTTCGCCTCGAAAATCCGGATGTCCGGGTGGTCCGCCTGTCGGACGTGATACCCGCCTCCTCTTTCCGCCAGACCGGACTCTATCATGAATTGTTCAGGGAAGTGAGATCGGAATACCAGGCGGTCATGCATCTGGGACACGACCCGAATACCGCGCTTCCGGTTGGCGCTCTCCCGAACACACTGGGTGTCCCTCTGAATCGCAGCAGCAGCGACTTCTCCGATCGGGAAATGCAATCGCTTACGCTGCTTCAGCAACTCGCCCTGCCGGTGCTGCGGTTGAAACGCATTCAACACCAGTACGAGCTGCTTGATGCGGCGACGCTCTCTCCGCAGCTTCGCCGCAATCTGATGCGGCTGGGCTTGAGCCAGCGACAGGCCGAAGTGGCGTTCTGGATGCTCAAGGGCAAGAGCAACACCGTCATCGGCGCGATTTTGGATGTCGGCGCTCAGACGGTTCGTCAGCACACGATCGAGATCTACCGGCGCCTGGGCGTCACCGGCCGGCTCATGCTGCAGCGCGCGGTACTTCGATCCATTATCGGAGCCGACTGACCTCGCAACGCGCCGATGGCGGGCCTGCCCCCACCGATCGGTGGATTGTTGCCCCCGACTCCCGCAGCGACTCTTCGTGTCGGGGAGGGAATGACGTTCCCTCCGGCGCCGCGCGGTATCGCGCGCAGATTTTCAACGGGCGAAGCCGGACCGTTGGGGCCGACCGCACAGGGGAGACGCTGAAGATGACGACCGACCGCCGCAAGCCGACAGCCGGACTGCAAAATCTTTTCGCCGGCACATCTGCGCTGGCAATACTGATTGCAGCCGGCAGCGCGATTCTGGCGACATCAACGCCGGCGCTCGCCGAGTGCTCGAGCCAGACCCCGTCCTCAGGCGCCACCGTCACTTGCGACGCGCTTGGCACCGAAAGCGGTCCGATTCTAGCCCCCGGCTCTCAGGACGTGACGGTCGACTTTCTGCCCGGCGCGGCGATGCTCACCGCATCCAGCCCGGCGATCGACCTGGGCGGAGGGGCGCGCATCACGCTCAACGACGCCATCGTCAGCGGCGGCCCCTTCTTCGGCAACCCCGCTCCCACCATAGCGGTTGGCCCTTCGGCGGATCTGATGGATCTACAGGCCGACATCACCGAGATAACTTCGGTCATCACGGTAAAGAAGGCGCAGATCGCCGATGCGGCAATGAATGCCATCATCGCCATCGAGAACGGCGATCCGGTCAGCGCCGCGCCGCTGCCACTGCTGATCGATGCTTCCGTGGTCGCTGCCGACGGCAATGCCGTCTTCCTGGACGGTTCGCTGATACTTTCCTTCGGCTCGGCCGGAATCGAGAATGCGCCTGGCAGCAGCAATGTCGTCGACCTGTCGAACGGCAGCGCGATCTTGGGTCTCGCGTCCTATGGGGCCGGCGTGGCGCTCGGCGGCGATGCCAGTGCCCTGGTCGTGAAGCTCGACGCATCTTCGATCGGCACGCTGTTCGACGGCAGCCCGGCTATCGACGCAGGATTCGCCGATAGCGCTGCCGCCGTTCAATTCGTCAATGGGTCGCGGATTTTCACTCTCGGGGATGATTCGCCGGCGATCGTCGCCCCTGCCGACAGTTCCATCTTCGCGCTGGAGATGCGCGACGGCAGTGCGGACTTCCCCGCCCTCGCGACGTTTGGCGACTACTCCCCGGGCGTCGTCAGCGCCCTGGGCATCGACAGCGTCCTCACCATCGACATCGCTGGAATCGACGACAATGCGCAGGGCGCGGGCCTGCAGACGCATGGCAACCATTCGCCTGTGTTCGAACTCGACTACTCCGGAGGAAATTCCAGCATAAGTATAAGGGCGACGGATTCTTCCTTCAGCACCTCAGGAAACGAGTCCCCCGTATTCACCTTGAGAGTTGGCGATGAGTCGGACCAGACTCTGGTCTTCGCCAATGCGTCGCTTGCCTCTCAGGGCGAGAATTCGCCATTGATCGATGTTTCGCACGGCAATGCGTCGACTTTCGTCCTGGCAGGCGCCGATCTCGAACTGATGACGGCCGGCGATGGTTCGTCCGCGATCGTGCAACGTGTGGTAAATGGCGGCTTTGGAAGCATCGAAACCACGTTTCTCAGTTCCGTCACGATCGGAACCATGGGCAATGATGCGCTGGGCATTCTGATCGAGGAAGGCGGCGCGTCGTCCGTCCGAACGTTCGCCCTCAAGAGTTCCGGGATCACGACGCAAGGTGACCGCAGCGCGGGAGCGTGGATCGGCGGGATGGGCGAAGGTTCCGTTCTCGACTTTAATGCGGAGGACGTATCCATCTCGACTGCGGGTGCGAACTCGCCGGCAATCTGGCTCGGCGGTTTCGCCGGCGGCAGCTCGGTATATACCCTCGAAGCCATGAATCTGATGCTGTCGACGGCGGGCAGCGGCTCGGCCGGGTTCGTCATCCAGAATACGACAGGAATCGACGGCAGTCAGATGACCACCCAGTTCTCAACGGTGTCGATCGCCACCCAGGGCAACGACGCGCCGGGCTTCCTGCACGGCACTTTCGACGCGTCCGGCCTGCCCAACAACACCAACTCGAGCCGCAGCCATAACTTCGAAAACCTGTCGATCTCCACCCAGGGCGATCGTTCGCCCGGATTCGCGGTGTTCGGCTTCGGCGACGGCAATACGCTGTCGGATACGCTGGTGTTCGTCGAGAACGCGTCGGTGAGCACCGCAGGGGACGATTCCACGGGCATGCTGTTCGATATCTTCGGCAGCGATATCGGTTCGTCGACCATAAACTTCGTTGCCCTCGACCTCGCCGTCGAGACGATGGGCGATCGCTCGCACGGCATCGTGATAGGCGACGGCCAGGGTCCCAATGGCGGAATAACGAGTTCCAGCGTCAGCGTTTTCGCCGGCAATCTGTCGATCGCCACCGCCGGCAACGATGCCGTCGGCCTGTTCGTCGAGCCGATCGGCCTCGGCGCCGTCGACTCCGCCTTTTCCGTCACGCTCGACGAGATCGCCGTCACCACGCAGGGAGCAGGTTCGCACGGCATCGTGCTGGGCGGCGGCCTGGGGACGGAGCAGCCGGGGCTGAACACGACCAACGAGCTGCGGCTGACGAACGTCTCGTCCATGACCTCGGGCGCCAATGCCCACGCCTTGGTGATCTCGCAGGGCACGACGCTCACCATGGACGCCGGCAATCTCGGCGCCACCACGGCGGACAACACCGTGGTCAACGGCCTGATCGACAATTTCGACGGCTTCGTCGCCACCGGTCCCGGCGGCCGCGCTATCCACAACGAAGGCATCTTGTTCGGCCAGCTGACCTTCGGAACCGGGGTGGTCGGCAACATCTCGAACAACGGTCTGATCGAGAGCGAGGGCGGCGCCGGCGGCATGGCCGTCACCTATGGCGCCACCGCCGACATCTTCGAGCTGCAGGCGCTGGGCCGGGTGATCGGCACCGTCCAGGCCGGCAACGGTACCGACACCTTCATTCTCGGCGGCGAGGCCAATGGCAGCTTCGACCACAGCCTGATCGGCACCCAGTACCTGGGCTTCGACGCCTTCGTGAAGGAGGACGGCTCGACTTGGACCCTGACCGGGCCCGACAGCGCCGCGCCGTTCCTGCCCGGCACCATCACCGGCGGCACGCTGGTCGTGGACGCCACCCTCGATGGCTTCGATCTCGTCAACACGGCGGCCGGCCGGCTGGAGGGCACCGGCGGCGTCGGCGATCTGACCAATGGCGGCGCTTTCGCCCCCGGCGGCATGGCCATCGCGAACTTCTCCGTCGCCGGCGACCTGATGCTGCAGACCGCCGGTAGCTTCGAAGTCGACATCGACGGCCTGGGCAATGCCGACCATGTCGCGGTCGGCGGCGCCACCACCCTGGGCGGCACGCTTTCCGTTTCACTGTCGGGCTTCCTGGTCGAGGCCCCGACGGCGCCGACCTACACCATCATCATTTCGCAGGACGCGATCGGCGGCATGTTCGGCGCCTTCGCCGACGACCTGCCCGACATCGACCTGACCGCGACCGTGTTCCAGCCGGGCGGCGGCGATCCCGGCCGCGTCGTGCTGGGCTTCGTCGCCAGCGACGAGGAAAGCGACAAGAGCGTCTACGCCAACGCCCTCTACGGCGCGGCCAATGCCGGCCGGCTGTTCGCCGACACGCTGATCGCCCGCGCCCGGCCATCGTCCTTCACCGCCTTCGCCGGCAGTTCGGCCTTCGCCGACGACGGCGCCGGCCGCCAGATCGCCGCCCTGCCCGACGGCTCGGTGTCGGACGCCAGCAACATCGCCCAGGCGCCGCGCGCGGCCGAGCGGCGCTTCGGCTTCTGGATCGCCGGCCTCGGTCAGAGCATCGACCAGAACAGCCGCGGCGGGCGCACGGGCTACGACTCCAAGGGCGCCGGCGTCGCGATCGGCGCCGAAGCGGCCTTCGGCGGCGGCGACAGCGTCGGCATTCTCGGCATCGCCCTGGCCTACAGCCGCGACGACATCGACAGCGGCGCCTCCTCGGCCGATCTCGACGCCTGGCAGGCCGGTATCTACGCCGCCTGGCACCTCGGCGCCTTCAGTCTTGCTGGCGCCCTGGGCTATGGCTGGACCGACACCGACTTCCGCCGCAGCGTCGTTCCCGGCGTCACGGCCAAGGCCGACACTGACGGCCGCGTATTGTCCGGCTCGGTCGAGATCGCCTACGACATCGCGCGCAGCCTGGGGATGCGGCGCGACATCGGCCTGCGCATCGCGCCCACCGCCGGGCTCGACGTCGCCCATGTCACCCAGGACGGCTTCCGCGAGCGCGGCGCGGGCATCCTGAACCTGCGGGTCGACAAGGAGAGCGACACTCAGCTGTGGTCAAGCCTCGGCGTGGCGATCGGCGCCGATTTCCGCCTCGCGGGCGAAACGCGTCTGCGTCCCGAACTAAGCCTCGCCTGGGAACATCTGTTCTCCGGCGCCCCGACGGTCAACTCGAGCCTGCCCATCGCCACCGGCGGCTTCAGCACCAGGGGCGTGGCGCAGGCCCGCGACCGGGCGGCGATCGGCGCCGGGGTGGCGGTCGATTTCGGCCCGACCATTTCCGCCCATCTTCGCTACGAGGGCAGCTTCGGCAGCGGCTATGAAGGCCATCGCGGTTCCGCCGGGCTGTCCTTCCGCTTCTGAGCCGCTCTAGAAGCCCAGCGGCAGTTGGCCGGCGGGCGGTTCCCGCTTCGTCTGGCCTTCGAACGAGGAGACCGTCACGCCCAGCAGGCGGATCTCCTTGGGGATGGGAAAGAGCGCGCCCAGCAGTTCGATGGCGAGCCGCGCCAACGTCGCCTCGTCGGCGATGGCCGCGGCTTCGCTGCGACGGCGGGTGATGATTTCGAAATCGGCGTATTTCACTTTCAAGGTGACGGTGCGGGCGCGCAGATTGCCCGTCTCGCAATGCCGCCAGACCTTGGCGACGATCGGCAGCAGCGCCTCGCGCGCCGGCTCGAACCGCGTCAGGTTCTCGAAGAACGTCACCTCCGCCCCCAGCGACTTGCGGATGCGGTCGACCCGCACCGGCCGCTCGTCGATGCCGCGCGCCAGCCAGTAATAGTACGGCCCCGACTTGCCGAAATGGCGCTGCAGGAACGCAAGCTCCAGCGCCGCCAGATCGGCGCCGGTGCGGATGCCCAGCCCGTTCATGCGCGCCGCCGTCGCCGGTCCGATGCCGTGGAACTTGCCGACCGGCAGGCTGGCGACATAGGCCGCGCCCATTCGCGGCGTAATGACGAAAAGACCGTCAGGCTTCTTCTCACCCGAAGCCATCTTGGCGAGGAACTTGTTGTAGCTGACGCCGGCCGAGGCGGTCAGTCCGGTCTCCGCCTTGATCGCGCCCTTGATGGCCTGCGCCACTTCCGTAGCGCTCGCCATGCCGGCGAGGTTCTCCGTTACGTCGAGATAGGCCTCGTCCAGCGACAGCGGCTCGATCAGCGCGGTATACCGGGCGAAAATCTCGCGGATCTGCCGCGACACGGCGCGATAGACCTCGAAGCGCGGCTTGACGAAGACCAGCTCGGCGCAGCGCCGGCGCGCGGTGACCGAGGGCATGGCGGAATGGATGCCGAACTTGCGCGCCTCGTAGCTGGCCGCCGCCACCACGCCGCGCTCGCGCACGCCGCCCACCGCCACCGGCTTGCCGCGCAGCTCGGGATTGTCGCGCTGCTCGACCGAGGCGTAGAAGGCATCCATGTCGACATGGATTATCTTGCGCAGCGGCGCCTGTTCCGCATCCACCGTCCGACCTGCCGCATCCTTCCCGCGGCCGCAACGGGCCGCCGCGCGACTCTAGCAGATGGAATGCAGAGGTGGCACGGACGCAGCCGTCCGTGCCGCCGGATTGCTTGCGCCGCCTATTGCGTCGGCGGCTTGGGCACGCACGAGGTCGCCCGCCACATGTCGCCCAGCGTGCAGACGGCGTAGTCGACGGCGTAGCTGCCGCCGCCCGTGGTCTGCGACAAGCCGAAGGCGAAGGCGAAGACATCCTCGAAATAGGCGTCGAGCAGATTGCCGTTGCGCGTGAAGGACGGTCCGGCCGCCAGCACGTCGCCGGGCGCGCCGAAGCTGCCGCCGCGCACCAGCGAATCGAGCAGCGTCGGCAAGGTCGGCGGGAAAGCGTAGCCCGGCAGTTGCCCGCCTGCCGGCTCGACCGGAATGTCGTACAGCACCCAGTCGCTGACTGCATTGCCGAGACCGCCGGGATTGGGCCGGTCGAAATGGTTCGGTCCGGCAAAGGGCCCGGACGGATCGCCCCAGGCGTTGAAGCGCGCATCGAGCACGATGCCGACATTGTCGTTGCGCACCCCGCCCGTCGCCAGGGTCTGGTCGCCCGGCACGCCGTTGCCGGCGATGGTATTGCCGGCCACCAGCAGGTCGAGATAGGTCCCGCCGGGATCGCCTGCCGCCGCCGGATGGCTGAGCCCGTTGACGCCGACCACGATGCCCCATTGCCGGTTGCCGTCGATCGTGTTGCCGCCGATCGTGTTGCCGCTCACCGTCGCGCCCGGCGGCGTTCCGATCACGCCGGAGACGTTCGCTCCCGTATAGATGCCGATCTCCGAGCCTGCGAAACGGTTCTCGGCGATCAGCATGTTGGCGGCGGGCCAGACCGTCGCCGCGCCGTTCTCGATGAACAGCCCGTACATCGCCGTCACGTTGACGATCGAGTTGCCCCGAATGGTGGCCGTCGTGTAGCCGGACAGGCGAATGCCGGCGCCGGCATCGTGGCCAACGTCGTCCATCATGTTGTCGACGATGGAGACGTTGCGGGCGTTCAGCAGCGTGATGCCGTCGCCACCCACCGCCGACAGGGCGTTGCCGCTGGCGACGACGTCGAGGAAGCCGTCGAGATCGATGCCGTCTCCATCGACGTCGGAGAGCGAATTGTTCGACGCCGTGACGTTGCCCGCGCCGGTGCCTTCGGCATGGATAGCGTCGCCGGTCACCCCGTCGATGCGGTTGTTGCTTGCCACGGCCTCGGCGAAGTTCGCGATATAGATGCCATTGTCGACGGCAAGAGTGCCGATCGCGCTCAGCACGTTGCCGCCGGCCATCGCCACACCGCCGCCCAGCCCGGACAGTTCGATGCCGTTGCTGCCGGTGTCGTTGATCGTATTGCCGCCGGCTTCCGCCGTGGCGAAATCCGAGATCCTGATACCCTGGCCGCCGGCGCCGTCGATCGAATTGCCGTTGGCGATCGCGCCGCCGGCTCCGATGCCGCTCAATTCGACGCCGGCGGCATCGACGGCGGCAACGGAGTTGTTCGATGCGGTAACGCCAGCGAAGTTGTTCACGTAGACGCCGGAATCCGTGACATTGGTCACCGTGTTGCCGTTGGCCGTCGCCGTGCTCCCCGCCCCGGTGCCCTCCAGATGGATGCCGTCGAAGACGGTGTCGTTGACGGCATTGCCCGTGGCAATGACGGTGGCGAAGCCCTCGACATAGATACCGTAGATGCCCGCGCCATCCACCGAATTGCCTCCGACCAGTGCATTGCCAGGTCCGGTGCCGATCAGCTCGATGCCGTCCCCGCCGACGCTGGCGACGACGTTGTCGGAAACGCTGACGTTGGCGTAGTCGCTGACGTGGATGCCGTCGCCGGCCGCAGCGCCATCGATCGCGTTGCCCGAGGCGGTGAAATTTCCGCCGCCGGTGCCGGCTGCGACGATGCCGTTCAATCCCGCCGCCGCAACGTCGTTGCCGCTGATGGTGGCATTGACGAAGCTGATCGCCTGGATGCCGTTGCTGCCCACCGTGGCGATGTCGTTGTCCAGCATGGTGAGCCCGCCCGCGCCGGTGCCGACCGCTTCGATGCCATTATCCGAGACGTTGGCGATCGAGTTGTTCGAGGCGATCGCGGTGGGGAAGCCGCCGAAGCGGATGCCGTCGCCGTTCGCCACATTGGCCACGCTGTTGCCCGAGACGGTCAACAGCCCGCCGGAGCCGGACAGCCGGATCCCGGTCAGGCCACTGTCGGACACGGCGTTGCCGCCGACGTTGGCGTTGACGAACGAGACGGCGAGGATGCCGTTCTCGCCGACCGTGGCGATGGCGTTGTCCAGCATGGTCAGCGAGCCCGCGCCGGCGCCGACCGCCTGGATGCCGTTGGCTATGGCGTTGGCGACCGAGTTGCCGGAGGCCAAGACAGTGTCGAAGCTCGAGACGTCGATGCCGTGGTTGCCGACGTTGGTCACGGTGTTGCCCGATGCCGTAGCCAGCCCGCCGCCCAGGCCGGAGAGATGGATGCCGGTGCCGCCAGTGTCGTTGACCGTGTTGCCGC
>JBDZUM010000007.1:45811-61247 GCA_040255215.1 Rhodospirillaceae bacterium
GCCAGGCCGCCGCCAATGCCGTTGATGTCGATGCCGTCGGCGCCAGCCTGCGCGATGCTGTTGCCCGAGACGGTGGCGTTGGCGAAGCCGACGGCCAAGACGCCATGGTCGCCGACGGTGGCGATGTCGTTGTCGAGGACGGTCAGTTCGCCCAGGCTGAGCCCGGTGGCGTCGATGCCATCGCCGGCGATGCTGGTCAGCAAGTTGCCCGTGATCGAAACATTGGCGAAGCCGCTGACGGTAATGCCGTCGCCGCCATTGGTGGCGACGCTGACCGAGTTGTTCGAGATCGTGGCATTGGCGGCGTTGCCGGCGTTCAGGCCGCCCAGAATGATGCCGTCGCCGGTCACGTTGGCCAGGTCGTTGCCGGAAATGGTGGCGTTGACGAAGCGCGAGACGAGGATGCCGACATCGCCGGTCGTGTCGATCGAGTTGTCCGCCACCGTCACCGTGCCGGTGTCGTTGCCGCTGGCCAGGATGCCGCGGCTGCCGGTATTGGCGATGCTATTGCCGCTCACGATCATCGCCGTGTGATTGCTGGCCTCGATGCCTTGCGTGCCGGTGCCGGCAATGCTGTTGTCGGAGATGGTGGCGTTGCCCGCCAGGCCCGCGGCATTGATGCCGGCCAAACCGGCATTGGCGATCGAGTTGCCGGAAATGGTGGCGTCGATCACCTCGACGGTGGAGATGCCGTCGTCGCCCAGCGTGGCCAGATCATTGTCGAGGATGGCGGCGCTGTCGGTGAAGGTGACGGAAATGCCGGCGCCGGCCGCGTCGGACACCGCATTGCCTTCGACGCGCGCGTGGTCGAGGAAAGTCGCGACAATGCCGGTGCCGCCGACATGGGCAACCGTGTTGCTGCTGACGGTCGCGCCGCCGGGCCCGCCGCCCTCGATTACGATACCGCTGCTGTCCGTATGGAAAATGGTGTTGCCGCTGACCGGCGCGGAGAAGGTGCCGATCAGCTGAATGCCGGTGCCGAACACGTTGGTGGCGCCAAAGCCTTCGTTGCCAACGCGGTTGTTCTGGACCGTCGGATCGGCCACCGACGCCAGGAATATGCCGTTGCCATCGACGAACTCGACGACGTTGCCGGTGACCACGATGCCGGTAAGCGCACCACCGCCGGTGCTCGTTATGCCCGGTCCCCCGGCGAAGTCGGCCGCCGTGCCGCGCACGAAATTGTTGACCAGCGCGATATCGTCGCGGGCCGCCGAATTGTCGATGACGATGCCGCCCTGCGTGGAAGATCCGTCCAGCAGCATCGACACGCCGTCGATCGACACGCCCGACGCCTGGATCACGAAGCCGGCGGACGGGCTCGAGCTGGCATTGGCGAAGTCGAGCAGCGATTCGCCCGTCACGCCGTCGCGCATGCCCGTCGCCACGATGCCCGCCTGCGCACCCCTGATGTCGATCGACCGGTCGACGATGATGCCGCCCGGCACCAGGTCGGACGGATCGCCGAACGTGCCGGCGGCCAGAACGATGGTGTCGCGATCGATCGTGCTCGATACCGAGATAGCGAGCTGGATGCCGTTCAGCCCGTTCTCGCCCGGCAGCACGATGATATTGTCGACCAGCCGCACGAAGCCCAGTGTCGCGTCGTCGAGGTAATGGACGATGCGCGTCTCCAGCGTCGCCAGAGTATCGACGTCCGCCGGCACGTTGATCGGATCGAGATCGCCCGCGACCACGCCGTCGAACGATACCCGCGTGGCGTCGATCCGGGTCGGATTGAACGCGCCGTTCGCGACGGCGTCATCCTCGTACAGAGCCGCATTGACCAGGCGGATGTAGTCGCCCGTACCGCCGCCGATATTGGCAAAGGCCAGATCGTTGAGCGTGTTGCCCAGCAGGCGCGTGTCGGCGCCGTCGACCAGCAGGCCGATGTTGCTGTTCTCGATCCGGTTGCCCGAGCCGTCGACCAGCTCGAGGCGCAGGATCGGCCCGCCATCGGCCCCATCGTTGTCGATGACGCGAATGCCCGCGGTGCCGGCGCCCGTGAACGTGCCGCCCTCCAGCCGCACCAGCATATCGGGCGGCGAATCGTCGGTCCGCTCGAGCCGCAGCCCGGCGCCGCCGCTGGTCTGGCTGGCGATGCCGCTCAGCGTGGCGTCGGCCACGTCGCGCACCAGGAAGCCGCGGCCGCCCGAGTTGCTGACGGTGGTGTCCGATATGGTGACGTCGCCGGCCACCGACAGCAGCACGCCGTTGCCGACGGCCTGGTCGACTCGATTGCCGTCGATCGTCACCGTCGTGTCCTCGTCGCCCAGCACGGCGATGCCGTCGTCGCCGACGTCGAAGATGCTGTTGTCCAGCACGTCGATCGCGGTGGCGCCGCCATTGCCGCTGTTGCTGATGCGGATGCCCGCGCCGCCCGCCACGCCGGCGATCGAATTGTCGCTGGCCTCGACGTCCCCGGCCACGAGGGATACCAGGATGCCGCCGCCCAGCACGTTGTCGCTGCCGGCCACCCCGATCGAGTTGCCCCGCGCCACCACGCCGCCACCGGTGACGTTGCGAATATTGACGGCATCGCCCGCCACCACCGCGCCACTGGCGATGAAATTGTCCGAAACGACCACGCCGGTCATGCCGTCGACGCCGTCGATATCGATGCCATCGCCGCCGACCGAACCGGCGGATCCGATTCTGTTGCCGCTGGCCGTGGCATTGCCGCCGACCACGTTGATCCGGATGGCATCGTCGCCGGTACGGTCGACCGTATTGCTCGAAGCCACCAGATTGCCAGTGGTCGAGACCGCGCGCAGGCCGAGGCCGACGACGTTCAGAACCGTGTTGTCCGTCACCTCGACCGCACCGGTCGTGTCGCGGATGACGATGCCGTCGCCGTCGAGAGTCTCGATGGCGTTGCCGATGGCGTTGTCGCTGACGAACACGTTCCCCTGGTTGGTCGCGGTGATCCGAATGGCGTCGCCGCGAATGTCGGTGCCGGCGCCTTGCGCCAGGCTGTTGCCCGACACGGTGACGTTGCCGGTGGAGGTGTTCAGCACCTCGATGCCGTCCTCGAACACGACGCTGATGCTGGCGACGACGTTGTCCGTCACCGCCACGCCGCCCGTGCCGTCGTTGATGCCGGTATCGCGTACGAAGATGGCGTCGCGATCGACGGCTGTGACGGTATTGCCGTCGACCTGCACGGCGTTGGCGGTGTCCTCGACGACGATGCCGAACAAGTCGAAATCGACGACGGCATTGCCGGTCACGACAACCTCGCCCAAGGGCGTATTGAAAACGTCGATGCCGTCGCCGGCCGAGACGACATTGAGGTTGCCCAGCGCATTGCCCGAAACGGTCACGTCGCCGTCGAGCGTGTCGTAGACGTGGATGCCGTCGCCTCCAAGAATGGCAGCGGGAGCGGTGGCCACGAGGTTGTCCCGTACGACGACGTCGCCCGCCATCGTGTCGTCGACGAAGATACCCGAGCCGCCGACCGAGGCGGTGACGGCATTGGCGATCGAATTGCCCGCGATCGATACGCCCCCGCCACTGCCGGTTGCTTCGACGGCGTTGTTGCCGATACTCGTGTTGCCGATCGTGTTGAAGCCGATGGCCAGCAGGCCCGTCGTGCCGTCGGCGCGAATGCCGTCGGTGCCGGTGCGGTCGACGACGTTGCCCGCCCCCATCTCGCCCAGCGTCGCCGTACCGCCGGTGGCGACGACGTTGATGCCGCGCGCCGCCACGTTGAGGATCGTATTGGAATTGGCAACGACATTGCCGGTGACGGAAACGACGTGCAGGCCGTCGGCATTCAGCGTCTGGTCGGCGTTGCCGATCCGGTTGCCGCTGGCGGTGGCGTTGCCGGCCACGGTCGCGATGCGGATGGCGTCGTCGCCGATGCCTGAGCCTGCCATGGCGCCGATGGAATTGCCGGTAACGACGACGTCCTCGTCCGACTGGCCGACGAATATGCCCATGCCCAGGGCATTGTCGACCACGTTGCCGCGCACCGTGACGTCCATGTCGCTGTTGACGACGCTGATGCCGTCATCGTCCACGTCGGCAATGTCGTTGTCCGCGACATCCACGGTGCCGCCTTGCGTATTGGCAACGCGAATCCCGAACGTGCCGGCATTGACGACGCTGTTGTCGCCGATGCTGACGTTGCCGTCGACCGTTCGCAGCACCGCGATGCCGGCGCCGGCGATCGTATCGCCACTGTTGCCCAGCAGGTTGTCGCCGACATTGACAGAGGCGTTCGCCACATCTTCGACGTGCACGCCGTCGCCACCGATGCCGGCACCTGCGCCCGTGCCGATGCTGTTGCCGACGACGGCCGCGCCGGCGCTGCCATTGTCGACGAACACGCCGTTGCCGGCGATCGCCGCATTGTCGCCGAAGGCGATAGTATTGCCGGAGACCGAAACCGCGGCCGTATCGTTCGAGAAGATCCCGTCGCCGCCGATCATGCTGTCGGCGCCGTTCGCCACCTGATTGCCGGCAATCGACACGGCGCCGCCACTTACGCCCTCGACGGCGATACCCGCACCGCCAACCGATGCCATCGAGGCGCCTGCTACCGCGTTGCCCTCGACCAGTACGTCGCCGGTCGCGTTCTCGACTCGAATGCCATCCAAGCCGATGCCGGCGGCACTTGCGCCTGCGACGACGTTGTCGGTCACCGTAACGCCCGAACCGGCGCGCGCGACGAGAACGCCATGCGAACCGGCATTGTCGATCGTGTTGCCGTCGGCATCGACGACGCTGGTTGCCCGGTCGACGAAGATGCCGTGGCCCATACCGGCGGCCACGACGGTGTTGTCGGCAATGCCTGCTGCCACGTCGGAGCGGTCGAGATGGATGCCGTTGGCCCCAGCGTCGACGATGGTGTTGCCCGACATGGCCTGCGCCAGGCTGGAGCGGTCGACGAAAATCCCGTCGCCGCCGACCCCGCCGCCCATCCCGGCGATACCGACCTGGTTATCCTGCACGATCAGGCCGGTGACGCGGTCGAGCGACATGCCGTCGCCGTTCAGCGAGCCGATCACGTTGCCGGTGATCGTCAGGCCGGTGACGCCGTTGGCGCCGGACGTGGCGATGCCGTTGTCGCCGCCCGGATTGGCCGTGCCGCCGAGGATGAAATTGTTGGCGATGACGACGTCGGAACGCGCCCCGCTGCCGGTCTGGACAAGGATGCCGTTGGCCTGGGCGCCGCCGATCTGCACCACCAGCCCGTCGATCGTCACGCCGGGCCCGCCGGCCGGATCGGTGATGCGGATGCCGTTGCTCGGCGCCGACGAGGCGTTGCGGAAATCGAGAATCGATTCCGTCAAGGGGTCGGTGCCATCGCGCCCGCCATCGACGGCGGAGATCCCCTGCTGCACGCCGATCAGGCGCAGATTGCGATCGATGTTAAGCCCGCCACCGACCTGGTTCGACGGATCCGCGTACGTGCCGGCCTCGAGGAACACCGTATCCTGCGCCAGAGGCCCGGCATCGGAGGCGTTGATGGCGTTCTGCACGCCGTTGAGGCCGCCATCGGCGGTCGGGAACAGGGCGTCCGGGATCAGCCGGATCAGGCCGACGCCGGGATTGTCGATTTCGTGCACCATATGGCGCTCGATCTCGAACAGCGCGGCGATCTGATCGGCGCTGAGATCGGCGCCCATCAGGCCGAAGGTGCTGATCGAGGACAGCGCGCCGGTCAGGCCGCGGAATTCGACGTCGTAGGCGAAGGTGACGGTATCGTCCATCGCCCCGCCGCCGAGGAAGAAGAAATTCTGGCCGGTATCGCTGGCGTCGATCTCCAGCGTCAGATCGACAGTGCCATCCGCCACCGGCAGGGTGAAGCTGGCGCCCTGGCCCTGGGCGCGGACGGCGTTGTAGTCGCCCGCCACGGTGCGGGTGATCGTATTCCCTCCCTCGAAAGCGACGCTGGCGGCGAAGCCCGCGCCGGCAATGACGTTGACGCCATTGTCGCTCGCCTCGACGATGCTGCTGTTCTCGATGCTGGCGCTCGCCAGGCCGGCGCCGCCATTGGCCTGCACCCGCACGCCGTCGCGACCGACATTGGCGATCGAGCTGCCCACGATGTTGATGTTCTGCGCATTCAACACCCGTACGCCATCGCTGCCGACGCCGTCTATCGTGCTGTCGCTGACTTCGCCGCTGGTGACGGCCGTGCTGGAACCGTCGAACACGACGCCGGCGCCGCCCAGCCCGTCGAACGTGACTTCGCCGATGCGCACGAAATTCACGCCCACCACCGCAATGCCGTGCCCGCCGCCGCCGCTCGTGCCGGTAACGCGCATGTCGCTGATCGTCAGATCGCCCAGGCCCGCGCCGCTGAAGCCCGTGACCGAGATCACCGGCTGGCCGTTGGCCTGCCCGTCGATGACGGTCGTGTCCCCCTGGCCGAAGATGCGCAGCGTCGTCATGTCCGGACGATTGATCGTCACGGTGTCGACGAAAGTCCCTGCGCCGATCTCGATCGTGCTGCCGGGCGATCCCTGCACCACCAGATCGACCGCTTCCTGCACCCGCCCGGTCGACCCGACCTGCTGCCCCAGCGCCGTGACGTAGAGCTGGCTGAAATCGCCCTGGAAGCCCATCGCGTCGTTGGTATCGACGCCGCTGATCAGGAACGGCGTCGCATCGACGTTGACGCCGTTGGACAAGCCGGACGTGCCGTCGTTGACGAAATAATTGTCGAAGGCGGAATCGTCCTCGGTGAAGCCCCAATAGTTGCCCGATGCGTTCAGCACACCGCCGCCACGATGGTCGACGCCGACGCCGTTGCTGGCGAGATGGTTGTCGAACACCACGTCGTCGGTCACGTCCGCGTCCGGTCCGTAGAACAGGCCGACGGCGAAGTCGTTGACGTAGTTGTTGGCGATGGTCAGCGGCGACGAGCTGAGATCCTTGGCGATACCGATTCCCGATCCGTCGTTCGACAGCAGATTGCCGACGATCGAGCCGTTGCCCGTCGCGGCGCTGAGCGAAATGCCGGCGTCGGTAACGTTGTCGATCAAGTTGCCGCGGATTGTGAAGTCGCCATTATGGTCAACGATAGCGACGCCCGAGGCGCCGACCGTGCTCCCCAGCCCGATGCTGTTGCCATCGACGAAGATATCGCCTTCGTTCCCGATGCTCGCGGCGCTGAAGAAAATGCCATGCCCGCCAATGGCTCCCGCGCTTCCAATGCGGTTGCCGACTATAGAAACATCGCCCTCGACCCCGACTACCGATACGCCACGCCAGCTCGTATTGTCGATGGTATTGTTTTCGATGAGAACAGGAGCGGTGATGTCGAGTGACGCACCCGTCGCATTGGCCAGAAGCTGGATGGCGTTGCCGGTCGCGCCGCCGGTACCGTCGATAACATTGCCGCCTACATAGATGCCGCCGGTAATGTTGCCGACCGTCGCCACGATCAGGATGCCGACATTGCCGCTGTCGAGAACGCTGTTATTGGTGATCGAAACAAGGTTCTGATTTCCGCCTGAGACGATGCCGTCATCTCCTGCTCGCTGCACCAGGTTATCGGAAACTATACCATTGCCGCTCGGTGTATTGCCGAAGACGATGCCGTCGTCCAGCAGATAGGTGACGCTGGCATTGCCGATCGTGTTGCCGCTGATCGTGACGTTGTCGGCGGTGCCGACCGTGATGGCGTCGAGATCGTTGTTCGGTTCGCGGCCGGCGATGCCGATGGTGCCGTTGGTGCCGACGAAATTGCCCGTCACCCAGATGTCGCCGTCGTTGATGCCGCCGTCGATGCCGTCGCCGCCGACGCGATCGACGGTGTTGCCGGAGAACGTGATGTCTCCGCCGCCCTCGGCGGTTTCCGTGACGTTGCGGACCAGAATGCCGTCATGGAACACCAGCGCGCCCTGGCCGATCTCGTTGTCGCTGACGATCAGGTCGAAGCCGGCGACGCCCAGGACCTCGATGCCGTGCTCGTTGAGCGCGTCGCCTACCGCACCGCTGCCGGCGATGAAATTGCCGTCGATCAGCACCGCTCCGCCCGGCGCGGCGGCGGTCAGGCTTTCCAGCCGCAAGCCGGTGCCGCCTGTATTGTCGATCGTGTTGCCGGCGATCGAGGCGTCGAGGATGGTCGAATCCGTGACCTCGATGCCGATGCCGTCGATCGCCCCCGTGCCGCCGACCACGTTGCCGGTGACGCCGAGGCTGCCAGTCACTCCGCTCAGGTCGATGCCGTTGCCGCCGACCGTGTCGACGGTGTTGTCGCTCACCATGACGACGGCGCCGCCCGTGATGCCGTCGGCGCGGACGCCGTTCGAGCCGGCGCCCTCGACGACGTTGCGCAGGATGTCGAGGCGGCCGCCGATATTCGACGCATTGATGCCGTCGTCGCCGATGCCACGCAAATCGTTGTCCTCGATCAGCACGTCACCGGCAATACCGTCGACGGCAATGCCATGACTGCCGGTATTCTCTACGTCGTTGTCCATCACCAGGGCGCCAACCGGCGGATTGCCATTGGTGATGGAGATGCCGACGCCGCCGATGTTCAGCAGGCTGTTCGTCGCCACCGTCACGCTGCCGGCGGCGGCGAGAATGCCGGCTTCGCCCACGTTCTGGATCGAATTGTCGGCGACGGTGGTCCCGGCATCGGCGAATGCCGCGATACCCGATCCGACGATCGTCGTGTCTGCGTCGCCCAAGGTGTTGCGCTGAATCGTGGCCGGGCCGCCGGGGACGCCGACACGAATGCCGCTACCGCCGATGCCACCGGCGCCGTCGTTGACCGCGAGAACGTTGTCCTCGACCACGGCACTCGTGACGTCGGCGATCGATATGCCCTCGAGGCCGATCGTGCTGTCGCTGCCGGTGGCGATCGAGTTGCCCGTGACGGTGTTGCCGGCATTGCCGCCCAGCGAGATGCCGTGGCCCAGGAACACGTCGTCGACGAAATTGTCCTCGACCCAGACATCGTTGGCGCTGGAGCTGATGCCGTTTCCGGCGATGCTCTGAGCGACGTTGGCGATCGTGTTCCCGGAGATCGTCGCGGCCGATCCGGTCGCCAGGATGCCGGTGCCGCCGATATCGGTGACAATGTTGCCGTCGATCAGCGCGCCGGCGGCGCCTGTAGCGAAGATCGAAATGCCGGTGCCGGCGACGGTCTCAACCGTATTGTCACGCACCTCGACGGCCCCCATCACGCCGGACGCGACGATGCCATGGCCGCCGATCGTGTTCAGGACGTTGTCCTGCACCAGCAGATCGCCGTTCGTCGTGCCGGTGACGTCGATGCCGTTGCCGTTGTAGCCGGTGATCCGGTTGCCGGTGATCGTCAGATCGCCGGCGTTGGTCGACTCGGTGTGGATGCCGTAGCTGCCGCCGCTGGTAAGGGTGTTGGCGTCGATCAGGATGCCGCCGGCGACCTGTTGCACGAACACGCTGGAATTGACGTCGTTCGCCTGGATCAGCAACCCGCCCGTGCTGGCGCCGACGGCGATGGCGTGATCCGAGGTGCCGCCGACCGAATTGCCGGTGACGCTGACGCCGGTATCGACCGAACCGACATTGATGCCGCGCTGGCCCGGCCCGTCGACGATATTGTCCTCGATCCGTGCCGTGCCGGTGACGCCGATCGCCTCCAGCCCCGACAGCCCGACCCCGGTCGCGGTATTCTCGTTGAGCAGCAGGTCGCCGGTCAGATCGGCGATCTGAATGCCGCTGCCCTGGATTTCGGTCCCCAGCACGCTCTGCTCGATCTGCAGATTGGTCGTCACCGTCACGTCGTCGACAAGAATGCCGGCGCCCGTCACGGTGCTGCCCTGGCCCACGACGTTGTCGTCGAAATAGACCTGGTTGAAGCGCGACTCGGTGACGGCGATGCCCGCCGCGCCGATGCTGCCCGCCCCGCCGCCGGCGATGATGTTGCCGCTGACATTGAGCCCGCCGCTGCTCGCCACGTCGTCGACCAGGATGCCGTTGCCGGCGGTGCGGTCGATGCGGTTGTTGAGCAGCAGCAGATTGCCGCCATAGGCCACAGCGCCGCCGGCGATATCGATGCCGTCGCCGCCGATCGCCGCGCTCTGGCCGATCCGGTTGTACCAGACCGACACGTTGCCGCCGCCGCTCGCCAGCTCGATCCTGATGCCGTCGCCCGCGGTCTGATCGATGGTGTTGCCGACGGCCGAGCCGCCCGGCAGCACGCCGACATAGAGCGAGCCGGGCGAATCGTGAATGTAGATGCCGTCGAGGCCGGTTGCCGAAACGGTATTGCCGCCAACCGTGACGTCGCCGACCGCCGCATCGATCTCGATGCCGTTGTCGCCGACGCCGGTGACGGTGTTGCCCAGCACTACCGGGCCGAACACCGGATCGACGTAGATGCCGTTGGCGTCGAAATCGGCGATGGCGTTGCCGACGATGGCGACGTTGGTGATGGTGCCGCCAATGATGGCGCTACTGTCGACGAACACGCCATGGCCGGCGCCGGTGTTGCCGCCGGTGCCTTCGATCAGATTCCCCGAGATCAGCGCGTTGTCTGCCTGCACCACGACGCCCGAGGCGCTGTCGATGCCGGTCTGGATCGAGTTTCCCGTCACCGTGGCATTGCTTGCCGTCGGCACGATCAGCACGGCTGAAACCGTCTGCTGCGCGCTGGCCTGCACGTCGAAGCCGGCCAGGGTAGCACCACTGCCGGCGATCAAGATGGCGCTGGTGGCGCCGGCGCCGACATCGGCGAAGTCCAGCACCGGCGCGCCGCTGCCCTGCAACGTCACGTCGTCGGCCCAGATCGTCAGCGTGCCAGTCGGCGCGTTGGCGCTGACCACAGTGCCGGCATAAGGCCCGCCGGTGCCGATCACCGTGATGCCGGCATCGTCGCCGCCGAAATCGAGCGCGTCCTGGATCGCCTGCAGCCCGCCGCCATCGACGACGATCAGCGTGTTGCTGATCACGATGTCGCCGACCGCCGAATTCTCGGCGACATCGATGATCCGCGCCTCGATCGCGATCACTTCCGCCGGCGTTGCCGCCGAGCCCAGCAGACCGTCATAGCTGGCGTTCCGCCCGTCGATCAGCTGATTGTCGAGCGCGCCGTTGAGCAGCGCGACATAGAGGTTGGGATTGCCGACGAAAGCCAGATCGTTCAGCGTGTTGCCGACGATCGAGGTATCGGGGCCGGAAACGACCAGCGCCGCGCCGCTTGCGCTGATTGTGTTGCCCGCGCCGATCGTCACCGCCAGGCTGCCGCCGCCGGACAGCGAGGCGTCGCGGAATATCGCGCCGTTCAGCCCGCCGCCGCTGTTGGTGATGAGGTTGCCGGTGATGGTCGCAGCGGTGACGCCGGAAACGTCGCTCGACTGCACCTCCACCGCATAGAGCGAACCGCTGCTCGCTATGGTATTGCCGTCCAGCCTCACGCCCTGGGCGCCGTCGATGAAGATCGCGGTTCCGGTGCTCGAGATGCGGTTGCCGGCGACGACGAACGATCCCGACGCGGCCAGATCGTGGCTGGTGCTGATTCCCTGGCCGAATCCGTCGATGTCGTTGCCGCTGATCGTGTTGGCGCCGATCCAGGCGCCGCCCGATTCGGCGATGCCGGCGCTGACGCCGCTGCCCCGCAGGATGCTGTTGGCCACGATGATATTGCTGCGGTCGCCGCTGGTCGTCTCGACGACGACTCCGGCACTGGCCGCCATGATATCCAGGCCATCTACGGTCACGTCGTTGGCCCGCACCGTCACCGCGATTCCCGTCGAGATGATCGAGGTCTCGCCGGCGCCGCCGGGAGTACGCCCGCCCGACACCGCCGAAACGCCCGCCTGCGCGCCGCGGATGGTCAGGCTCTTGTCGACGTCGAGCGCCTCGTACCAGTCGCCCGCCGTCGCGGTCAGCGTGGCGCCGACATCGGCCAGGTCGATCGCCGCATCGAAGCGTGCGAATGAGTTCGGCACGCCACCCAGCCCGGCGAGATCGTCGACGCCGATGCTCTGGCTGACCGTCAGGTTGATCGAGTTGCCGGCGCCGTTGTCGATGTAGTACGCGCCGACATTGCCGTTGCTGAAGGTATTGCCCGAAACGATGGCGTCGCCGAAGCTGGAATCGTCGGCGTTGAAGGTGACGCCGCTGACGCCGCTGTTCACCAACAGCCCGATCCGCACGAACTGGCCGGCGCCGGGCGCGAAAAGATTGTCATCGATCAGCACGCCGCCGGCGGCATTGACGACCTCGATGCCGCGACCGGCAAGCGCCACCGACGGCGCCGCCGCATAGCCGGCATCGTCGGCGATGTTGCCGATGGTGTTGCCCGAGATCGTGCCGCTGCCGTCGACCAGAATGCCGACACCCGGCGAGGCGCCGATTCCGGTAATGGTGTTGCCGGTGACCAGGAAGCTCGGCGCGCCGTCAAGCACGATGCCGTTGTTGGCGATATTGCTGCCGACGCCGCGGATCAGATTGTCCGAGATGGTGACGTCGCTGACCGCGTCGTTGACGCTGACGCCGGTCAGGACCGAATCGTCGCCCCGGATGTCGAAGCCCGACAGCACGATGCCGCTGCCGGTATCGGTCAGCAGGTTGATGGCGATGCCGGTCGTCTGCGTGAAGTCGAGATGCGTTACGTTGGCGCCGGCGCCGAGCAGCGACACCGACTTGCTGACGGTCAGCGTGCTGTCGAATTCGTACAGCCCGGCGTCGACATTGATGGTGCCGCCGTCCTGCACGATGATGAGCGCCTGCCGGATATCGCCGACCAGCCCGTCCGCGTCGCCGTCCTCGTCCGGGTCGGACACGTTGACGACCCCCACGTCGATGCCGGTCAGGGTGCCTGCGCTGATTTCGATCGTCGCGGCCAGATTGACGGTCGGCGCCTCGATCGTCAGCGCGTTGCCGTTGAGGTCGAAGACGCCGACGACGGACACTTCGCTGGCCGATTCCGCTCGCGTCGCGCCGGCCAGCATGATGCCGGAGCCGAACACCACCTCGCCCGCCGCTGCCGTGCTGCCGAAGGTCACCAGCGAATGCGGGCCGCCATAGATCAGCGCGTACTCGGCCGCGTCTATGATGGCGTCGCCGCCCGTGGCGGCACCCACACCCAGCGCCAGCGCTGGATCGGTCGTGACGAAACGCAGCGCCGCCGTGCCGTTGATCGCCGCCTGGATGTCGAAATCGTTGCCACTGAAGGTGACGGCATTGCCTGCCGTCATGGCGCCGAGAACCTGAATCGTGCCGCCAGTGAGGAACGTGGTTGGAGCGCTCGTCGTGACGCCATTGCGGATGATCAGGTCGCCGCTCATCGTGGCATGGCCGAACGTCACTTCGGAGAAGCCCGCGCCGAAGTAACCAACCTCGAACTGGCTGATCGTCATATCGCCCGACTGCGGGATGCTGCCGTTGCCCCCGATCACCATCGTCCCGGCATCGGCGGAGCGACGGACCGTCAGGGTGCCGGTGCCAAGTATGTTCGGGCTGACACTGCCGGTATTGGCGAAATCGCCGGCCGAGATCAGCAGATCGCCGGCGCCGGCATCGACGACGCCCGTTCCCATCATGGCGAACAGGCCCGGCCCGGCGGTAGGATCCGTGCTGGCGTTCAGCACGATGTCCGCGCCATTCGATTCGATGCGGCCGGACAACTCTATGCCGTCCGAGGACAGCGCCGCGATGGTCCCGCCGCCAGTCGTGGTGATGAGAGCGGCGCTGAAGATCCGGGTGGCCGCGACTGGCAGCCCCTCGCCTGTCGCGACCAGCGATATGCCGCCGGCCCCCGTTGCGACGAGCGTGCCGGCGACCGAGATGGCTTCGCCTTCTGCCACGATCGCGGCGGCCGTGATGCTGTCGTTGAAAGAGACGCTGTCGAACGTGAACTGCCCGCCAGCGACGGCGTTGCCGGTTCTGTTGGCGAGCGCATAGAGCGTGCCGGCGCCGAGATCTACCAATGCGCCGCTGGCGCCGACAATTATGCTACCGGCGGACTCAAGAGTAATGTCTCCGCCGCTGGTCGAGACGCCGCTGCCGAAAAAATCTCCCCCCAGGATCATGTCCCCGGCGACCGCGGTAGCCGAAATCGCACCGCCTCCTGTGTGCAGTGCGCCGGAGAACGTCAGAAACGACGCGCTGTCAGTGGAATTGTTGCGAGCGAACACATCGCCGCCATCGGTTGCAACGTCTGATGCTCCGTTCACGATCAGCGAACCGACACCAGCGTCGCCCGCCGTCAGATTCAGATCGCCGCCATTGGTGCGTACGGTCGTCGCGATCAGCTGGAGCATTGCACCGGCTGTCACTGTAATGTCGCCGCCTCCTGTGGATATCGACGTGCCGGGCTGGAACACCGCCCAATTGGCCGAATCGATGACGATGTCCCCGGCGCTTGTCGACAGACCGCCGGAGTGGGTCGGTGGTCCCAATAGCGAGAATTCGTCGCTGTCGATTTGAATTCCGGCTCCAGCCGAAACGTGACCGTAGATCCAGACGGTGGACGCCGTCGCCGTCACCGAAACGGCGCCCCCCGCCGTTACGTCGCCGAGCAAGACGAATCCCGGCGCATAATTGTCCCCGCCGCCCGCGGATCCGGTCGCGGGATCGACCGTAATCGACACATTGCCCGTCGCCGAGATCGTCGCGCCCGTCGAGCCGAAGCCGCCGATGTCGGAACCGCCCCGATTACCTCCGGTGCCGGCTTGGGAGTCGTTGGCGATGGCGGTGAAATCACCATTCAACGAGATCAGAACGCCGGCATCGATAGCAATCTCGGATCCGGCCTGAAGCGTCAGGTCGCCGCCCGCCGGCGCCCCGCCCGATACGACGATGCTCTCCTCGATTCGTATGTTGCCCGTAGCCTGAAGCGTGACGTCCGTGCCGGCATCGAGCGCTGCCTCGATCGTGGTCGGAAGTATGACGGCGTCAATGCCGGCGAGATCGTCGAACTCGTCGACGTCCGTGGTGCCGACGGCGCCGCCGTCGGTGGCGACACGGATATGACGCGGATCCAGCAGCCACGATCCCGCCGCGCCGTGGGGCGCTGCGGCGTCGACCGAGGCGCTGGCGGCGACGTTGAGCAGGTTCTTGCCCGAGGTCTCGACCAGCCCGCCATTGCCGCCCGCAGCCCCGCCCCGCGCCTGGATGGCGCCGGCGAACACCGTGTGGTCGTCGGCCCATACGATCACCGTGCCGCCGTCGCCCGCCTCGATGGCGCTGACGTCGATCGCCGCCCCTGTCGCCACCAGCGTGCGCTTCGCCGTCGGCGTCGCGCCCTTGCCCTGGTAGTCGCCGCCGATCTTCACCCTGCCGCCGCCGGCCGAACCCGAGGCGTCGATCTTCGCCGTCGCTGTCAGCTTGACGTCGTTCTTGCCGGTGACGGTCACGGTGCCGCCGGTCTGGCCGGCGCCCCTGCCCGACACGTCCAGCGTGCCAGACACCACCACGTTGCCGTTCGGCCCCGCGTCCAGCACGATGTCGCCGTTCTGCGCCACGTAGGCCGACTGCGCCCGCA
>JBDZUM010000117.1:0-9776 GCA_040255215.1 Rhodospirillaceae bacterium
CGGGCGGGCAGCGATCCCACCGTCGTGCTGATGACGCCCGGTTCCTACAACAGCGCCTATTTCGAGCACGTCTTCCTTGCCGAGCAGATGGGCGTCGAACTCGTCGAGGGCCAGGATCTGGTGGTGCGCGACGAGCAGGTCTTCATGCGCACCGCCGCCGGACCGCGCCGCGTCGACGTCATCTATCGCCGCATCGACGACGACTTCCTCGATCCCCAGGTGTTCCGTCCCGATTCCGCGCTCGGCGTGCCGGGGCTGATCAGCGCCTATCGCGCCGGCAACGTCGCGCTGGCCAACGCCGTCGGCACCGGCATCGCCGACGACAAGGCGATCTACGTCTACGTGCCCGAGATGGTGCGCTTCTATCTCGGCGAGGAGCCGATCCTCAACAACGTGCCGACCTACGCCCTGCGCAAGCCGGACGATCTCAAATACGTGCTCGAGCATCTGCCCGAGCTGGTGGTCAAGGAAGTCCACGGTTCGGGCGGCTACGGCATGCTGGTCGGCCCGCGCGCCACGAAGGCCGAAATCGAGGCCTATCGCGAGCGCGTGCTGAAGGATCCGTCCGGCTTCATCGCCCAGCCCACTTTGGCGCTGTCGACCTGCCCGACCTTCGTCAACGAAGGCGTGGCGCCGCGCCATGTCGATCTGCGCCCCTTCTGCCTGGTGGGGGCCGACGAAATCAGGCTGGTGCCCGGCGGGCTGACCCGGGTGGCGCTGCGCGAGGGCTCGCTGGTGGTCAATTCCAGCCAGGGCGGCGGCACCAAGGACACCTGGGTTCTGGAGGGCTGAGGCGTGCTGTCGCGGGCGGCTGACAATCTCTACTGGATGGCGCGCTACATCGAGCGCGCCGAGAACATGGCGCGCATCCTCGACGTGTCCTATCGCATGTCGCTGCTTCCCGTCGGCGCCGCCGGCCAGCGCACTCTGTGGGAGCCGGCGCTGATCATCGCCGGCGCCGACGAGCCCTTCGCCGCCAAGGGCCTGCCGGTCACGCCGCGCAGCGTCATGGAGCATCTGGCGCTCGACCGCGACTTTCCCTCCAGCATCTATTCCTGCATGGCCGCCGCGCGCGAGAACGCCCGCGCCATGCGCGTGCAGGTCACCACCGAGATGTGGGAAAGCATGAACGCCACCTGGCTCGAGGTGCGCGATCTGACCTACGCCAAGATCGAATCGATGGGCCCGCGCACCTTCTTCGACTGGGTCAAGGAGCGCTCGCATCTGTTCCGCGGCGTCACCTACGGCACGATGCAGCGCGACGAAGCCTTCCGCTTCGTGCGCCTGGGCACTTTCCTCGAACGCGCCGACTCGACCGCGCGTCTGCTCGACGTCAAGTATCACGTGCTGCTGCCCAATCCCGAGGACGTCGGCGGCGCGCTGGACTACTACCAGTGGGGCGCGCTGCTGCGCTCGGTCTCCGCCTTCCGCGCCTATCGCGCCATCTATCGCGACGTCATCAAGCCGCTGCGCGTCGCCGAACTGCTGATCCTGCGCGCCGACATGCCGCGTTCGATGTCGGCCTGCTTCGCCGAGCTGACCGAGATCCTCACCGGCCTGCGCGAGCTCTACGGCCGCGACTATGCCTCGACGCGGCTGGCGCTGGAGATGCATTCGCGCCTGCGCTATGGCCGCATCGAGGACATTTTCCACCAGGGCCTGCACGAATATCTCACCGAGTTCGTCGACAACAACGCCCTGCTGTCCAACGCCATCGCCCGCGACTTCATGCTGGTCGAGTAGGCCTCGCCGCCTGTCTGCCTTCATGGCATCCTGATCTGCCCGGCAGGGCAGGGAGACGGCGATGGCGCGGGCGGTATGGCTGGAAGTGGCGCTGAACGGCGCTTGGGGCAAGCGCGGACAGCCTCTGGCGCCGGTCTCGACCGACGAACTCGTCGAGCAGGCGCTGGCCTGCATCGATGCCGGCGCGTCCATCGTCCATTTCCACGCCTACGATCCCGACACGGGGCGCCAGCGCGACGCCTACGAGCTCTACGCGCCGGTGTTCGAGCGCCTGCGCGCCCGCACCGACGCCATCGTCTATCCCACCATTCCCTTCGCCGGCAACGCCGACCAGCCCGACGACATGGGCCCGGCGCGCCGCTTCGCCGCCGTCGAAAGCCTGGCGCAGGCGGGGCTGCTGGAATGGACCGTGGTCGATCCCGGCTCGACCACGCTGGCCAGCGCGGCCGAGATCGAGCGCGGCGGCGGCTTCGTCTATCTCAATCCGCAGGATCACATCGCCTACGGCATGGCGCTGTGCGCCCGCCATCGGCTGGTGCCGTCCTACGCCATCTACGAGCCGGGCTTCGCCCGCTACGGCGCGGCGTTGCAGAAGCGCGAGCCCGAGGCGCCCGGCGCCGTCTACCGGCTGATGTTCTCCGACGCGCTGCAGTTCGGATTTCCGCCGCGCGACTGGGCGCTCGCCGCCTATCGCGCGCTGCTCGACGAGGTGGCGCCCGGCGCGCCGTGGATGGCGGCCGGGCTCGGCGTCGACGTGCTGCCGCTGGCCCCTGCGGTCATCGCAGCCGGCGGCCATCTGCGCACCGGGCTGGAAGACGTCGAACTGGGTAGCGAGACCGGCAACGTCGCGCTGGTGCAGGCGGCGGTGCGCGCCATCGAGAGCGCCGGCGGCCGGCCCGCCACGCCGTCGGAAATCAGGGCCACCTGGTCCGGGCGCGCAAAGGAGCATTGAACCCGATGGCATCTGGTATCGAAATCGTCGAAACCGACATCGTCACGCTCGAGGTCGACGCCATCGTCAACGCCGCGAATTCATCGCTGCTGGGCGGCGGCGGCGTCGACGGCGCCATCCATCGCGCCGCCGGGCCGGAACTGCTGGCCGAATGCCGCACGCTCGGCGGTTGCCCGACCGGCGAGGCGCGCCTTACCGGCGGCTATCGTCTGCCGGCAAAGCACGTCATTCACACTGTCGGTCCGGTATGGCGCGGCGGCGCCGCCGGCGAGGCCGAGCTGCTGGCCGCGTGCTATCGCAATTCGCTGGCGTTGGCGCGCGAGGCCGGCGTGACCTCGATCGCCTTTCCCGGCATCAGCACCGGCGTCTACGGCTATCCGGTGGAAGAGGCGGCGTGGATCGCCATCGGCCAGGCGCTCGACTGGCGCAAGGCAGGGGAGGCGCCGCACCGCATCCTCATGGTCGCCTTCAGCGCCAGCGCCGGCGCGCTCTACCGCCGCGTCCTGAAGGAACTCGCTGGCGACTAGAAAGACGCGCGGCCATTGGCGGCATCCTACGGTCGCCGGCCGATGGTCAGCAGCAGCTCGTTGGGTCCCTCCCATCCGGTGTCGGTGGCGAAATCGCCGAGGCGGGTTTCGATCTCCGCCCAGGCGGCGTTTCGCTTCGCATCGTCCAGCCGTTCGAGAATCTGCACGATGGGGCTGGCCGAGCTGCGCACGAAATCGAGATAGTCTTTCGCCGAGCCGAGCCGGAACGGCGCCGCCAGTCTGGTCGACGCCACCTGCGCGAACCCGGCGGCGCGGAAGAGCTCGTCGATCAGTCCCGGCTTGCCCAGGCTGAGGAGCCCGCCCGGCTGGAAGGGATCGCGCGGCGGCAGGCCGGCATGCTTCAGTGCGGTCGACAGCAGGATGCGAACGCAGGGATTGCTCTCGGGCGTCGAGAACACCATCGTGCAGGCTCGCCCGCCGGGCTTCAGTACTGCGAACATCTCGCGCAGCCCGCGGCCGGGATCGGGAAACAGCATCAGTCCCAGCCGGCAGATGGCGGCGTCGAAATCCGCCTTGTCCAGCTTGAGGTCTTCGCCGTCGGCCGTTCGCGTCTCGACATTGGCGTATCCCGCCTCGCGCGCCTTGTGCGCGGCATAGTCCAGGATGGCCGGCGACAGATCGGTGGCGAGCACCGACCCGTTCGGCCCGACGCGCCGGGCGATTTCCAGCGTCTGATCGCCGGTGCCGGCGGCGACGTCGAGCACGCGCATGCCCGGGCCGATCCCGGCCATCGCCAGCATGGCGTCGGTCGGTTCCCGCAGCCAGTCGCCGATCTGGCGGCCATGGTCGTTCCAGCCCTTGGCGTGCTGGTTCCATAGCGTGCGCGTCGCGGTTTTGAACGTCGCGGCGTCGAAATCCGGACTCATGGCGTTGGCTCCTTTTCGCAAACTCGCTGGGGCGATCTCTACGCCGGCGCCATCGTCCCCGACAGCCGCGATATTGCGGCGGGGAGCTGCGAATACGCATAATGCGGCCATGTTCGACTGGGACGACCTCAAGTATTTCCTCGCCGTCGCCCGTCATGGCAGCACCATCGCGGCGGCCAAGGCCCTCGGCACGACCCAGTCGACGGTGCAGCGGCGCATCGCGGGACTGGAACGGCGTCTCGGGCGGAAGCTGGTGACGCGAACGGCATCGGGCTATCGGCTGACCGAACTGGGCCGAGAGTTCGAGCCCGATGTCGAGCGCGTGCAGGCGGCGATCGCCGAGCTCGAGTCGCACTTGGCCGATCCCGGCCGCGGGCGGGACGGCGTCATCCGCGTGACGTGTCCCGAACCGATCATGCAGCGGCTGACCCCTCTGATCGAACGCTTCCACGCCCGTCACCCGCGGCTGCGGATCGAATTCGTCATGAGCGACCGCTATCTCGATCTCTCGAAAGGCGAGGCGGACGTCGCTCTACGTTCCGGCGACACCGACGACGAGCTGATCGGCCGCAAGATCGCCGACTCGGTATGGGCGGTCTACGCCAGTCGCGACTATGTCGACAGGCACGGCAGGCCCGAACGGGTCGAAGACCTCGGGCGGCACGCTCTCGTGGCTTTCGACGAAACCATGAGCCGGCATCGCGTCGCGCTCTGGCTGGCTGCCGTGGCGCCGGACGCCCGCATCGTGGCGCGCAACAACAGCGTGCTGGGCATGCTGTATGCGGTGAAATCCGGCGTCGGCATCGCCGCCCTGCCAACGGCCATCGCCGACTCCGAAACCGAACTCGTGCGCGTGCTCGGGCCCGTCGCCGAACTGGCCCGCAGCTGGCGCATCCTGACCCACCCGGACCTGCGCCGAACCCCGAAGATCGCGGCTTTCTTCGATTTCGTCCTGCACGAACGCGAGGCGCTCAAGTCCATCCTGACCGGCTAGGCGCGCCGGCGTTCTTCAGAACGATGATCCCGGCGTCTTGAGGAACTCGATCTCCTCGGGCGTGCTGTCGCGGCCCAAAGCGGCGTTGCGGTGGGGAAAGCGGCCGAAGCGGGCGATCACGTCCTTGTGCCGCACCGCGTAGTCGAGGGCGCGCGCGTCGCCCAGGGTGGCGAACAGCGCCACGCTCAGTTCCTGGTCGCGCAGGCTTTCGCTGTGCTCGAACGGCAGATAGAGGAAGACGCGGTGGTTCGGGCTCATCGCCCGTTCGACGCCGCGCGCCAGCGCGAAGCGCGCCATGCGTCGCGCCCGCTCGTCGCCGGCGAAGGCCTTCGGCGTGCCGCGGTGGAGATTGCGCGGAAACTGGTCGAGCAGCAGGATCAGCGCCAGCGCGCCTTCGGCGTCGGCAGCCATCGCGTCCAGCCCGCCGGCGATCGCCGTCTCGACATGGCTGGCGAAAGTCGCGCGGATGCGGCTGTCGAAGGCGTCGTCGCGCTGGAACCAGGCTTCGTTGAACGCCACCGCTTCGGACAGGATCGGCGTGCCGAACCAGAACACCAGTATCTGCATCGCCAGCGCGTCAGCCACGTGAACCCTCCTGCCCGTAGTGGAACCGCAATACCATGCCGCCCTCGTCCGGCGGCAAGGCGAGAATGCGCTTGAAGATCCGGATCAGCGTCAGGCAGTAGAGATCGGGCGCCGCCTGCATCGGCCGCGCCAGCATGCGCCGGTCGACCAGCCCGGGTCCGCCCTGTTCGTAGACTTCGTTCACCACCTGGCGACGCAGGGCGATCGCCTCGGCGGCGTTGGGCGGCTCCAGCGGCGTCGACAGCGCGCTGTCCAGGACGGCGATCAGCGTGGCGATGCTGCGGTCGATGAGGTTTTCGGCCACGGCACCCTGCCGGCCCGCTGCCGCATCGCGGCACAATACGGCGTCGCCGAGAAAAAGCATTTCGAGATTCTCCGTCGCCACGGCGGCGAATTCGCGTATCGCGGTATTGGAGGCGCGCGGCGCGTAGAGCGGCAGATACGACGCCAGCAGCGTCAGCCGCGCCTGGCGCAGCCCCGGATCGCCGCTGGCGCGCAGCTTTTCGATCTCGGCGATCTTGGGCGCCACTTCCGGATGGCGCGCGCTCAACAGATCGTGAATGCGCCGCTCCGCGCGCAGCGCCTCGCTCTGCGCCGGCACCACGCCGCTGCTGGCCGGCAGCATCAGGCCGGTGCGGCCCGGTGCGATGCCGCCCACCATCAGCCCGGCGACGAGCCAGCTCAGTCCGGCGGCGAGCAGCGCCACGGCGGCGAAGGCGAGATTGTTGCCGCGGCCGCGCAGCAACGCCGCGCCCCAGGCCAGAGCCACGATCAGCGCCACCAGCGCGCCCGCCTGCCACCAAGCCATATTCACCGCGGGCCCTGCTCCCCTCGCACGCCGCTTCCGTTCTTCATTATGCCGCAAGCGCGCCATCATCGCGACGCGAAGGCGCGATTTTGTCGCGGTATGCAGCGGTATTTGACTTCGACCGAACGGAGCTTGGGTCTAGTCTGTACGTTCGACTGTGAAACGCCCCTCGACGGAATCTGCAAGGTGAGTGAAAGACGCGCGATATCGCGGAACGCCGGCGGTCTTCTGGCCGCGCTGCTGTTCGCAGTGCCGCTTACGTTTCTTTCCACCACACATCCGCGCGCGCAGCAGAACCCCGCCTTGGTCGAGCTGCCGCTGCGTATCGCCGCCGGCCCCGCCAGCGAACCGATGTTCGCCGTCGCCGGCATCATCGCCAGCGTCGTCTCCAATCCGCCCGGCGGCCCGGCCTGCGCCGAGGGCCGCGTTTGCGGCTATCCCGGTCTGGTCGGCGAGGCGCGTGCCACGGTCGACGGCATGGCCAATCTCGAAGCGCTCGCCGCCGGCCAGGTCGAGACCGCCATCGTCGAGGGCGATCTGCTGTGGCAGGCCAGCAACGGCTTCGGCCCCTTCGCCGGCCGGCCGCTGGGCGATCTGCGCGCGCTGTCGGTGCTCTACACCGAATCCGTGCTGCTGGTGGTGCGCGCCGATTCGCCGATCGCCGGCATCGCCGATCTGCGCCAGCGCACCGTGTCGATCGGCCCGCTGGGCAATCCCCATCTGCACACCATCCATCAGATTCTGACCGGCCACGGCATCCGCCCGCGCGAGTTGACGCAGGTGCATCTGACGACCGAGGCGGCGGCCGCGGCGCTGCAGTATCGCGACGTCGATGCCGCCATCGTCGTGGCGCCGTCGCTGCCGTCGGCGTTCCGCGAAGTGGCCGAGAGCACGCCATTGCGTCTGCTGCCGGTGACGCCGGACGCGACGGCGGCGCTGACCGGCTACTACCCCTACATGCTGCCGGTCGATCTCGGCGACCTGGCGGAAGGGCGCGAACGCACGCCCGGCATCGCGCTGGCCGTGCTGTGGGTGGCGACGCAGCGCCTGCCGCCGCCGGTCGCCCATGCCGTGGTCCGCTCGCTGCTGGCGCCGGCCAACCGCGCCGCGCTGGCTTCCGTGCTGCCGGCGAGCTCCGCCGTGGCGCCGGAAGAGGAGCTGACGCGCTCGCCCATCGCCCTGCATCCGGGCGCGGCGCGCTACTACGAGGAAAGCGCCGGCGTCGTGCGCTAGCCCCGACGCTCAGGCGGTCTGGTCGAACTCGTATTTCGGATTGCGCCAGCTTTCCTTCAGCGCCGCCGCCGTCCATTCCTTCATGCCCGGATGAGACAGCAGCCGGTCGACATAAGTCGCCGTGTCGTTGTCCATGCCCACCCCGTAGGTGCGCAGGCGCGTGGCGACCGGCGCGAACATGGCGTCGGCGATGGTGAAATGGCCGAACAGATAGCCCTCGTCGGGCTGCGCCTTTTCGCCGAAGCCGATCCGCGCCTCGCGCCACATGGCGATGACGCGACGGATGTCGGCCGCCGCCTGGGCGCCCGGCGCCTTGTGCGGAAAGCGGCCGCGGATGTTCATCGGCAATTCGCGCCGCAGGTCGAGGAAGCTCGAATGCATCTCGGCGCTGATCGACCTCGCCACGGCGCGCGCGCCCTTGTCCTGCGGCCACAGCCTCGCCTCGGGAAAGGTCTCGGCCAGGTATTCGCCGATCGCCAGCGAATCCCAGATCACCCGCCCGTCATGCACCAGCGCCGGCACCTTGGCGCTGGGGCTGTAGCGCAGGATCTCCTCGCGCGTGCTCGGCTCGTCGAGCGGGATCACCACTTCCTTGAAGCGCGCCCCCGTGATGCGCAGCATCAGCCAGCCACGCAGCGACCACGACGAATAGTTCTTGTTGCCGACGACGATGGTCCATTCTTCCATCGCGAAACCCCATCCGCTGCGCCCGCCCTTTCCCTGCCGGCGGATTGGCGGCAGGATCGGCAGGCCGAAACCGGCCGCACCATATCAAAGGAAGCCAGCCCGTGCCTCTGCCTTTCGCCGTCCGCGCCGCCGCCGCCACGCCCGTTTTCGTCCTCGCGCCCGCAGCCGTCGCCGCCTGGCGCAAGCGCCTCGCCGCCGCCCAGGCGCGCTGGCTGGCCGATACCGGCTTCGACGGCAAGGACGGCGCGCTGGCGCTGTTGCCCGGCGGCCGTGGCGGGCTGGGGCAGGCGGTGGCGGTGATCGCCGACCCGCTCGATCCCAACGCCTATGCCGCGCTGGCCGCCCGCCTGCCGGCCGGCACCTATCGCCTGCACGACGCCGGATGGGACGCCAACGCAGCCACCGTCGCCGCCTTCGGCTGGGGCCTGGCCGCCTATCGCTTCACCCGTTACCGCGCCGCCAAGGGCAAGCCTGCCGCGCTGCTGTGGCCGGCGCGGGCCGACCGCAAGGCGGTCGAGGCGCGGCTGGAAGCCAATTTCCTCGCCCGCGATCTCATCAACACGCCGGCCTCCGACATGGGGCCGCAGGACCTGGCGGCGGCGGCGAAAGCGCTGGGCAAGCGCTTCGGCGCCAAGGTCTCGGTCGTCGAGGGCGACGAGCTGCTGCGGCAGAACTGGCCCATGGTGCACGCCGTCGGCCGCGCCTCCGCTCGCAAGCCCTGCCTGATCGACCTGGTCTGGGGCAAGGCCGACGCGCCCAAGATTACCCTGGTCGGCAAGGGCGTGTGCTTCGACAGCGGCGGGCTCGATCTCAAGCCGGCCTCGGGCATGCTGACCATGAAGAAGGACATGGGCGGGGCGGCGCACGTGCTGGCGCTGGCTTCGATGGTGATGGCGGCGAAGCTGAAGGTCCGCCTGCGCGTGCTGGTGCCGGCGGTCGAGAATTCGGTCTCGGGCAACGCCTTCCGCCCGCTCGACGTGCTCAACACGCGCAAGGGCATCACCGTCGAGATCGGCAACACCGACGCCGAGGGCCGCCTCATTCTGGGCGACGCCCTGCACGAGGCGGCGAGCGAGAACCCGGTCCTGATCCTCGACTGCGCGACGCTGACGGGTGCCGCCCGCGTTGCGCTGGGCACCGAGGTGCCCGCGCTGTTCGCCAATGACGAGGCGCTGGCCGCCGACATTCTGCAGGCCGCCGAGGCCGAGCGCGATCCGCTGTGGCGCCTGCCGCTGTGGCAGCCCTATCGCAAGCTGCTCGACAGCAAGGTCGCCGACATGAACAACGTCGCCAGCAGCGAGTTCGGCGGCGCGCTGACCGCCGCCCTGTTCCTGCAGGAATTCGTCGGCAAGCGCATCCC
>JBDZUM010000117.1:9876-13064 GCA_040255215.1 Rhodospirillaceae bacterium
TAAGTGCGCCAGCCGTCGAACGTGCCGGCGTAGTTGTTGCGCAGCCCGGTCCACATGCCGCGTCGTCCCTTCAGCGTCCAGCGCAGCGCCGAGGCCAGGCCGGGCGCGTTCCAGCTGCCGACCAGCAGCGCATAGGCGAGGCTGGAGAAGACGGTCCACGGCCCATGGTGCTCGAACAGGCCCAGCACGGTGTTGTGCATGGCTTCGCGCAGCACGTTGCCGTCCATGCGGTTGCGTTCGGTGTCCTTGGGCCGCTCGCCGACGATGTGCTCGACCTGGATCGCCGGATCGTAGATCAGGTCCCAGCCGGCGAGACGGATGGCGCCGGAGAACAGCGCCTCGTTGGAGACCTGCGCGCCGCTGCCCTTGAGCCGGTCGTCGAAACGCAGCCTGCCCACCGCCGACATGCGATAGGCCATGTTGACGCCCTTGAGCGATCGCACCTGGCGCGGCGGCCCCTTGCCGCGATGGAAATTGCCATGGCCGCGCCCGTACCACGTCGTCGTGCCGACCGTCTCCGTCAGCTCGGCCGGCGGCGGATTGTCGGGCAGGGTCAGCACGTCGCGGCCGCCGACGCCGCCGGCATCGGGGAAGGCGGCGAAGGCGGCGTCGAGCTTCTCGATCCAGTCGGGATGGGGCACCGCATCGTCGTCGGTCATGGCGACGAACTCGCCGCGCGCGTTGTCCAGCGCCAGGTTGAGCGCCGCCACCACGCCGGGCCGGTCGATCTCCAGCACCTTCAGCGGCAGCGCCTGCGGATCGTGCGGCTCGCGCACGACGTCCTTCGCCGCCGCATCGATGTCGCGCAGCACGACGATGACCTCCAGCGGCCGCACGGTCTGTCGCGCCAGCCCGTCGAGGCAGCGCCGCAGCTCCATGGCCCGCTTGTAGGTCGGCACGATGACCGTGAAGGAAGCCGTGCGCGCCATGGCGAGAGGCTCAGTACCCCGCCGCCGGATCGATCAGATCGTGCAGCGTCTGGCCGGCGCGCCGGCGGCGGATATTGTCGGCCACGCCTGGCGCTGCGGTGCGCGGGTTGGACTGGCCGGCGATATGCGGCGTCACCCGCACCTTCGGATGGCGCCAGTACGCATGCCCTTCCGACAGCGGCTCCTGGTTGAACACGTCGAGCGTCGCCGAGGCGAGATGGCCGCTGTCCAGCGCCGCCAGCAGGTCCTCGTCGACGACATGCCCGCCGCGGGCGACGTTGACGATGTGCGCTCCCGCCGGCAGCTGCGCGAAAAGTCGGGCATCGAGGATGCCGCGCGTTTCCGGCGTCAGCGGCAGCAGGCAGATCAGCACGTCGGTCCGCGCCAGGAACGGCGCCAGCCCGTCGGCGCCGGCGAAACATTCGACGCTGTCTATGCTCTTCTTGCTCCGGGCCCAGCCGGCCACGGGGAAGCCCAGCCGCAGATGGTCGGCCGCCACCCGCGCGCCGATCGCGCCCAGCCCCATGATGCCGATGCGCAGGTCGCGCGCCTCGGGCAGGCGCAGCCGTTTCCACTGCGCCTGGCGCTGCAGGGCGTCGTACTCGTCCGACAGCCGCAGGATGCGCAGGGAGGCGAGCTGGCAGTATTCCGACATCTGGTCGATCAGCGAGGCGTCGTGGATGCGCACGATCGGCACCCCGGCCGGCAGATCCTTGTGCTTCAGCAGATGGTCGACGCCCATGCCCAGCGACACGATCAGGCGCAGATTGGGCAGGGTGGCGAGAAAGCCCGGCGGCGGGTCCCAGGCCAGCGCCACCTCGATTTCCTCGCGCGCGCCGACATTGTCGAGCCGGCGCCAGTCGAGCGCGCCCAGTTCCTTTTCCATCGCCGCTCGCCAGCCGGAATCGTCGTCCCATTCGCTGGCGAAAACGAAAGCGCCTTGCTTGAGTGCCATGATTTCAGGCTGCCGGCGCGGCTTCGAGGTTGAGCGCCGCCGAGATCAGCGCCCGCGTATAGGGGTCGCTGGGATTCTGGAAGATCTGCGACGCCTTGCCGTGTTCGACCACCTTGCCGTCCTTCAGCACCATGACCTCGTCGGCCATGGCGCGCACCACGCGCAGGTCGTGGCTGATGAAGAGATAGGTCAGTCTGTGCTTGCGCTGCAAATCGCGCAGCAGATCGACGATCTGCGCCTGCACCGACATATCGAGCGCCGAGGTCGGCTCGTCCAGCACCACGAAGCGCGGCCGCAGCACCATGGCGCGGGCGATGGCGATGCGCTGGCGCTGGCCGCCGGAGAATTCGTGCGGATAGCGGTCGCGCATCGCGGGATCGAGCCCGACATCGCGCAGCGCCTGGTCGATCATGCTCTGGCGTTCGGCGGCGTCCTTGCCGAGCCTGTGGACCTTCAGGCCTTCCTCGATGATCTGCGCCACCGACATGCGCGGGCTGAGCGACGAATAGGGGTCCTGGAACACGATCTGCATCTCGCGCCGCAGCGGCCGGACCTCGCCGGCCGACATGCCGTCGATCTGCGTGCCGGCGAAACGGATCGGTCCGTCGCTCTTCTCCAGCTTCAGCAGCGCCAGCCCTAGCGTCGTCTTGCCCGAGCCCGATTCGCCCACCACGCCGATCGTGTGGCCCTCGCGCAGGCGGATGGTGATGCCGTCGACCGCCTTGATGTAGCCCACCGTGCGGCGCAGCACCCCGGCCTTGATCGGGAAATGCACCTTGAGGTCTTCGGTCTCCAGCAGCAGCGGCGCATCGGCCGGCGCCTGCACCGGCTGGCCCTTGGGCTCCGACGCCAGCAGATGGCGCGTGTAGTCGTGGCGCGGCGCGGTGAAGACCTGCTCGACGTCGCCGGCCTCGACGATCTCGCCCTTGGTCATGACGCAGACCCGGTCGGCCATCTTGCGCACGATGGAGAGATCGTGGGTGATCAACAGCAGCGCCATGCCGAAACGCGCCTGCAGGTCCTTCAGCAGCTTCAGGATCTGCGCCTGGATGGTGACGTCGAGCGCCGTGGTCGGCTCGTCGGCAATCAGCAGGTCGGGCTCGTTGGCGAGCGCCATGGCGATCATCACGCGCTGGCGCTGCCCGCCCGAAAGCTGGTGCGGATAGGCGTCGAGCCGCTTCTCGGCGTTGGGGATGCCGACCAGCCGCAGCAGCTCCAGCGTCCGCGCCCGCGCCGCCTCGCGCGTCAACCCCTTGTGCAGGAACAGCACCTCGTTGATCTGCTTCTCGATCGTGTGCAGCGGA
>JBDZUM010000118.1:0-12949 GCA_040255215.1 Rhodospirillaceae bacterium
TCGGGCGCGAATCGTCGTCCAGCCCGCCGGTCGCCGCATGCGCCATGACCAGCGCATGGTTGGCGATGACGATGTCGGCGCGCCGGGCGCGACGGATGGTGCGCTCGACGAAGCAGCGCGAATAGTGCTGGCAGGCGGCATAGATGCATTCGCCGCGCTGGTCGGCGAGGCGCTGCACGCGGCCGCGGCCGATCGTGTGCGCCAGCCACGAGGGTAGGTCGCCGCCCTGCAGATCGCCGTCGCGGCTGGCCAGCGCCCAGCGCGCCAGCAGCGCCAGCCCGATGCCGTTGCCCGCCGCCATCGGCACGCGGCCAACGGCTTCCTCGAAATTCAGCAGGCAGAGATAGTTCTCGCGCCCCTTGCGGATCACCACCTTGCGCCGCTTGCGCTCGGGGTCGGGATAGAGCCGGTCGAGTTCGCCGTCGATCTGGCGCTGCAGGTTGCGCGTGAAGGTCGAAATCCATACCGGCCCGGCATTGCGTTCGGCCCACAGGCTGGCCGGCGCGACGTAGCCGATTGTCTTGCCGACGCCGGTGCCGGCCTCGGCCAGCACCACGTTGGGTTCGTCCTCCTTCAGCCGCGGCTGGAACGCCGCCGTCACTGCCGAGGCGTAGTCCGCCTGGCTCGGCCGCGCCTCGGCACTGGTCCCGAGAAGCTCCGACAGCCGTCGCCGCGCCTCGGACGGATCGACGCCTTCCGACCCCGGTGGCGGCAGCGGTCCGCTTTCCTCCCATTGCGGCAACTGGCGCCAGATATCGAGGCCGCTGCCGCCGCGCGGCTGCAGCGCCGCGCCGGCCAGCGCCTGCTCCATCTCCTGTCGCCAGCTCCAGCCCGAGCGCGCCATGGTCGCCGCCAGCGCCAGCATCGTCGGATCCTCGCGCAGGCCGCGCAGCTCCTCGAGCAGTGCGACCGCCGCCTGCGTCAGCGACAGCGCCTCCTCTTCAGCCGAATGCGGCGCCGGCAGGTCGAGCGCCTCGGCCAGGCCGCGCGGCGTCGGCAGGCAGAAACGGGCGGGGCGGACGAAAGCCCAGAGCTCGAGCACGTCGCGCACCGGAAAACCTTCGTCGCCTAGCCGCGCGAAGACGGCCGGCGCGTGGCAGACCAGCGGTACCAGACCGCGCGCCCGCTGCGCCGCCTGCGCCGGCGTCAGTCGCTCGCTGCCGCCGTCGGCATGGCGCAGCACGGCCATGCCGGCATGGGCGACAAGCGCCGGCGCGGGCAGGGTTGGCATCGGAATCGCTGCGTCCATGGTGGGCTTGTGTCGCACGGATCGAGCCTATAGGACTAGCACGCGCGCCGGCCTGGCGCGCTTGTCATTTGCCCGCCGAGGCGCCCGCGTTCCGATGTCCGAAAGCTCCACCTACATTCTCAGCCTGTCCTGTCCCGATCGCCGCGGCATCGTCGCCGCCGTGTCGGGCTTTCTCGCCCAGACCGACTGTTTCATCACCGAGAGCGCCGATTTCGGCGATCCGGTTTCCGGCCGCTTCTTCCAGCGCACGGTATTCCGCACCGACGGGCCGAAGCCGTCGCGGGCCGGGCTGGAGGAGCAGTTCGAGATCATCGCCCGCCGCTTCGACATGCAATGGGCGCTGCACGATGCGCATCGCAAGGCGCGGCTGATCGTCATGGTCTCGAAGTTCGGCCATTGCCTGAACGACCTGCTCTACCGCTATCGCACCGGCGCGCTGCCGATCGAGATCGCGGCGGTCGTCTCCAACCATGACGAGTTCGCCGAGCTGGTCGGCTGGCACGGCGTGCCGTTCCACCACTGGCCGGTCGACGGCGGCAACAAGACGCAGACCGAGCAGCAGCTGCTGGCGCTGGTCGAGGAGCAGCGTGCCGACCTTGTCGTGCTGGCGCGCTACATGCAGATCCTGTCGCCCGAACTCTGCGCCCGCCTCGGCGGGCGGGCGATCAACATCCACCATTCCTTCCTGCCGAGCTTCAAGGGCGCGCGGCCCTACCATCAGGCGCATGCCCGCGGCGTCAAGCTGATCGGCGCCACCGCCCACTACGTCACCACCGATCTCGACGAGGGCCCGATCATCGAACAGGCGGTCGAGCGCATCGACCACACCGTGACGCCGGACGAGATGGTGGCGATCGGCCGCGATATCGAGAACGTGGTGCTGGCGCGCGCCATCAAGCTGCATGTCGAACATCGCGTGCTGGTGAACGGCGGCAAGACCGTGGTCTTCCGCTGAAGCCTCGCGCCGCCGCTTGATAGCGGCGCCGACGGCGCACAGAATGTCCCGCCATGTCGCAGACCCAGAGCACGCCGTCGTCCGACCGCCTGCTGGCCGCCCTCGCTGCCGGCGCCGGCGACGACCCGGTGCGCCTGCGCGCGCTGGCGCTGGCGCTGGCCGGGCAGGGCCGGCACGACGAGGCGATCGCCACGTTCGAGCGCGCTCTGGCGCGCGACCCTTCCTACGCCGCGGGCTGGATCAGCCTGGCGCTTCTGCTCTACGACCTGCGCCGCACCGATGACGCCATCGCCGCCGCGCAGCGCGCGGCGGAAGCCGCGCCCGACGATCGGCTGGCCTGGCACACGCTGGGCGAGATATTGCATCACGCCGACCGGCTCGACGAGGCGGCCGCCGCCCAGCGCCGCGCCCTGGCGATAGATCCCGACTATCGCGACGCCTGGCGCTGGCTGGGCTACAGCCTGCAGATGGATGGCGATCTTGCGGGCGCCGTCGCCGCCTACGAACGCGCCCAGGCGCTGCATTTCGATCCCGTCACCGCACTCAACACCGCCATGCTGGCGCCGCCGCATCCCGAGACCGTGGCGCAGATCGACTGGGCGAGAGAGCGCATTCCGCGCGCGCTGAGGACGCTGGCCGACAGCGGCTACGTTCTCGAAGCGCCCGAGAACGTCGTGCAGCAGGTCACCGGCCTCTACGCCTACTGGGGCGGCGAGGACCGGCCGCTGCACGAGGCGCAGGCCGAATTCTGGCGGCGAGTGACGCCGGGTCTGGAGTGGACCTCGCCCCACATCGCCGGGTGGACGCCACCGGCAGGCCGCAAGCCGCGCATCGCCTGCATCACCCGGTTCGTCTACTCCCACACCATCGACCGGCTTTTCGGCCGACTGCTGCGCCGCCTGCCGACCCTCGGCTTCGAGATGCGATTGTTCACCACGCGCGATACGCGCGATGCGGTCTCGGACGATCTCGAAAGCCATGTCGGACCGTTCGTTCGCCTGCCGCCCACCGTCGCCGAGGCCCGCCAGACGATCGCCGATTTCGCGCCCGACATCGTGCTCTACCCCGAACTCGGCCTGCACGGCTTCAGCTACTTCCTGGGCTTCGCGCGGCTGGCGCCGTTGCAGGTCGTCACCTGGGGCCATGCCGCCACGTCGGGACTGCGCAGCATCGACTGCTTCGTCAGCGACGAACTGCTCGATCCGCCCGGCAACGAGCGCTTCTATACCGAACGCGAAGTGGTGCGCCTGCCGAGCGCGCCGGTGCGCTTCGCCCCGCAGGAGCAGCTCGACGACGTCACGCGCGCCCGCTTCGGCCTGCCCGAAGACGCCAGGCTCTATGTCTGCGTGCAGTCGCTGCTGAAGCTGCGGCCCGATTTCGACGCGGTTCTGGCGCGCATCGTCGCCAAAGATCCCAAAGGGGTGCTGGTGCTGGTCGGCGCTTCCATTCACCAGAGCCCGCGCATTCTCGACCGACGCCTGAACAAGGCTTTTGCCGGCTTCGAGGATCGCCTGCGCCTGCTGGGCCATCTTTCGTCCGAGGATTTCGCGCGCGTCACCATGCTGGCCGATGCCCTGCTCGACACGCCGAATTTCTCCGGTGGCGTCACCGCCTACGAAGCGCTGGCGCGCGGCAAGGCGTTCGTCACCCTGCCGGGCGTGGCGCTGAAGGGCCGCGTCGGTTATTCGCTCTACACCCGGCTGGGCATTACCGACCTGATCGCGCGCGACATCGACCATTACGTCGAACTGGCGCACCGGCTGGCCAACGACCGGCCGTGGCGCGAGGAGATCGAGGCCCGCATCGTTCAGCGCGCGCCGGCGTTGTTCGCCGACGAGAGCGGCATCGAAGCCTTCGCCGATTTCCTGCGTCGGCGCCTCCGTCAGCCCGGGCTTTAGGATGCCAATGGATATCGCGTTCGATCCGCGCCTGCGCCTCGTCGTAGAATGGCGGCCGGGGCGCCTGCAGCAGCGGTCCGTTGACGCTGCCGCTGGTGGCACTTAAGGTCCGCGGCCTGCGGCAGAACGGGATCGACTGAGGATGGCGAGCGAACGCGAACTGGCATCGACGGCAAAGGCCTGGCCCTTCGAGGAGGCGCGCAAGCTATTGGCGCGCACCGGCGGCAAGACGCCCGAGAAAGGCTACGTGCTGTTCGAGACCGGCTACGGGCCGTCCGGCCTGCCGCATATCGGCACGTTCGGCGAGGTGGCGCGCACCACCATGGTGCGTCAGGCCTTCGCGCGCCTCAGCGATATCCCGACCCGGCTGTTCGCCTTTTCCGACGACATGGATGGCTTGCGCAAGGTGCCCGACAACGTGCCCAGCCAGGACATGCTGCGCCAGCATCTGGGCAAGCCGCTGACCGCGGTGCCCGATCCGTTCGGCACGCATGACAGTTTCGGCGCCCACAACAACGCCCGGCTGCGCGCCTTCCTCGATTCCTTCGGCTTCGACTACGAGTTCCACTCGGCCTCCGACTGGTACAAGTCCGGCCGCTTCGATCCGATGCTGCTCGCCATGCTGCGCCACTACGAGGCGGTGCAGGCGATCATGCTGCCGACGCTTGGCGAGGAACGGCAGCGCAGCTACAGCGTGTTCCTGCCGGTCTGCCGCAAGACCGGCAAGGTGCTGCAGGTGCCCGTGGTGCAGACCGACGCCGCTGCCGGCACCATCGTCTATCGCGACGAGGACGGCTCTCTCGTCGAAACGCCGGTGACCGGCGGCAACGTCAAGCTGCAATGGAAGGCCGACTGGGCCGGGCGCTGGTACGCGCTGGGCGTCGACTACGAGATGTACGGCAAGGACCTGATCGCTTCGGCCGAGCTGTCGGCGAAGATCGTGCGCATTCTGGGCGGCCTGCCGCCGGACGGCTTCAACTACGAGCTGTTCCTCGACGACAAGGGCCAGAAGATTTCCAAGTCGAAGGGCAACGGCATCTCGATCGACGAGTGGCTGACCTATGGCCCGCCCGAATCGCTGTCGCTGTTCATGTTCCAGCAGCCGCGCCGGGCCAAGCGGCTGCATTTCGACGTCATCCCGCGCGCCGTCGACGACTATCTCGGCCTGCTCGAGAAGTTTCCCGCCGAGGAGCCGGCCAAGCGGCTCGACAATCCGGTCTGGCACATCCACGACGGCAAGCCGCCGGCGCAGCCCATCCCCATCACCTTCGGCATGCTGCTGAACCTGGCCGGCGTCGCCAATTCGGAATCGAAGGACGTGCTGTGGGGCTTCATCGCCCGCTACGCGCCCGGCGCCAGCCCGCAGACCTCGCCCTTCCTCGACCACCTGGTCGGCTACGCCTGCAACTACTATCGCGACTTCCACAAGGCGCAGAAGAAATTCCGCCTGCCGACGCCTGAGGAACGCCCGCAATTCGAGGATCTGGCCCGGACGCTGCGGGCCCAGGCCCCGGACGCGACCGCCGAGACGATCCAGAACGAGATCTACGAATGCGGCAAGCGGCACCGGCCGCAGTCAGAACTGCGCCAGTACTTCCAGTCGCTTTACGAGGTGCTGCTCGGCACCACCCAGGGCCCGCGCATGGGCGCTTTCTGCAAGCTCTACGGCGTGGAGAACGTCGCCCGCCTGGTCGACCGGGCGCTGGCCGGCGAGGACCTGTCCCAGGCTGCTTAAGCATAGTTGGCTCCGCTAAGCGGCGGTCCTAGGCTTCCGTCTCCGGCAGCTTGCCGGGCAGGGAGGGAGCCATGCCAGACAACGCTTATCTTTGCGAGAACTTCCGGCGATTGCGCGACGCCCAGCACGACATGGGCGACCAGGTGCAAAGACTGATCGACGAGTTGATCGAAGAATTGCGTTCGCTGCTCGGAGGCGAATACCTGACCAAATTCGAGGATGCCCTCGGCGGCGCCACGATGGTCGAGCGGCTGAAAGGGATCGAGGCGGCCCGCGCGCATCTCATCCATAACCTGCGCCGCCTGCTGAACGCCTTCCATGACGCCAGCACCGGCGGCGCGCCGCTCGACCCGTGGCCCAACCGGGCGCTGGGCGCCTATAGCAGGCTGATCATGCTGCTGCAGGCGCTGATCATGCTGCGCGACCTCGAAGACGCCTTCGATACGATGGAACAGTCCTGGTGCCACAACCGGTAAAACTCCTTGCCTGCCTGGTGCTGGCGCGGCGAAACTCCGCTCCGGGAGCGGTTCTTTAGAACCCGGAGTCGTTCATGGAAAAGAAAGTCTGTCTGGTCGTCGGCGCAGGCGATGCGCTGGGCGGCGCCATCGCGCGTCGTTTCGCGCGCGAGGGCTTCATTGCCTGCGTCGCGCGCCGCACCGCCGACAAGCTGCAGCCGCTGGTCGAAGCGATCGGCAAGGAGGGCGGCAAGGCCTTTGCCTATCCCTGCGACGCGCGGCGCGAGGAACAGGTGGCGGAACTATTCGAGCGGGTCGAGCGCGAGCACGGGCCGATCGAGGTCTGCGTCTTCAACATCGGCGGCAATATCCGCTTCTCGATCCTCGAGTTCACGGCGAAGAAATATTTCAAGGTCTGGGAGATGGGCTGCTTCGCCGGCTTCCTGACCGGGCGCGAAGCGGCAAGGCGCATGGTGCCGCGCGGGCGAGGCACCATCCTGTTCACCGGCGCCACCGCCTCGCTGCGCGGCGGCTCGGGCTTCGCCGGTTTCGCCGGCGCCAAGGCGGGCTTGCGCATGCTGGCTCAGAGCATGGCGCGCGAATTGCAGGCGAAGAACATCCATGTCGCCCACATCGTCGTCGACGGGCCGATCGACACCGAGTTCGTGCGCGGCAATTTTCCCGACATGGTGAAGAACCGGCCGGCCGACGGGCTGCTGGCGCCGGACGACATCGCCGAGAACTACTGGAACCTGCATTGCCAGAAGCGCTCGGCCTGGACGCACGAGCTCGACCTGCGGCCGTGGGTCGAGCCATGGTGAGCGACGCGAGCGAGCCGGCAGCGAGGGGAACCGGCAAGGCGCGCCGGGCGTTGCAGAAGCTGCGGCCGAAGGGGAAATCCATGAGCAAGTCGATCGAGTTCTTCTTCGACGTCGGCAGTCCCGCCGCCTATCTCGCCCAGATGCAGATGCCGCGCATCATGGGCGAGACCCACGCCACCATCGTCTACCGGCCGATGCTGCTGGGCGGCGTGTTCAAGGCCACGGGCAACGCCTCGCCGCCCGGCATCAAGGGCAAGTACATCCGCCACGATCTGGAGCGCTGCGCCCGCGCCCTCGAGGTGCCGCTCAACTTCAATCCGTTCTTTCCCATCAACACGCTGCAGATGATGCGGGTCGTCACCGCGGCGCAGGACGAGAACCTGCTGCCGTCCTGCCTTGGCGCCCTCTATCGCGGCATGTGGGTCGACCGGCTGAACATGGGCGAGCGCGAGGTGCTGCTGGGCGCGCTGAAGGCCGGCGGGCTGAACGGGCCGCATCTGCTGGCGCGGGCCGAGGAGCCGGCGATCAAGGAGCGCCTGAAGGAAACGACGGAGGAAGCGGTGGCGCGCGGCGTGTTCGGCGCGCCCACATTCTTCGTCGGTGACGAGATGTTCTGGGGCCAGGACCGCATCGATCAGGTGATCGAGGCGGCCAAGCCCTGAGCGTCCGGGCGCCGGGCTTCGACGCCGCCGCCTGACTACAGCCGGTTCTGGGCGGCGAAAGCCCAGTAGAGCTCGCGCGCCCGCCGGCCGACCGGGCCGGGCTGCATGTCGCGCTCCTCGAAGCGGGTGACCTGCTGCACCTTGCCGTAATTGCCGGTCGAGAAGATTTCGTCCGCCGTCTCCAGCTCCTTCGGCGCCACGATCCGCTCCTCGACCTTGATGCCGTCCTCGCGCAGGAGCTTGATGACACGCTGACGCGTGATGCCGTTGAGGAAGGCGCCGTTATGCACCGGCGTGATCGCCACGCCGTCCCTGACCATGAACAGGTTGGCGGTGAGGAACTCGGCGACGTTGTTGTCGGCGTCCAGCACCACGCCGTTGCGGAAGCCGCGCGCCTCGATCTCGCGCAGGCCGCGGGCCGAGTTGGGGTAGAGTGCGGCGCCCTTGAGATCGGTCGGCGCCATGTCCGGGCGCGGCCGGCGGATGGTGCGCGCCATGGTGGCCGAGAAGTTCGGTTCGGCCGGCAGCGGCGAGACGTAGACCGTCAGCGCGAACTGCGTGCTGTCGGGGTCGGGGTAGATGAAGCCGTCTCGGCCCCAGTACATCGGCCGCACGTAGAGTTCGGCGTCGGGCGGGAAGCGTTTGACCGCCTCGCGCGCCAGGCCGGTGATGGTGTCGGCATCGACCATCGGCTTCAGCCCCATGCGCTCGGCCGAGGTGATGACGCGCTGGCAATGGCGATCGAGATCGGGCACGCACCGGTCGAAGGCGCGAGCGCCGTCGAATACGGTCGAGGCCAGCCACATGGCGTGATCCTTGACGCCGATCACGCGCGGGTTGCCCTCGTGCCATTCCCCGTCCCAGAACGTCAGCGTGTCCATGCGTTGTCCTCCTGCCGCAGCGCTTCTGATAGCAGAGCCCGCCGCCGAATGCTGCTCAACTTTGTGCGGGCCGCAATGCGCCGGCCGGACGATGCGGGGGCGACAATCGGGACAATCAGGGCGCCAGCGCCTCTTCCGGCACCACGCCATAGGCTGAGCGTGGCCGTGCGCCGTGATCCGACAGCCGCGCCATGGCCAGCAGCCGGGTCTTGAGTTCGGCCGCCGTCAGGCCCGGCTCCGCCGCCAGCAGTCTGGTGGCCAGGGCGGTGATGCGGGCGGCGGCGAATTCGGCGCCGGCCACGGCTTGCTCGACGCCGTCGAAATCGCGCACGACCAGCCGCTCGGCCGGGGCGAGGAGATCGACGCGCCGCAATCCCCAGTTCGAGCGCACCGGCTGGCCAAAGCCGTCGGCGGCGCCGACCACCAGCAGGTTGGGCAGCTCCAGTGCTGCCGGATACCAGGCGCGATCGTCGATGTCCTCGCCGTCGCGCCCGGCACTGACGATCGCCAGCAGGCCGGGATGGGCGCGCATGGCGGCGGCGAAGCCCTGCCAGTCCTCCGCCCGCCTGCCGCCGACGCCAACCAGCAACAGGCGCGCGCCGGCATCGGCCGCCAAGGCGACGGCCTGTTCCAGCCGCGCCGGCCGGCTGCGCGGGAAACGCAGCGGAACCAGCCGCAGCGGCGCGGCCTCGTCGAGCAGCGCGTTGGCGACCAGCGTGCCGTGTCGGCCGGGATGGAACGGCGAGAGCGCGATATTGGCGTCGAACGGCCGCGCATCGTCGTCTTCGAAATCGTAGCCGACGATGGCGCCGTCGGCGCGCCGCGCCAGCCGCTCGCCGATCCGCGGCTGCAGGTAGTTCACGCCGGTATCGAGCAGCGCCACCGTCACGCCGCCGGGATCGACGCCTGCGGGCACGTCGGCATCGAGCGGCAGAACCTGGCCGCTGCGGTCCAGTCTCTCGTCGAGCAGCGCCACCGCCTCGATGCTGCCGTCGCCGCGATAGAGCAGGGCGCGCCCCTCGATGCGCGCGCAATCGCGTTCGGCTCTTGCCTGCAGCGCGGGTCGCGGCGGCAGTCCGGGCCCGGCCGGTCGGTCGATCTCGACCACCGCGCGCTGCAGGCTGGCGCCGCTCGCCAGCCGGCTGAGCCTGATCGTGCCGCCGTCCTTCAGCGGCAGCGCGCTCTGCCAGCCGCTGAGGCCGAGCCCCAGCTCGATCGGTTGCGTCTGCGCCGCGCCGCTCGTCACCTCGCCCGCCGCATCGCCCAGGGCGGCGATCGCGGCAGCCGCGTCGGCGGCGGGGCAGGCGGCCTGCAGGGCGCGCAGCGCCAGCGCGGCATCGGCAGCCGGTTGCGCCCGGACCGTACCCGCCCCCGTCAGCAGCGCCAGCAGCACCGGAATGGCCAGACGTTTCATGCCGCCAGTATGCCCGGTCGATCGTGGCGGCGTCATGATGGCGCTTTCGCCCTCGCCGCCGCTGTGGCAGAAACGCGGGCCATGAGCTCCTCCCTGCGCCTGCTCGACGGGCTGTCCCAAATCGCCGGCGACTACGACGCCTTCATCCTCGACCTGTGGGGCGTGCTGCATAACGGCCGCGCGCCCTATCCGGGCGCCGTCGACTGCCTGATGCAGATGAAGAAGGCCGGCAAGAAGCGGGTGATCCTCTCCAACGCGCCGCGCCGCATCGAGCCGGTGATCGCGCGCATCACCGAGATCGGCATTCCGCCGGAAGCCTATGACGGGGTCATGACCTCCGGTCAGGACACCTGGGAGCATCTGCAGTTTCGCGGCCGGCGCGAGGGCATTCCCTTCTACGCCCAGCTCGGCAAGCGCTGCCTGTTCATCGGACCGGATCGCGATCTCGGCCTGCTGGACGGCGTGCCGCACGAGCGCGTCGACGATCCGCGCGCCGCCGATTTCTGCCTCTGCACCGGCATCGTCGAGCGCGATCACCTGCTGGAGGTCTACGAGCCGACATTGCTGGCGCTGGCCAAGAGCGGCGTGCCGATGATCTGCGCCAATCCGGACCTGATCGTGCGCAACGGCGACCAGGTTGAACTCTGCGCCGGCTCGCTGGCCGCCCTCTACGAGGACATGCGCGGCACGGTGCTCTATCACGGCAAGCCCTACCCGGAAATCTACGACCACGTCTTCGCCCTGCTCGGCAATCCCGATCCCCAGCGCACCCTGGCGATCGGCGACAGCCTGCGCACCGACATGGGTGGCGCCCAGACCATCGGCGTCGACGGGCTGCTGGTGATCGACGGCATCCATGCCGAGGAGTTCGGCATCGTCGGCGAGGGGCCGCCGGACATGGCGCGCGTCGCCGAGGCCTGCAACGAGGAAGGGCTCAGCCCCCGCGCTGCCCTGCGCCGGCTGGTCTGGTAGTTCCCTCACGCCCGATCATCGGCTTTTGATGGTGGTGGGCTGAACCGCGCGGGCCTAGGCTTGCGAACAAGGACCGGACGAAGGGTCCGCCAGGGAGGGGTTTTGCCAGCGCAGCCGCCAGTCTTCCGACGCGAGTGGGAATGGCATTTCGACGTGCCGCCGGCGCAGATGTGGCCGGTGCTGGCCGATACCGCGCGTTTCAACGAGGCGGCGAAGGGCCCGACCTACAGTCTCGAGGAGATCGCCCGGCCCGACGGCAGCGTCGAGCGCCGCGCCCAGGGCCGCATTGCCGGCATGGACATGGCCTGGGAGGAACTGCCCTACGAATGGATCGAGGGGCGCGAATTCCGCCAGACCCGCGAATTCACCAAGGGACCGTTCCGCCGCTTCGGCCCGCGCCTGCGCCTCGAGCCCGACGGCGAAGGCAGCAAGGTGACCTATGCGCTGGAGGCCGAGCCGGCGACGTTTCTCGGCCGGCTGCTGGGCAACGTCGCCTTGCGCAAGACCGGCGAGATCATCGAGCGTCTGGCACGTGAAGCCGCCCGCTACGTGCGTGGCGAACGAAACGAAGCCTTCGAATATGCCGCCCCCGAGCCGCCCGAGGGCGCCCGCCAGCGCGTCGACGCCGCGGTCGCCATGCTCGAAGCCGGTGCTTATGCCCACGGCCTGGCGCGCAAGCTGGGCGACTACGTGCTCAACGCGCAGCAGGTCGATGTCGGCCGCATCCGCCCGCTGGCGCTGGCCAGGGAATGGAACGAGCCGCCGCGTCACGTCGTCGAACTCTGCCTCGCTGCCGTGCGCGCCGGGCTGCTCGGCATGCGCTGGGATCTGCTGTGCACGTCCTGCCGTGGCGGCAAGCTGTCGGTGGCGACGCTCGATCAGTTGCCGACCGGCGCCCATTGCCCGTCCTGCAACATCGACTACGAACGCAATTTCGCGCGCAACGTCGAGCTGGTGTTCTTTCCCAACGCCGCCATCCGGCCGGTCGCCGCCGGCGGTTTCTGCCTCTCCGGGCCGATGACGACGCCGCACGTCGTGGTGCAGCAGATCATGGCGGCGGGGGAGGTGCGGGCGCTCGACGTCGAATTGCCGGCCGGTTCCTATCGTGCGCGGGCGATCGTCGGCGTCGATGCCGTCGACATCGACCACAAGGGCGGCGACTTTCCGACCGTGGTGGCTACCGAGGACGGTTTCGCCGTCGAGCCGTCCGCCAACCCCGGCCGCGTTACCTTCGCCAACCGGCGCGCGCAGCAGACCGTGATGCTGCTGGAGAGCCGCGAATGGGTGGCCGATGCGCTGACCGCGCATCACGCCACCATGCTGCAGGCCTTCCGCGATCTCTTCGCCCAGGCGGCGCTGCGGCCGGGCGACGAGGCCGGCGTCGATCGCGTCTGCCTGATGTTCTCCGATCTCAAGGGCTCGACCGAGCTCTACGAGCGGCTGGGCGACGCTGCCGCCTACAATCTGGTGCGCGAGCATTTCGCCTATCTCGGCGCCATCGTGCGCGACCACGACGGCGCGGTCGTCAAGACCATCGGCGATGCGGTGATGGCGGCGTTCGGCGACCCGGCCGATGCGGTGCGCGCGGCGGTCGACATCCAGCGCCGCATCGGCGAATTCAACGCCACCCATCGCGCATCGGGTGGCGCCGCCGAGGCCATCGTCGTCAAGCTCGGCATCCATCGCGGCGCCTGCATCGTCGTCAATCTCAACGAGCGGCTCGACTATTTCGGCTCGACCGTCAATCTCGCCGCCCGCCTGCAGGGCCAGAGCCGCGGCGCCGACGTCGTGCTCTCGACCGAGGTCGCCGAGGATCCGCAGGTGGCGAAGCTTCTCGGCGACCTGCCGCACCACGAGGACAGCGCCACCTTGCGCGGCTTCGGCCGCGAGGTGCCGTTCCGACGGGT
>JBDZUM010000119.1:0-12882 GCA_040255215.1 Rhodospirillaceae bacterium
ACAGGACGCATCACACGGGCCGAATCTCCCTCAGACCGTGGATCACCTATAGGGGGCAGACCACAGCGGCCCCAAGGTGTCGATTACTCGGGTCACCTTCGCGTCTCGCATGTCATATGCCGCCTGAGCGATCCGGCCCGCGGTTGCAAGTAATGGCCGTCGAACGTCTCCTGATTGGTGAGTAAGCCCGATGCGTTGCAATCGAACGCCTGCGCGATCATCGGAAGCGCGAGGATCGTTCGATGAGATCGATCATGTGAGCTGCGGCGTGTATGGTCAGCGGATGATGGGTGAAGCCTGGCCTCGGCGAGATATAGCCGGCCATTTGGCGCGCCAGTTCGAGCTGTTGATCCGATGCGGTAGCGAGCAACGCGATCAGCACATTCTCCAACGCAATGACCCGAACGCGCAGCGCGATCAGCTCGGTATCGCTCATTGCTGGAATGGGGGGGCCCTCGTTAGCCGCGGAAGCCAGGATGGGACCAGGCGCTCCGCCTTCGTTTTCCCAGCACGACAGCGCCTGCTGTCGCTGGATCGCCTGGCGGGCGGCATCTGAATTCGGACTGGACATCGCAGCTCCTTTCAAAATATTCGTGATCGTCGTAGAAACACGTCGGTCGATGGACAGAACCGGCGATGGTCGTTTGCCTCGGTCTATCGATACACGACACCGGATATGTAATAGTGAAGCAACTCACCCTCGTTTTCCGCTTCGGACAGCAGGGCCGGCAAAGCCTGCCGCGCATGGATGATGCCGAGGGGCTTGCGGGCTTCGTCCAGAATTGGAACACGTTGCAGAGCCCGTTCCCTCATCATCGATCAGACATCGAGCAGTATATCGTGTGTCCGGCAATAAGTGACGCCCCGGGTCATGATGCTGTCCACCCGGGCTGTGCAGCCGGCGCCCATGCAGCGGCCGATTTGGCCGACGATGTCGGTCTTCGTCAGGACGCCGACCATATCGCCGTGATCGCACACGACGACAAGATCAGTATGGGGCCTGGACATCAGCGCGGCCGCCTTCTTCACCGGCGCTTCCGCTTCGATCACGGTCGAACGTTCGAGCGCGCGCGGAAGTATGTTCTTGACGAGCATCGTTCCATTTCCTGTTTTGCGCTCGCCTATCGGTCGAACGCGATGCTTAGGGTGGCAATGATTCCAACGACAGCGAGACCGTAGCAGCAAAGCGGAAACGCGATCACGGCAGCAAACTTGGCGCCCGAATGAACATAATCCTCGATTGCCACCTGCGAGCTGAGCGCGGTGTGGTGAAAGAGAGCGATCAGCAACAAGATCATGCCGCCGGCAGCGAACGGGTCCCTGAGCCAGGCGATGAACACCGTGCAATTGCTTCCGGTATGGGCAATGGTCGACGTTACGAATCACAGCGTCAGCGGAACCAGCGCGACCGCAGTTACCCGTTGCGCCAGCCAGTGTCTCGCTTCGCGCCGGGCCGAACCCAACCTAATTGCGCGTCCCAGGGGAGAGCGGAAGGATGGGCGGTTCGTCGGCGTCACCCGCCCACAGAGAGGCCTGCCGTCCAGGCGGCCACGGTGAGCACGACGCTCGCGGCGACCACGACCGATTCCGAGATAAAGCCGACCTAAGCTCGAAGCCGTAGACGGTATCCCAGACGAGGGGGCGGATGCCGCCACACAAATGCAGGAAAAAGACGAAAGTGAAGCCGAACATTACGATTCGGCCGGCCCACGCCCCGATCGCTTGCTGAACGGCGGCGCAAGGTTCGGGTCCGGCTGCCGCCGCACTCAGCAAGACGACCAGGCCGACAGCGCCGAGGCTCAGAACGACGCCGGTGTTACGGTTGCCGATCGACAGAACCGAGGTGAGCTTCGGCCGGTAGATCTGGATGTTGGGCGAGAGCGCTTGTCGGGATAGCGCGTGGGATCGGCGACGAACTTCGCCTTGCAGCCCTTGGAGCAGAAATGGAAATCGCGGCCGTCATGTTGCGCTTTGTGGGGCGAGACGGCGGGATCGACCGTCATGCCGCAGACCGGATCGAGCACGGTGGCGGATCCGGCGGCGGCCGCGGCCGGATCAGGCGCGTGATGATGATCGTGATGCTTGTCCACTTGCGTTACCTTTTCACTGCTGGACAAGTTTTGGACCTTCCAGCAGGTGGAAGGTCAAGCCTCATCTGATTCGGGCCAGGATCGTCTCCATCTGGGCGATTTCGCGCTTCTGAGCTTCGACGATCTCGCGGCACAGGGTCACGATCTCGGGGTCGGTGATTTTCGCCTGGCCGCACATCAGGATGGCGCCGGAATGGTGCGGGATCATGGCGCGCAGGAATTCGGAATTGCCGATGGCGGCCTGGGTACGCATGCCGTACCAGCCGATCGCGAAGCCCACGACCGCAAGCGCGGCGACGATCAGGTTAAGCCGCCGCGACTTGAACATCGAACGCATGGCGACCAGCATGACTACGGCCATCGGCGCCACCATCATCAAGGTCATGTAGACATTGTTGAGGTTGAGATGGAAGTGATCGAGCGTGGCGATCATGGTGTACATGACCAGATACATGATGACGAAATCGATCGCCAGTTCGATGGCGAGGTGCTTGTAGCTGCCGGTACCGTGATGTTGCTGGTCCATGCTTCGCTCCTATGTTTTGTCCCTATGAGCGGTAACTCATAGGGCGATGTTTAAATCCGTGGGGCATCGGACAAGCACGAGCTACGGCGTTCTCGGCAATGTGAACTCAAAAAAGCTGACGGCAGCCATATCTCATGGTAATTCAAAAACATGTGGCGTGGATCTTGGTTCCTTTTTGTCGTCGCTTTCGTCCTGGCAGGCTTCCCGGCTTACCGGGCGGTTGCCGGAACGCCGCAGCGTGCTTTCACGGCGGCTGAGGCAACATGCGAGTGCAAGACCGCTGAACCACAGTGCGGCCAAGCGAAAACAGAGTGCAATGTCGCGCAATGCCTCGCTTTCTGCGGTGTGCAAAACCAGCTTGTGTCATCTGGGCGCGCCGCTATTTTCCGAGCCGACATTGTGGCCAAGGTCGAGGCTGCAGCCCTCACGCCGCAAATGAAGCTGCGCAACGAGCACCCGCCGTTCCGACCTCCGCGATTCTGAATCCGTTCTGACGACGTCCGTTCCCGTAACGGACGGCAGCGCGCCGTTGCAGCTTGCAGGGGCGTCAACATTGTCATGTCCACGGATCGCCTACATGAACCGCATTGCTGTCGCCGCTCTGGTTTTGTCAGCCGCCCTTGTCGGTCTGGCGCTCGCCATTGTTTTCGTCTGGCCCGATCGGTTGCAGACCAGGAGCTACGGCGGTGTCGCCACCGCGCCCGCAACCGAACAAGGCTCCCGACGCGTTCTTTACTATCGCAATCCGATGGGAGCGCCGGATGTCTCTCCCACGCCCAAGAAAGACTCGATGGGCATGGACTACATTGCCGTCTATGCCGACGAGAACACTGGTCCCAAGGGCACGGTGCAGCTGTCGCCGGAAAAAATTCAGCGCGCCGGCATTCGCACCATGGCAGTGGCACGCGAACCCCTGTCGCGCCCGATCCGCGCCGTCGCCACCATCACCGCGGATGAAAAGCGCGTCTCGGTGCTGACGGCCAAGTTCGCGGGTTTCGTCGAGGAGCTGTCCGTCGCCCAGACCGGTGCGGTGGTGCGCAAAGGCGAGCCGCTGGCAAGAATCTGGATCGGCAGCCCGGAGATCCTGCAAAAGCAGTCCGATCTGCTGGTGGCGTCGCGCAGCGGCAGCGACGTCGAGCGCGCCGCGGCAAATCTGCGGATGTTCGGGGTTTCCGACCAGGTCATCGCGGAAATCCGCCGCACCGGCATCCCCGTGCGCTCGATGGTGATCGACGCCCACAGCGCCGGCACGGTGATGGAGAAGCCGGCGGTGGCGGGCATGCGCTTCGACGCCGGTTCCACCTTGTTCAAGCTGGTCGATCTCTCGGCGGTGTGGCTGATCGCGCAGGTGGCCGAACGCGATCTGATGGCGATCCAGCCGGGGCAGAAGGCGACCATTTCGCTCAATGCCGAACCGGGCAGCGACACCGTCGGCCGGGTCGCCTTCGTCTATCCCGATCTCGATCAGAAAACGCGCACCGGATCGGTGCGCATCGAAGTCGATAATTCCGACGGCCGATTGAAGCTCGGGCAATACGCCGACGTCTCGATCGAGGCCGCCGTCACCCAAGAGGCCGTCATCAGCATTCCCGCTTCGGCGGTGATCGACAGCGGCACGCGCCGGGTCGCCTTCGTCGCCCGCGACAACGGCACATTCGAGCCGCGCAATCTGGTGCTGGGACGGCGCGGCGGCGGCAAGGTCGAGGTCAAGGAGGGTTTAAGCGAGGGCGAACGCATCGTCGTGACCGGAAATTTCCTGCTCGATGCGGAGAGCAACTTGCGCTCGGCCCTGTCGGGCTTCGAAGGCGCGGAGCGCCGGGAATGATTGCCCGTCTCATCGGCTGGTCGGCGGCCAATCCGTTCCTGGTGGTCCTCTGCACCGTGTTCGGCGTGCTGGCCGGCGCCTATGCGCTGTCGCGCATCCCGCTCGATGCACTGCCGGACCTCAGCGACACGCAAGTCATCGTCTTCACCGAATATCCCGGCCAGGCGCCGCAAGTCATCGAGGACCAGGTGACCTTCCCGCTGACCACCGCCATGCTCAGCGTGCCGCGGGCCAAAGTGGTGCGCGGTTTCTCGTTCTTCGGCGTGTCGTTCGTCTATGTGATCTTCGAAGACGGCGTCGATATCTACTGGGCCAGAAGCCGCGTGCTGGAATATCTCAACGCGGCCGGCGCCCGGCTGCCGCGCGGCGTGACGCCAACGCTCGGCCCTGACGCCACTGGCGTCGGCTGGGTCTATCAATATGCCATCACCGGCAAAGCATTCGATCTCTCGGAATTGCGCTCGCTGCAGGACTGGCAGGTGCGCTTCGCCATCGCCAAGGCCGATGGCGTCGCCGAAATCGCCAGTGTCGGCGGCTTCGTCAAGCAATACGCCATCGTGGTCGATCCGCTGCGGCTGGCGGCCTATGGGCTGTCGCTGCAGACCGTGCGCGAGGCGGTGCGGGCCAGCAACATGGATGTCGGCGGCCGCACCGTCGAATTGAGCGAAACCGAATTCATGATCCGCGGCCGCGGTTACGTGAAGGGCATTGCCGATCTGGAAAGCATCGCCCTGATGACGGAGAAGGGCACGCCGGTTCGCATCCGCGACATTGCCCGCGTCGAGCTGGCGCCCGACGAACGCCGCGGCATCGCCGAGCTCAATGGCGAGGGCGAAGTGGCAAGCGGCATTGTCCTGCAACGCCAGGGCGCCAACGCGCTGGACGTGATCGGCGCGGTCAAGGAGCGGCTGGCGGCGGTGGCCAAGGGGCTGCCGGAAGGCGCGACGATAGTGCCGGTCTACGATCGATCCGACCTGATCCACCGCGCCGTGGCGACGCTTGCTTCCACCCTGGCGGAAGAAAGCGCCATCGTGGCGCTGGTCTGCTTCGTCTTTCTACTCCATGCCCGAAGCGCGCTGGTCGCCATCATCACGCTGCCGGTGGGAATCCTGATCGCCTTCGCCATCATGCACGTGCTCGGCATCGGCTCGAACATCATGAGCCTGGGCGGCATCGCCATCGCCATCGGCGCCATGGTCGATGCCTCGATCGTCATGGTGGAGAACGCTCACAAGCGTTTGGAACATGCGCCCAGCGGCACGCCGCGCGCCGAGATCCTGCGCCAGGCCGCCCAGGAAGTCGGCCCGGCATTGTTCTTCAGCCTGCTGATCATCACCGTCTCGTTCCTGCCGATCTTCGCGCTGGAGGCGCAGGAGGGCCGGCTGTTTCGCCCGCTGGCCTTCACCAAGACCTTCGCCATGGCGGCAGCCGCCGTGCTCTCCGTCACCCTGGTGCCGGCGCTGATGGTGCTTTTCATTCGCGGCCGCATCGTCCCTGAGCTGCGCAATCCTCTCAATCGGGCGTTGATCTGGCTGTACCGGCCCGTCATTTCGGTGGCGCTGCGGGCGAAAAGTCTCACCATCGTCGTGGCCATCATCGGCCTGGCGTCCGCCCTGATCCCGGCGAGCCGCATCGGCTCGGAATTCATGCCGAACATGAACGAAGGCACCTTGATGTACATGCCGACCACCTTGCCCGGCCTGTCGGTGACCAAGGCGGCGGAATTGCTGCAAACGCAGAACCGCATCATCCGCACTTTCCCCGAGGTCGCGTCGGTATGGGGCAAGGCGGGGCGCGCGCAAACCGCGACCGATCCGGCGCCGATGGAGATGTTCGAGACCATCATCAACCTCAAGCCGGAAAGCCAATGGCGCGCCGGCATGACGGTGGACAGGCTGACGGCGGAAATGGACGACTCGCTGCAGTTCCCCGGTGTCAGCAACGCCTGGACCATGCCGATCAAGGCGCGCATCGACATGCTGGCGACCGGCATCCGCACGCCTGTCGGCATCAAGCTGTTCGGCCGCGACACCGTCGAATTGGAACGGCTGGCGCGGGATGTCGAAACCGCCGTGCGCCAGGTGCGCGGAACGTCCAGCGCCTATGCCGAGAGGATCAATGGCGGCTACTTCCTCGAGATCACGCCCGACCGCGAGCGGCTGGGCCGTTACGGGCTGACGGTCGAGATGGTACAGAACACCATCGCCATGGCGCTGGGGGCCGAGACGGCGACCACGACCGTCGAAGGCCGCGAGCGTTATGCGGTGGTGCTGCGCTTTCCGCGCGACGTCAGAAGCGATCCCGAAGCGATCGCCGAGCAGGTGCTGGTGTCGCTGCCAGGCGGCGGCACCGTGCCGCTGGGTGAGGTGGCGGCGGTCAATCGCACGCAGGGGCCGACCATGATCCGCACCGAAGACGGCCAGCTTGCCGTCTACGTGTTCGTCGATATCCGCGATCGCGATCTGGGCGGCTATGTGCGCGAGGCGCGGCAGGCGGTCGAGGATTCAGTGAAGTTCCCCGACGGGTATTACGCCGCCTGGAGCGGGCAGTTCGAATATCTCGAACGGGCGCAAAAGCGCATGGTGGTGGTGATTCCGGCGACGCTGCTGGTGATCTTCCTGCTGCTCTACCTCAATTTCCGCCGCCTCGGCGACACGCTGATCGTCATGCTGTCGTTGCCGTTCTCGCTGGTGGGCGGGTTGTGGCTGATGGATTTCCTAAGCTTCAACATGAGCGTGGCGGCTGCTATCGGCTTCATCGCGCTGGCCGGTGTCGCGGCGGAAACCGGCGTCATCATGCTGATGTATCTCAATACGGCGCTGAAGGAACGTCGGGCGGCCTGCGCCGCTGCCGGTCGGCGCTTCGACCGCGACGAATTGCGGGCGGCGATCATGGACGGCGCCGTCGAGCGCGTGCGGCCAAAAATGATGACCGTCTGCACCATCATGGCGGGCTTGCTGCCGATCCTGTGGATTAGCGGCGTCGGGTCGGAAGTCATGCAGCGCATCGCGGTGCCGATGATCGGCGGCATGGTATCCTCGACCATTCTCACCCTGGTGGTCATTCCGGTCCTGTTCGCCATGGTGCAGGGGCGAGGTATTGCGCGAACGGCCTGACCGGGGCGCTGCTTACTCGAGAATCATTTTAAAACTCAACGCGGTACGCAGTTCAGCTATCGGCGCGGTCAATCGAGGAGCGATTTTGCAGAATCTAACGATAAGAGGGGTATTCGCCTTGCCTAAGTTTCATTATTTATATGATTTTATTGAGTAAATTACCCATCTGAAAATCGCAGTGTCGGTGGTTCGATTCCGCCCCTGGGCACCATTCCTTCCCGTTGATCGATAAGCACCAAGACCGAGAGATATTCCCTCAGGTCGCGATCCCATCTCCCTCCGGCCATCACTCCGGCAGCCCGGCCTGGCGCAGGCCGTCGGCGAAGGTCGCGAGATCTTCCGCGCGGCGGATTGGAAGCCAGTCGGAGAGGCTGGAGATACGAAACGCGGGATCGAGCTGACGCAGGCGGCCTGTCGTTTGCCGCGCCTCGTCCAACCGACCGGCGAGCGCATGGCTCGCGGCAATGATGGCGACGACCATCAGGAAGCTCGGCAATTCCCTGTGCGCCTTTTCCGCCCATGACACGGCGGCATCGAAGCGCTTGGCGAACAGATGCGCCAGCGCCATTCCCGCTTGCATGCGGAACATCTCCGGGTCGAGAGGGCTGAAGCGCATCGCGCGCGCGAAATAGTCGATGGCGCCGTCCGGATCGCCGCGTTCGGTTCTGAGGAAGCCGCCGAGAAACCAGGCGGCGGCCAGGTTCGGGTCCAGCGCCAGCGCCCTGTCGAGCAGGGCAATGCTCATGTCGAGGTCGCCGACGAAATGCGCAAGCGCGTGGCCGCCCCTGGTAAGGGCGACCGCGTCGTCCTTGCCCAGCTCGACGGCCCGGCGGGCGAGACGCGTGCCTTCGGCGGTCTCGCGCGGGCGATCAACCATCCAGCCGTTGATCTTGCGCCAGAAGAGGCACCATGCCGCCATGGCATGAGCCGCCGCATAATCCGGATCGAGTTCGATTGCCTTGATGAACAGGGGCAACCCCTCATCCATCGCCTCCCTGGTCCCCAGATTGAGGTTCGCCCGCCCGCGCAGATAGTAGTCGTAGGCATCGAGGCTGCCGGTTGGCTTCCGTTTCGCCCGCTCGATTTCGGCCATTTCGAGCTGTCTGGCGATCGCCCCGACGACGCTGGCGGAAATCTGATCCTGCAGTTCGAAGATGTCGTCGAGCGTGCCTTCGAAGCGTTCCGCCCAGATATGCGCGCCGGACGTCGCATCGATGAGCTGGCCCGTGATGCGAACCCGGTTCGCGGCCTTGCGCATACTGCCTTCCAGCACATAGCGCACGCCGAGCTCGCGGCCGACCTGAGTCACGTCCACCGGCCGGCCCTTGTAGGTGAAGCTGGAGTTGCGGGCGATAACGAACATCCAGCGAATGCGCGACAACGCGGAGACGATGTCTTCGACCACGCCGTCAATGAAGTAGTCCTGCGCGGGATCTCCGCTGAGGTTGAGGAACGGCAGGACGGCGATGGAAGGCTTGTCAGGCAGCGCCAGAACCGCTGCGGCGTCTCCTTCGGGTGTGACGGCCCCAGCCGCCGGCGTGTCGGAGGCATCCGATTTCGGCGCCTCACTGACTTCGCCAACGAAACGAAAGCCCTTGCGCGAGACGGTTCTGATCAGGCGCTGTTCCTGGCCGCTGTCGCCGATCGCCTTGCGCGCCGCATTGATGTGGCTCGCCAGAGTCGATTCGGAAACGATACGTCCCTTCCATACCGCGTCGAGCAGGCTGTCCCTGCTGACGACGCGCTCGCGATTCTCGATCAGATAGAGCAGCAGGTCGAAGACTTGCGGGCCGGTCGCGACCACGTCAGTTCCGCGAAATAGCTCCCGGCGGTCGGGGTCGAGTACGCAGTCTCCGAACACGAACGGCATTCGGCACTCCTTCGCGGCGGTGAGCAAGTCGCCCGTCGATGGCTGGGGCTATTGGCCGCCGAAATCACGCGGAACGCCGTCGATGATACGGCAGCGGTATCGATTCTTGGACAAAAATCCAAGCCGGTTTCAACGACATTTCAAGGCCGCTGCAAGGTTTTCGCGGCCGCCTACGTGCACCCTCGGCACGTCGTTGGAAATCGACGCGGCCAATCGGCCAACACGGCGGAGAAGGAAGCCCATCATGAGCCTGATCAAGACCAGGGACGGCACGGAAATCTACTACAAGGACTGGGGCAAGGGCCCGGTCGTGACTTTCTCGCATGGCTGGCCGCTCAACGCCGATGCGTGGGATGCGCAGATGCACTTCCTGGCGCAACACGGCTTTCGCGTGGTCGCGCATGACCGCCGCGGGCACGGGCGATCGAGCCAGGCGTCCTCCGGCAACGACATGGATGGCTACGCCGACGATCTTGCAGCGGTCATCGAAGCGCTCGATCTGACGGACGTCACGATGGTCGGGCATTCCACAGGCGGCGGCGAGGTCGCACGCTATATCGGCCGGCACGGAACGAAACGGGTTGCCAAAGCGATTCTCGTCGCCGCCGTGCCGCCGATCATGCTGAAGACCGCCGCAAATCCGGAAGGCCTGCCGCTCGAGGTGTTCGATGGTCTGCGCGGCGAACTGGTCAAGGACCGCTCGCAGTTCTACAGGGACCTGGCGCTGGCGTTCTACGGCGCCAATCGACCGGGCGCCAAGGTCTCGCAAGGCACACTCGATCAGTTCTGGCTGTGGAGCATGCAAGCCGGTCTGAAGAACGCCTACGAATGCATCAAGGCATTCTCCGAGACTGACTTCACCGAAGATCTCCGAAAGATCGACGTGCCGACCCTGCTTCTGCATGGCGAGGACGACCAGATCGTCCCGATCAAGGACTCGTCGGTGAAAGCGGCGCAACTGATCAGGGACGCCAGAGAAATCTATTATCCGGGCGCGCCGCACGGGATCACGGCCACCCATCATGAACGGGTCAACGCCGATCTGCTCGCCTTCATCAAGGCGTGATCCGCAGCGGGCGGCGAGCCCCGTTTCCCGCACTAAGTCTGAATTTCGTCGATTGGAGGCTGCAATGAAAATCGTGGTTGTCGGAGGCAGTGGCCTCATCGGTTCGAAGGTCGTGGACCGGCTGCGCAAGAAGGGCCACGAGGTGGTTCCCGCATCCCCCGCCTCGGGCGTCAACACCGTGACCGGAGAGGGGCTCGCAGAAGCGCTCAAGGGCGCGCGCGTCGTCATCGATCTCGCCAACTCGCCGTCGTTCGAAGAGAAAGCCGCGATGGAATTCTTCGAGAAGGCGGGCCGCAACCTGCTCGGCGCCGAGGCCGCCGCCGGTACGGCCCATCACATCGCGCTGTCGGTCGTGGGAACCGAAAGACTTCTGGAGATGGGCTATTTCCGCGCGAAACTGGCCCAGGAAGAGCTGATCAAGGCCTCGGGGCTTCCCTACACGATCATCCGCTCGACGCAGTTTTTCGAATTCCTGGCCGGCATTGCCCAATCGGGCACGGTCGGGCAAACCGCCCACCTGTCGCCCGCCCTGTTCCAGCCCATCGCCGCCGACGACGTGGCCGACGCCGTCACCGACGTCGCGCTCGGGGCGCCGATGAATCGCACGATCGAGATCGCCGGCCCGGAGCGCCGACCGATCGACGAAATGGTGGGGCGTTTCCTCGGCGCGACCAACGACCCCCGAACGGCGGTTGCTGATGCCAAGGCGGGCTATTTTGGCATCGCCGTCAACGATCGATCCCTTACCCCTGGCGACAATCCGCGCATCGGCGCGACGCGCTTCGAGGACTGGCTCAGCTGGACATCGCGGCGATAGTCGTCCGGTTGCCGGGCGCGCGTCGCAGAACAGGAGGGCGGATCATGAAAACGATCACAGTCGACAACGCGGTTCGGCTTGCCGTGCTCATCATGGTCGCCTTCAACGGTCTGTTTCTCTCCGCCAATGGGATCTTCATGATCGTGGCGCCCTTTAAGTGGTACGCGCTGGTGCCTGGGGTAACCGACACCGGTTTCTTCAATCAGCATTTCGTCAGGGACATCGGCATCATCCAGCTGTTCCTGGGCGTCGCATTCATCGTCGGAATGCTGCGCCCGGAGCACCGCGTCGGCCTCTGGGCCGCCGCAACGCTGTGGCTGATGGCGCACGCCTTGTTCCATCTGTGGGAGGTTGCCGTCGGCATCTGCGCTCCCTCCGCTATCACGCGCGATTTTCCCGCCGTCACACTTCCGGCGCTGATCGGCATCGCGCTCACCATCTGGGCGACCCACCGGCGTCGTGCCGGAAAGAGGGCCTTCGCCTGAAGTTCCCCGCTCTAGCAACAGGAGAATGATCATGACAAAGAGTCCGAGCTACGAAGAACTGGTTCCATCGCGCTATGCGCTGCGTGTCGGCGAAATCGACGTGCTGGTGGTCAGCGATGGGGTGCTGCCGCTGCCGGCTGCGACATTGGCCACCAACGTCGATCCGGACGTTCGTGAGGCCTGGTTCAAGGATATGTATCTGCCAACCGACAAGCTCGACTGGGCGCTCAACGTTCTAGTGGTGCGAAGCGGCGACCAGACGATCCTGGTCGATGCCGGCCTGGGCGGGCAATTCCCGGGCTTTCCGCGGGCGGGGCAGTTTCCCAAGCGCCTGGCCGCCGCCGGGATCGACCTTGCGTCCGTGACCGATGTGGTGGTCACCCACATGCACATGGACCACGTCGGCGGCCTGCTGGTCGACGACGTCAGGAAGCGGCTGCGTCCGGATGTGCGGATCCATGTCGCGGCTGCCGAAGTCGATTTCTGGACGTCTCCCGACTTCTCCCACACTTCCATGCCGCGGCCGGTGCCGAACGTGCTTCGCACCACCGCCAGGCAGTTCGCAGACACCTATCGCAACCAACTGCGCCTGTTCGAGGAGGAACGTGAGGTGGCGCCGGGCGTGGTCGTGGCGCGCACGGGCGGCCACACGCCGGGACACAGCGTGGTCCGGGTGACGTCAGGGAACGAAAAGCTGACCTTCGCCGGCGACGCCATTTTCGCCGTCGGCTTCGATCACCCCGACTGGCACAACGGCTTCGAGCACGACCCAGAGGAATCCGTTCGCGTCCGCATCCGCCTGCTGCGCGAGGCGGCCGCGACCGGCGAGCTGGTGGTGGCGACGCATCTGCCGTTCCCGTCGGTCGGCCGCGTGGCGGTCGACGGCGACGCCTTTCGCTGGGTGGCGTCTTTCTGGGACTATTAATTCTTCCGGGCGAAGGCTCCCTTTGGAAGCTGACCTGCCGTCGGCCTGGCGAGAAGTCCCAGGCCGACGGCCGGAATTTGACGTCGTTTCTGGCAAGAAGTCCGTAGATCGCGCCGAACTTGCGAATTTCTTCGCGGCGAGGCTACCAAAACGTGATCCTTC
>JBDZUM010000217.1:0-2520 GCA_040255215.1 Rhodospirillaceae bacterium
GTAAGCGACAAGGATATCCCATCTAGCGTAGAGCGTGACGAAGAGGCGATGGTGGCACTGTTGTTACGAGCGGGGTGTCAATTTCCATGTCTACGCCTATGCCTGGAGATAGAAGCTTTCATTTGATCGAGGCGGTTGCGGATCGCATCGAAGGGGCGCCGGTGGGGCGGCGTCGGCGGTGGTCGGATGCCTTCAAGGCGGAGATGGCGGCGCGGAGTTGTGAAGCGGGCGCGAACGTTTCGGCGCTGGCCCGGGAGATCGGGATCAGCCCGTCGCAATTGTTTGGCTGGCGTTCGGTTTTGGTCCGGAAAGGCGAGATTGAACGCCGTGGCGCGGCGGGTGGCGTCGTCAGCTCTGAGCCACAAACGGCGCCGTCGCCGATCATCGAGATCGATGTCAACGGCATGACGGTTCGCGCCGGCGCGGCTGTCGACGAAGCGCATTTGCGGCGTGTTCTGCGTGCGGTGCGCTCGGCATGATCCCGGCAGGCGTAAAGGTTTATCTGGCGAGCCATCCGGTCGACTTCCGCAAAGGAATCGATGGTCTTCTGGCGCTGGTGCGGGATGCCGGCTCGGATCCGTTTAACGGCGCGCTGTATGTGTTCCGGGCGAAACGGGCCGACCGGATCAAGATCGTGTGGTGGGACGGCAGTGGCGCGTGTCTGTATTTGAAGCGACTGGAGAAGGCCCGGTTTGTCTGGCCGCCGATCGGCCATCATCGGGTCCAGCTGCATCATGCCCAGTTGCTGGCTTTGGTCGACGGGATGGATTGGAAGCGGGTCCAGGCGACGCCGATCGTGCGTCCGGAATCGGTCGGATAGATATCGTCGCTGCGGCACAGTGAATCAGGCCGCGAAAACAGCGGGCAAACCACCGCCGAGTATGCTCTGATCGGACATGCGGCCTGCACTTGATCTTCCGGATGACGTCGATGCGCTGAAGGCGATGATCATCGCCATGGATGCGCAACGGACGCAGGTCGAGACGCGTAATGCTGAACTCGAACAGCGCAACACGCATCTTGAGGCGGTGACCAAAACCGCCGACGAGCGCATTGCGCGGCTGACGGCGACGATCAAGGTTCTGGAACGGGCCCGCTTCGGTCGCCGCTCCGAACGGCTGGGCGCCGATGCGCTGAGCGAAGAGCAGTACGCACTGGTGTTCGACGAGATCGCAACCGGCGTGGCGGCGATCAGGGCGCAACTCGCCAAGGCAGCGGGGCCGTCTAAGAACCCGCGTGCACCGCGTCCGCGCAAGAACTTTGCCGATCATCTTGAGCGGGTGGAGATTGTGATTGAGCCTGAGGTTCCAGCCGGCTGCGAGGGGCTGGAGCGTGTTCTGATCGGCGAGGACGTCTCCGAGCGGCTCGACGTGACGCCGGCGAAGTTCCGGGTGATCGTCACGCGCCGTCCCAGATACGTTTACAAGGGCTGGGATGGGGTCGCGCAGGCGGCTGCACCCGCCCGCATCATCGAGAGCGGCATTCCAACGGAGGCGCTGCTGGCTCAGATCGCGGTGGGGAAGTATGCCGATGGCCTGCCGCTTTACCGCCAGGAAGCGATCTACGCACGCGACAAGGTCGAGATCGACCGCGCGCTGATGGCGCAGTGGATGGGCAGGATCGGCTTCGAACTCGAGCCGCTGGCCGAACACCTGCTGCTCCGGATCAAGCGAGGCGAGCGGGTTTTTGCCGACGAAACGACCTTGCCGACGCTGGCGCCGGGCTCGGGAAAAGCCAAGACAGCGTATCTTTGGGCGTATGTCCGTGACGATCGTCCCTTCGGCGGCAGCGATCCACCCATGGTGGCGTATCGCTTCGAGGACAGCCGCGCCGGCGCATGCGTTGCCCGCCATCTGGATGGCTACCGCGGCATCCTGCAAGTCGATGGATATGCCGGATATCGGCGGCTGGCCCGCAACGATCAGGGCAACGATGGCGTGACGCTGGCCGCCTGCTGGTCGCACGTGCGGCGCAAGTTCTATGAACTGCACGTCGCGGACCAGTCAGCGATCGCTTCGCACACGATCGCGCTGATGGCCCCGCTGTGGACTATCGAGGCGGACGTCCGCGGCCGCGATCCGGCAACCCGAATGAAAACGCGCCAGGGCAAGTCCGCACCCATCGTGGCCGAGCTCTTCGCGCTATGGGAAAAGGAATTGCCGAAACTATCGGGCAAGTCGAAGCTCGCCGAAGCTATCCGCTACGCGATCTCCAGGCGCGGTGCGCTCGAACGCTTCCTCGCCGACGGCCGGATCGAAATCGATTCCAACACCGTCGAGCGCGCAATCCGGCCGCAAACGATTACACGCAAGAACAGTTTGTTCGCCGGCAGCGACGGCGGCGGTCGTACATGGGCCACCATCGCGACCCTGTTGGCGACGGCCAGAATGAACCAGGTTGATCCACTTGCCTGGCTCACTCACACCCTTGAGCGCATCGCCAACGGATGGCCCAATAGCCGGATCGACGAACTCATGCCGTGGAATTATCCGCGCTGAACGGTCTCGGCTTCTCGCTTAC
>JBDZUM010000218.1:0-2520 GCA_040255215.1 Rhodospirillaceae bacterium
TGGCCAACGGCGCCTCGGGCATCGCGGTCGGCATGGCGACGTCGATCCCGCCGCACAATGTCGGCGAGCTGTGCGATGCGCTGGGGCATCTCATCAAGTATCCCAAGGCGACGGCCGACAAGCTGGCCGAGCTGGTGCCGGGACCGGATTTCCCGACCGGCGGCGTGCTGGCCGAATCGCGGGCGGCCATCGTCGAGGCCTATCGCACCGGTCGCGGCTCGTTCCGGCTGCGGGCGCGCTGGCGCCAGGAGAAGCTGGCGCAGGGGCAATACGAGATCGTCGTCACCGAGATTCCCTACCAGGTGCAGAAGGCGCGGCTGATCGAGAAGATCGCCGAGCTGATCAACGCCAAGAAGCTGCCGATTCTCGACGACGTGCGCGACGAATCGACCGACGAGGTGCGGCTGGTCCTGATGCCGAAGAGCCGCAACGTGCCGGCGGACGTGCTGATGGAGCAGCTGTTCCGGCTGACCGATCTGGAAGTCCGCGTCTCGCTCAATCTCAACGTGCTCGACGCGAAGAACGTGCCGCGGGTGATGAGCCTGCGCGAGGCGCTGCAGGCCTGGCTTGACCATCGCCACGAGGTGCTGGTGCGCGTCTCCAGGCACCGGCTGGGGGCGATCGAGCGGCGGCTGGAGGTGCTGGACGGCTATCTCATCGCCTATCTCAACGTCGACGAGCTGATCAAGATCATCCGGCGCGAGGACGAACCCAAGCCGGTGATCGTCAAGCGCTTCAAGCTGACGGAGAACCAGGCCGAGGCGATCCTCAACATGCGCCTGCGCGCCCTGCGCAAGCTCGAGGAATTCGAGATCAAGGGCGAGCACGCGAAACTGACGGCCGAAGGCAAGGCGCTCAAGGGCCTGCTGCGCGACGAGGCCAAGCGCTGGGCGGCGATCGCGGCCGAGGTCAAGGCGCTGAAGGAGAAGTTCGGGCCGAAGACGGCGCTGGGCAAGCGGCGCACCGAACTGGCCGAGGCGCCGAGCGCGGTGGTGGTGCCGATCGACGCCTTCATCGAACGCGAGCCGGTGACGGTGATCTGCTCGGCCAAGGGCTGGATCCGCGCCGCCAAAGGCCATCTGGCGCCGGACGCGGAGCTGAAGTTCAAGGAAGGCGACGAGGGGCGCTTCGCGCTGCACGCGATGAGCACCGACAAGCTGCTGGTGTTCGGCACTAACGGCCGCTTCTACACATTGGCGATCGACAGGCTGCCGGGCGGGCGCGGGCAGGGCGAGCCGCTGCGGCTGATGGTCGATCTCGGCAACGAGCAGGACATCGTCGATCTGCTTGTGCTGAAGGGCGGGCGCAAGCTGCTGCTGGCCTCCAGCGCCGGCCGCGGCTTCATCGCGCCGGAGGACGAGGTCGTGGCGCAGACGCGCAACGGGCGGCAGGTGCTCAATCTCTCCGGCAAGGAGAAGGCGGTGGTGTGTCGCGTGGTCCCCGACGATGCCGATTCGGTGGCTGTGGTCGGCGTCAATCGCAAGCTGCTGATCTTCCCGCTGGCGGAAGTGCCCGAAATGGGCCGCGGTCGGGGCGTCATCCTGCAGAAATACAAGGATGGCGGGCTGTCCGACGCCAAGGCCTTCAATCGCAAGGAAGGACTGAGCTGGCAGGCGGGCGACAACCGCACCCGCACCGAGACCGAGCTGCGCGACTGGATCGGCAGCCGTGCCCAGGCCGGCCGGCTGCCGCCCAAGGGCTTTTCCAGCCGCAACAAGTTCTGAGGCCGCCCCGCCATGGATCTGCGCACGCTGATCGAGGCCCTGGCGCTGGGGCTGATCGAGGGTCTGACCGAGTTCATTCCGGTGTCCTCGACCGGGCATCTGATCCTGTTCGCCGAATTGTTCGGCTTCGACGGCCCGCCGGGACGGGTGTTCGAGATCGTCATCCAGCTCGGCGCCATTCTGGCCGTTTGCATGGTCTATTCGCGGCGGCTGCTCAACACGCTGCTGGGGCTGACGCACGATCCGCGCGCCTGGCGCTTCGCTACCAATATCCTTCTGGCATTCCTGCCGTCGGTGGTGTTCGGCGTGCTGCTGCACGGCTTCATCAAGTCGGTGCTGTTCGATCCCATCGTCGTGTGCGTGTCGCTGATCGTCGGCGGTTTCCTGATCCTGCTGATCGAGAAGCGCTTTACCAGCGACCGCGTGCCCGACATCGACAGTATCGACTGGAAGCTGGCGCTGCAGATCGGCTTCTGCCAGGTGCTGGCGATGATCCCGGGCGTGTCGCGCTCGGGCGCCACGATCATGGGCGCGCGCGTGCTGGGCCTGAACCGGGCGGCGGCGACGGAGTTCTCCTTCTTCCTCGCGATCCCGACCATGCTGGCCGCGACGGTCTACGATACCTACAAGAACGCCGAAGCGCTGAGTTCCGACAACTGGCTGCTGATCGGCGTCGGCTTCGTCATGGCCTTCCTGGCGGCCGCGCTGGTGGTGTCGCGCCTGGTCGCCTATGTCAGCCGCAACGGCTTCGGCATCTTCGCCTGGTACCGGATCGGGTTCGGGAGTCTGATGCTGG
>JBDZUM010000120.1:0-12813 GCA_040255215.1 Rhodospirillaceae bacterium
CTTTAATGAACGCGTCGCCCGCCTCCTCGATCCAGCTGCGCCACCTGCTCGGCATCGAGGGCCTTTCGCCCGAGACGATCTCGGCGCTGCTAGACCTTTCGGAAACCTACATCGAGCAGAACCGGCAGATCGACAAGAAGCAGTCGCTGCTGCGCGGGCGCACCATCATCAACCTGTTCTTCGAGAATTCGACCCGCACCCGCACCAGCTTCGAACTGGCCGGCAAGCGGCTGGGCGGCGACGTCATCAACATGCAGACCTCGGTCTCGTCGGTGAAGAAGGGTGAGACGCTGCTCGACACGGCGATGACCCTGAACGCCATGCATCCGGACCTGCTGGTGGTGCGCCACCCCGAATCGGGCGCCGTGCAGCTGCTGTCGGAAAAGGTCAACTGCGCCGTCATCAACGGCGGCGATGGCAGCCACGAGCACCCGACCCAGGCGCTGCTCGACGCCCTCACCATCCGCCGGCGCCGCGGCCGGCTGCAGGGCCTGCTGGTGGCGATCTGCGGCGACATCCTGCACAGCCGCGTCGCGCGCTCGAACATCCATCTGCTCAACACCATGGGCGCGCGCGTGCGCGTAATCGGGCCGCCGACCCTGATGCCGGCTGAGATCGACCGGCTGGGCGTCGAAGTGTTCCACGACATGCGCAAAGGCCTGGCCGACGTCGACATCGTCATGATGCTGCGGCTGCAGACCGAGCGCATGCACGGCTCCTACGTGCCCTCGATCCCCGAGTATTTCCGCTTCTTCGGCCTCGACAACGAGAAGCTGAGCAACGCCAGGCCGGATGCGCTGATCATGCATCCGGGGCCGATGAACCGCGGCGTCGAGATCGACTCCGAGGTCGCCGACGACATCGGCCGCAGCGTCATCCACGAACAGGTCGAGATGGGCGTCGCCGTGCGCATGGCCTGTCTGCAGGTGCTGGTCGGCCATCTGCGCAACGAGGCGGCGGGCGTACCGCCCAAGGGTGGTGGCGCATGAACCGCGACGATCGCGCACCGCTGGAGCCGATGGCGCTGACCAACGTGCGGCTGATCGATCCGGCGAGCGGCGCCGAAACCAAGGGCGCGCTGCTGATCCGCGACGGCAAGATCGCGGATCTCGGCCCCGGTCTGTTCGCCTCCGGCGCGCCGGCCGACCTGCGTACGGTCGATGGCGGCGGCGCCTGCCTGGCGCCGGGGCTGGTCGACATCAGGGTCCATGCCTGCGAGCCGGGCGAGGAGCACAAGGAGACGATCGACACGGCGGCGCAGGGCGCGCTGGCGGGCGGCGTCACCACCATGGTGCTGCTGCCCGACACCGATCCGGTAATCGACGATGCCGCCCTGGTCGAGTTCATCCAGCGCCGCGCCCGGCAGGTGAAGAAGGTCAACATCCATTGCTACGGCGCCGCCACCATGGGGCTGGAGGGCAAGGAGCTCTGCGAGTTCGGCATGCTGAGCGAGGCCGGCGCGGTCGCCTTCACCGACGGCACGCGGGCACTGGCCAGCGCAATCACCATGCGCCGCGCGCTCTCCTATGCGCGCACTTTCGATGCGCTGATCGTGCAGCATCCGCTCGAGCCGGTGCTGTCGACCGGCGCCATGAACGAAGGCGAGATCGCCACAAGGCTCGGCCTGCCGGGCATCCCGGTCGAAGCCGAGGCGATCATGCTGGAGCGCGACATGCGGCTGGTCGAGCTGACGCGCGGCCGCTACCACGCCGCCCATATCTCCAGCGCCGAATCGGTCGACATCATCCGCCGCGCCAAGAAGAAGGGGCTGCGGGTCACCTGCGATACCGCGCCGCCCTATTTCTGCCTGAACGAGACCTCGGTCGGCGAATACCGGACCTTCGCCAAGCTGATGCCGCCGCTGCGCTCGGAGATGGATCGCCGCGCTATCGTCGAGGGGTTGCGCGACGGCACCATCGACGTCATCGCCTCCGACCACTGGCCGCAGGATCAGGACAGCAAGCGCCAGCCCTTCGCCCAGGCGCTGCCCGGCATCGTCGGGCTGGAGACGCTGCTGCCGCTGTCGCTGGAGCTCGTGCACAACAAATTCATGACCCTGCCGACGCTGTTCCAGCGCCTGGCGCTGGCGCCGGCGAAGCTGATGAAGCTGTCGGGCGGCCGGCTGGAGAAGGGCGCGCCGGCCGATCTCGTGCTGTTCGATCCCGACCGGCCGCGCCGCATCGAGGTCGCCTCCTTCCGCAGCAAGTGCAAGAACTCGCCGTTCGACGAGCGGCCGGTGCAGGGCCAGGTGCTGGCGACCTTGGTCGCCGGCCGGGTGTTGCATGCCGGGGCCGGGGCGCCGGCGCAACTTGCGGGCTGAACCATGATCGAGGGCGTGTCGCTGAGCACCGCCTGGCCGCTTTTCGCCATCGCCCTGGTCGGCGGCTATCTGCTGGGATCGATTCCTTTCGGCCTGGTGCTGACCCGGATGGCGGGCTTAGGCGACATCCGCTCCATCGGCTCGGGCAATATCGGCGCCACCAACGTGCTGCGCACCGGCCGCAAGGGCCTGGCGGCGGCGACCGTGCTTCTGGACGGCGGCAAGGGCGCGGTGGCGGTGCTGGTGTTCTGGCTGCTGTTCGGCGTCGCCGCTTCGCTGTTCGCCGGCTTCGGGGCGTTGCTCGGCCATCTCTTTCCGGTGTGGCTGCGCTTCAAGGGCGGCAAGGGCATGGCGACGACGCTCGGCGTGCTGCTGGCGGTGAAGTTTCCGCTGGGAATCATCGCCTGCCTGGCCTGGCTGGTGGCGGCGTTCCTGTTCCGCATTTCCTCGCTGGCCGCGTTGCTGTCGGTTGCGGCGGCGACGCTGTGCGCCTGGATATTCGCCTACGCGCTGACTGATTGGGGCTGGTCCAGCCTGCCGGTGGCGATCCTGCTGTCGCTGGTCGCCGTGCTGGTCTTCGCCAAGCACCACGAGAACATCGACCGGCTGCTGAAGGGCACCGAGCCCAAAATCGGGCAGGGCAAGAAGACCTGACCGATTGCAACCATCGGTTTATTGAGAACAAAACAAAAACAACTATGATCCGGCCATGCGCAAGGCCGGTTCATCCGCAAGTTTCGATCCAGGCGAACAGATCGCCGCCTTGCGGCTTGCCCGCGGCAAAGGCATCGGCCCCATCCTCTACGGCCGGCTGATCGGCCGTTTCGGTCGGCCGTCACGCGCCCTGGAAGCGCTGCCGGAGCTAGCGGCGCGCGCCCAGGCCAAGGTGACGGCCGCGTCCGCTGCGATGGCCGAGCGCGAGCTGGCGGCACTCGCCAGAATGGGCGGCCAGCTGCTGGTCCGCGGCGAGGCGTCCTACCCGCCGGCACTCGATGCGCTGGCGGATGCGCCAGCCGTTCTTTCGGTGCTGGGCGATCCCGGACTTCTGGCGCGCGACTGCATCGCCATCGTCGGCGCGCGCAACGCGTCGCTGGCAGGGCGGCAGATCGCGGAAGGCTTCGCACGCGATCTGGCGGCGCGCGGCCATGCCGTGGTCTCCGGGCTGGCGCGCGGCATCGACACGGCCGCGCATGTCGGCGCGCTCGCTGCCGGGCCAGAAGGCGGCGGCACGATCGCGGTCATGGCCGGCGGGCTGGATCACATCTATCCGCGCGAGAACGAGCGGCTGTTCGCCGATATCGTGGCGTCGGGCGGCACCGTTGTGGCGGAGACGGCGCTGGGCACGGCGCCAACGGCGCGGCACTTCCCGCGCCGCAACCGCATCGTTTCCGGCCTGTCGCAGGGCGTGGTCGTGGTCGAGGCGGCAGCGAAATCCGGTTCGCTCATCACCGCCCGCCTGGCGGCCGACCAGGGCCGCGAGGTCTTTGCCGTGCCGGGCTCGCCGCTGGATCAACGCTGCCGTGGCAGCAACGGTCTGATCCGCGACGGCGCCTGGCTGGTCGAGTGCTGTGACGATATTGTTGCAAATATGCCACTATACCGGGAGGCGCCGCCCCGTCTCAGCAGAGCGGTGAAAACCGCTCCGGAAAAACATGATTTAGCTGAGGAAATTCAGATGGATGAGGCTGGGGCAGGGATCGTCGATCTGCTCTCCTCGGGGCCGACGCCGGTTGACGAAATTGTCCGACAGTGCCAAACGTCGCCCTCCATTGTGGCCGGGGTGCTGCTCGAACTCGAGCTTGCAGGCCGGCTGGAACGGCATCCGGGCAATGCCGTTTCCCTGATCGCCTAGGCGTCCGACGCCGGGCCGGTCGGGCCTGGAAAGCGCACAGCAACCACCGGCGCAGGGTCGGAAAACGGGCAGGCTAATGGACGTCATTGTCGTCGAATCGCCGGCCAAGGCGAAAACCATCGAGAAGTATCTGGGGCCCGGCTACACCGTGCTGGCCAGCTTCGGCCATGTGCGCGATCTGCCGCCCAAGGATGGTTCGGTGCGGCCCGACGACGATTTCGCCATGAGCTGGTTGGTCGATGCCAAGGCCGAAAAGCGGCTCAACGACATCGCCCGCGCCGTCAAAGGCGCCAAGCACCTCTATCTGGCGACCGACCCCGACCGCGAGGGCGAGGCGATCTCCTGGCACGTCCACGACATTCTCAAGGACAAGGGCGCGCTCAAAGGCGTCGACGTCAAGCGCATCGTCTTCAACGCCATCACCAAGCGCGCCGTCACCGAGGCGCTGGAGCATCCGCGCGACCTCGACGATCCGCTGATCGACGCCTACCGCGCCCGCCGCGCGCTCGACTATCTGGTCGGATTCACGCTTTCCCCCGTGCTGTGGCGCAAGCTGCCGGGCTCGCGTTCGGCCGGCCGCGTGCAGTCGGTGGCGCTGCGGCTGATCTGCGAGCGCGAGGCGGAGATCGAGGTCTTCCGCTCGCAGGAATACTGGTCGGTCGAGGTCGATTTCCTCAACGCCCGTAACCAGAACCTGACGGCGCGGCTGACGCATCTCAATGGTCAGCGGCTCGACAAGTTCGATCTCGACGGCGAGGCCAAGGCGCTGGCCGCCGTCGAGCAGATCGAGCACCGGGTATTCGCCGTCGCTTCCGTCGACCGCAAGCAGGTCCGCCGCAACCCGCCGCCGCCCTTCATCACCTCGACCCTGCAGCAGGACGCCTCGCGCCGCCTGGGCTTCGGCGCCGGCCAGACCATGCGCACCGCCCAGCGCCTCTACGAAGGCGTCAGCATCGGCGGCGAGACGGTGGGCCTCATCACCTATATGCGCACCGACGGCGTGCAGATGGCGCCGGAGGGCCTGTCGCAGACCCGCCGCCTGATCGAAAGCCGCTACGGCAAGGAATTGCTGCCGGAGAAGCCGCGATTCTACTCCAGCAAGGCCAAGAACGCGCAGGAAGCGCACGAGTGCATCCGGCCGACCGATCTGTTCCGCACGCCGGACGAAGTGGCGCGCTATCTCGATCGCGACCAGCTGCGGCTCTACGAGCTGATCTGGAAGCGCACCGTCGCCAGCCAGATGGAAAGCGCCGTGCTCGACCAGGTGACGATCGACATCGCCTCGGCCGATCGCAACGTGCAGCTGCGCGCCACAGGGTCGGTCGTCAAGGAAAAGGGCTTCCTCGTGCTCTACGAGGAGGGCAAGGACGAGGACAAGGAAGACGGCGAGGAGAAGATCCTGCCCGACGTCGCCTCCGGCGAGAACCTGACGCGCAAGCAGACGCGGCCGGAGCAGCATTTCACCGAGCCGCCGCCGCGCTACTCCGAGGCCAGCCTGGTCAAGAAGATGGAGGAGCTCGGCATCGGGCGGCCGTCCACCTACGCCAGCATCATCGAGGTGCTGCAGGCGCGCAACTACGTGCGGCTCGACCGCAAGCGCTTCATTCCCGAGGATCGTGGCCGCATCGTCACGGCGTTTCTCGACAGTTATTTCAAGCGCTACGTCGAATACGACTTCACGGCGCGGCTCGAGGAGCAGCTCGACGACATCTCGGGCGGCCGCATCGACTGGCGCCAGGTGCTGCGCGAGTTCTGGAGCGCCTTCTCGCATGCCGTCGACGAGACCAAGGATCTGCGCGTCAAGGAAGTGCTCGACAAGCTCGATGCCGATCTCGGCCCGCATTTCTTCCCCGACAGCCCCAACGGGCGCGATCCGCGCAAATGTCCCAATTGCGAGGGCGGCCGGCTGGGCCTGAAGCTGGGGCGTTTCGGTGCCTTCATCGGCTGCTCCAACTATCCCGAATGCCGCTTCACCAAGCCGCTGGCGGTGCCGTCCGGCGACGAGGGCGAGGCTTCGCTCGATCAGCCGCGCGAACTGGGGCTCGATCCGGCCACCGGCCTGATGGTGACGGTGCGCAAGGGGCCGTACGGCAACTACGTGCAGTTGGGCGAGGCGAAGGAAAAAGAGAAGCCCAAGCGCGTGTCGCTGCCCAAGCAGATGTCGCCGCTGGAGGTGACCCTGGAGCAGGCGCTCGGGCTGCTCAGCCTGCCGCGCGATGTCGGCCCGCATCCCGAATCCGGGCAGATGATCACCGCCGGGCTCGGTCGCTTCGGGCCCTACGTAAAGCACGGCAGCACCTATAAGTCTCTGCCGGCCGACGACGACGTTCTGACCATCGGCCTCAACCGCGCCGTGACGCTGATCGCCGAGGCCAAACCAGGTCGCGGCCGCGCCGCACCGCTCAAGGTCCTCGGCGAGCATCCCGACGACAGCGCGCCGGTCGAACTCTATAGCGGGCGCTATGGCCATTACGTGAAGCACGGCAAGGTCAACGCCACGGTGCCGGGCGAGATCGAGCCGATGGCGATCACCCTCGAGCAGGCGCTGCCGCTGCTGGCTGCGCGCGCCGCCAAGACGGGCGCGAAGACCAAGGCAAAAAAGAAGGCCGCACCGAAAGCCAAGGCCGCGACCAAGAAGAAGGCGGCCAAGACCAAGGCTGCCAAGCCACCCGGCGGCGATGGTCCCGACGACGGCGGGACCGGCAAGGGCAAGAGCGCGAAGGCGTCCAAGCCGAAATCGGCGAAGAAGAAGGCCAAGGCGCCGGCTTCGCCTGAAGGCAAATCGGACAAGAAAAAGAACGAGCCGCAGGCCGATGCCGCCTGATCGTCGCCCCGTCGCCGCGACGTAATTCCGTGCCCCGCAACAAGCCACCGCGCCACTCCCGACCCGCCAGCCGTGGTCCGGCAAAGCCTGGCACGCGCGGCCTGCCGAGCCGCGAGCAGGTGTTGCAGTTCATCCACGACAGCCCGACTCCCGTCGGCAAGCGCGAGATCGCCCGCGCCTTCGGCGTTGAGGCGGCGGATCGCATTCCCCTTAAGAGATTGCTGAAGGAAATCGAATCCGAGGGCGCGGTCGCGCGCGGCCGCAAGCGTCGTCTGGCCGATCCCGACGCCTTGCCGGAAATGATCGTGCTGCAGGTGACCGGCCTCGATCCCGACGGCGAAGTCCTCGCGCAGCCGCTGCAATGGGAGGACGGCGCGGAGGTGCCGCACATCGTGGTCGCGCCGGACCGGCAGGGCGTACCGGCGCTGGCGCGCGGCGATCGCATTCTGGCGCGGCTGCGGCGGGTCGGCGGCAAGAGCTACGAGGCGCGGGCGGTGCGCTTCCTCGGCAACCAGCCGCTCAAGGTGCTGGGCGTGTTCGAGGAAGCCGGTTGGGGCGGTCGCGGCCGTATCGTGCCGACCGACAAGCGGGCGCGCCACGAATACACGGTCGAGCCGGAGGATCGCGGCGAGGCCAAGCCCGGCGATATCGTCTGGGTCGAGCCGCTGGGGCCGCGCGGCGCGCGCGGCAAGGCGGGGAAAGCGCGCGTTCTCGAACGCATCGGCTCGATGAGCGAGCCGCGTACGGTGAGCCTTATCGCCATCGCCGCGCACGACATTCCGGTCGATTTCGGGCCCGAAGCGCTGCGCCAGGCCGAGCGCTGCAAGGCGGCGCCGATGGGCGAGCGTGTCGATCTGCGCTCCGTGCCGCTGGTGACCATTGACGGCGAGGATGCGCGCGATTTCGACGATGCGGTGTTCGCCGAGGCCGACGACGATCCGGGCAATCCGGGCGGCTGGAAGCTCATCGTCGCCATTGCCGACGTCGCCTGGTACGTGCGGCCCGACGACGCGCTCGATCGTTCCGCGGTCCGTCGCGGCAATTCGGTCTATTTCCCCGATCGCGTGGTGCCGATGCTGCCGGAGGCGCTGTCGAACGGCTGGTGCTCGCTGCGCCCACGCGAGGATCGCCCGGTGCTGGCGGTGCACATGCGCGTCGATGCCAGCGGTCGTCTGCTGTCGCATCGCTTCCAGCGCGCGATGATGAATTCCGCCGCGCGCCTTACCTATACCCAGGTGCAGGCCGCCCATGACGGCGCGCCGGACGACACCACCGAACCGCTGGTCGAGCGGGTGATCCGGCCCCTCTACGGCGCTTATCGCGTGCTGCTGGCGGCGCGCGAGAAACGCGGCGCCATCGATCTCGACCTGCCCGAACGCAAGACCGTGATCGACGAGAAGGGTCGCATCGTCGATATCGCGCCGCGCGAACGCCTGGACAGCCACAAGCTGATCGAGGAGTTCATGATCTGCGCCAATGTCGCGGCGGCGCAGGCGCTGGAAAGCCGGCGCATGCCCTGCATGTACCGCGTGCACGAGCCGCCCGATCCGCTGAAGATCGAGGCCCTGCGCGAGTTCCTCGGCACGCTCGACGTGCCGTTCGCCGGCGGTCGGCAGGTGCGGCCGGCGGATTTCAATGGCGTGCTGGCCCGCATCGTGGGCACGCCGCAGGCCCGCATGATCAACGAGATGATCCTGCGCAGCCAGTCCCAGGCGGTGTACAGCCCCGACAATCTCGGCCATTTCGGCCTGGCGTTGCAGCGTTATGCCCATTTCACCTCGCCGATCCGCCGCTATGCCGACCTGCTCGTCCATCGCGCTCTGATTTCCGGTTTCGGCATGGGCGAGGGCGGCCTGCCGAAGGAGGCGGGCGAAGGTTTTCCCGAACTCGGTGTGACGATCTCCGGTCTCGAACGGCGCGCCATCGCCGCCGAGCGCGACGCCAACGACCGTTACGTGGCGCTGTTCCTGGCCGACCGGGTGGGCGCCAGCTTCTCGGGCCGCGTCAACGGCGTGACGCGGTTCGGCATGTTCGTGACGCTAGACGAGACCGGCGCCGACGGGCTGGTCCCGATCAGTTCGCTGGGACGCGAATATTTCGAGCACGACGAACATCGCCACTGCCTGGTCGGCCGCAGCACCGGCACGTCCTATTTCCTGGGCGACAAGGTGCGGGTCCGGCTGGCCGAGGCGGAACCGATCACCGGCGGCCTGGTCTTCGAGCTCGAAGCCGTCATCGAGAGCTTCGGGCAGTCCCTGCCGGCCGGCCGTGCCGGGCGCAAATCGTCGAAGCCGGGCAGGAAAACCCGCGCCGGCAAATCCCCGTCCCGGCGCAAGGGGAAGGCAGGGCCGCGCAAGCGCCGCTGACCGCCTGCGGCAACGTGGCACCCGCGGATCGGTCGTCAGGGACGCTCGGGTAGCTTAAATAGGCGACATGAGCATTCAGACCGAAACTCCGGCAGCCCCGGCGCCAGAAACCGAGCAACTGCGCCTTGGCGGCCGGTCATGGCTGGCTGCGGCCCTGCGCGGTTGGCGCGGCCGCTGCCCGAATTGTGGTGAGCGCCAGCTCTTTACCGCCTACGTGAAGATGGCCTCCGACTGCCGATCCTGCGGCCAGGCTTTCGAGCCATTCCGCGCCGACGACGCGCCGGCCTATTTCACGATCTTTGCTGTCGGCCATCTCATCGTCCCGGCGATGCTGATCGTCGAGCAGCGGTGGTTTCCCGATCTCTGGGTGCATGCAGCGCTGTGGCTGCCGGCGACCCTGGGGCTCAGCCTTCTCCTGTTACCGCGGATCAAGGGCGCGGTGATCGGCCTGCAATGGGGCTTGAACGTCAAACCGACGGAAATGCACTAAGTTCCCTTAAGCTCCGCTGTATTGCGACGCAGCGAATGTGCTAATGTCTCGGTCGAGAGTTCCTTTTTCGAGGATTTTCCCGACCTTGTACCTCTCCGATCTAAGAGCTTCTTTTCGCACGGTATTCGGGCGCTCGCCGGTCCGTTGCGGTATTGTCGGTCTGGCTTTGCTGTTGCCGCTCGGCTCCTGCGTTACCGGCAGCGGCGATTCGGCCGGCGCGGCAAACCGCTCCGGCGGCGTCGAGCGGGTGGTGACTTCCGGGTACTCGCTGATCGCCAGTCGCTACATCGATCCGGTCGAAACCCGCACCCTTTCTCTCTTCGCCCTGCGCGGCATGAGCAATCTCGACCCGGCGATCGAGATCGACGAACTGCCCAGTTCGCAGATCGCCGTGCGACTGGGCGACAAGCAGCTGGGCGCCTGGGATTCGCCCGGGGCGGACGACGTGCGCGGCTGGGCCCGGCTGACGGCGCAGGCGGTAACGGCCTCGTTCGGCACCTCGACCGTGCTGCAGGCCTACCAGAGCGATCGCGTGCTCAAGGCCGTGATGGAAGGGGCCCTGGTGCCGCTGGACAAGCACTCGCGGTATTCCGATCCGATTTCGGCGTCCGACGCACGTTTCAGCCGCGAAGGCGCGGGCGGCATTGGCATATCGATCCGCAGCGTCGACGGTCGCGTGCGCATCGCGTCGGTGTTTCCCGGCATGCCGGCCTCCAAGGCCGGTTTCAAGGTCGACGACGTCATCGCCCGCATCAACGGCGAGAATGCCGACGGTTGGGACGAGCGCCAGATCGTGGTCCATCTGCGCGGCGACATCGACACCGACGTGACGCTGTCGGTGGTGCGGGCCGACGGCTCGGACTACACCGCGAAGATCACGCGCGCCCTCATTATTCCGCCGACCGTGCATTACGCGCGCGATGGCGACATCGCGCTGATCAAGCTCAGCGGTTTCAATCAGGCCACGACCTCGAGGCTGCAGGACGCCATCGAACAGGCGCAGGCGGAGATCGGCGAGAACATGGCCGGCATCGTCCTCGATCTGCGCAACAACCCGGGCGGCCTGCTCGACCAGGCGATCTCCGTGGCCGATCTCTTTCTCGAGGACGGGGTGGTGACGTCGACCCGCGGGCGGCATCCCGACAGCGGCCATGTCTATCGCTCCGGCGGCGGTTCCATCGCCAGCAAGGTGCCGATGATCATTCTGATCAACGGCCGCTCGGCGTCGGCCGCCGAAATCGTCGCGGCGGCGTTGCAGGATCGCGGCCGCGCCGTGGTGGTCGGCACCAATTCCTATGGCAAGGGCTCGGTACAGACGGTGGTGCGCCTGCCCAACGAGGGCGAACTGACGCTGACCTGGTCGCGTCTCTATGCGCCGTCGGGCTATTCCTGGCACGAGATCGGCGTGATGCCGACGGTATGCACGGCCGACGTCACGGGCGACGGCGACAATCTCGGTCCCCAGTTCGCCGAACGCACGCAGCGCATGATGGAAGTGATCGCACTGTGGCATGCCAATCGTCGGCCGCCGACCGACCGGCTGACGCGGCTGCGCGACACCTGCAAGCCTTCGGACAGCGAAAACGAGAAAGATACCCGCGTCGCCATCCGCATGTTGCACGATCGCTCGCTCTACCAGCGGGCCATCGGCGAAACCGTGGCGGCTCTGGCGCAACGCGCCAACTGACGGCTCAGGCCAGCAACCCCAGCATCAGCGGCATTGTCACCGCGGCGAGGATCGTCGTTGCGGTGATGCCTGCAGCCATCAGCGGCGCATCGCCGCCCAACTGGCGCGCCAGCACATAGGAGGCGGCCGAAGTCGGCAGCGTCGCCCACAGCACGACGACCGACAGGCCGAGGCCCTCCAGCCCGTAGAGCGCGGCGAAACCGGCCATCACGGCGGGAAACGCCAGAAGCTTGAGCGCGCTCATGCCCAGCACCGGCCAGCGCGCGCGGCGCAGCATGCCGAGATCGAGAGCGGCGCCAACCGCCAGAAGTCCCAGCGCGATCGACGCCTTGCCGAGAATGTCGGCGACCGTATTAACCGCGGCCGGCAGCTCGACGCCTGCAAGATTCAGCGCGATGCCGCCGAGGCAGGCCAGGATCAGCGGATTGCTGGCGATCAGCCGCAACTGTCCGGCGAGGCTCAGCCCGGTTGCGTGGTCGGCAGTACCGAAGCGGATCAGCATGGCGACGCACAACACGTTGAGCGTCGGCACGCAAACGGCGATCGCCACCGCGAACAGGCCAATGCCCGGCCCGCCATAGAGAGCCAGAGCTGCGGCCAGGCCGACATAGGAATTGAAGCGCAGCGAGCCCTGGTAGAAGGACGTGAAGGCCGGTCCGCTCATGCGGGTTGCCGGGCGCAGCAGCAGGGTGAGGGCCGTCATGGCCGCCAGCGCCGACAGCAGGGTGGCGATCAGCACCAGCGGCTCGTAGGCGCCGATTTTGGCGCTGGCCGTCTCCTTAACCAGCAGGGCGGGAAACAGGAAGAAGTACATGAAGCGCTCGGCCAGCGGCCAGAACTCGCCGCCGGGAAAGCGCATGCGCTGCAGGATCCAGCCGCCGGCGATCAGCAGGAAGATCGGCAGCAGTGCCGCGATGACGGCGTTCATGGCCGGCCCAGATTGGCCAGCCGGTCGAGCGCGCCCTGCAGGATGTAGGCGGCGGCCGCCCGATCGACCACTTCGCCGCGCCGCTTGCGCGACATGTCGAGATCGTCGATCAGCACGCGTTCGACCGCGGCGGTCGACAGGCGCTCGTCCTGGAAGGCCAGCGCCATGTCGCGCCGTTCCAGCAGATTGGCGGCGAACTGGCGCACCGACTGGCAGCGCGGCCCCTCGCTGCCGTCCATCGCCAGCGGCAGGCCGACGACGAAGGCGCCGACATCGTATTGCGCGGCCAGGGCGAACAGCCGGTCGGCGTCCGGCGCGAACTTGCCGCGACGGATGGTTTCGAGCG
>JBDZUM010000008.1:0-57496 GCA_040255215.1 Rhodospirillaceae bacterium
CCGTCGATGACCTCGAGCCGCCAGACGTCGCCGACATCGCCGGGCAAGGTATCGCCCGGATCCTGGTAGACGCGGACCATGCCGGTCTCGTTCATGATGTCCATGTCGGCTTCGAACACGCCGGTATCGTCCGGCACCAGCGGGATTTCGCCAGTCACCACCAGCACGTTGGGATCGCCGCCCGAACCGGTGCTGCGGAAATCCTCGACGATATGATCGCCGGGACCGTCGATGCGGCTCCAATAGTAGGTATCGCTCGCCGCGCCGCCGAACATGGTGTCGGAGTCGGTGCCGCCATAGATGATGTCGATGCCGACGCCGCCGTAGATCGTGTCGTTGCCGGCGCCGCCGAACAGCAGGTCGTCGCCGCGGCCGCCGGAAATCGTGTCGTCGCCGTACCAGGCCGAGATGATGTCGTTGCCTTCGCCGCCACTGACGATGTCGACCAGCGTGCCGGCGCCGGCGTCGGGATTGAAATCGGGATCCCCGATATAGGTATCGTTGCCGCCGCCGAGCGTCGCGGTGACGGTGTTGTAGCGCCCGTAGATCTGGACGAAGTCGTTGCCGTCCGATGAATCGTTCGGGCCGCCATCGACGACCAGCGGACCCACGACATTGGACATGCTGAGGATCATGGCGTCGTTGCCGACGCCGCCGAAGAAAGCTTCGCCGGCCGCCTGCGAACCGGCATTGAAGATCACGTCGTCGCCGGCGCCGCCATAGAGCGTGTCGACATTGCCGCCGCCATACATCGTGTCGTTGCCGTCGCCGCCGAAGGCGGTATCGAACGCCGCCATCGGGACCGTGGCCGAGCCAGTGTGGATCACGTCGTTGCCGCCGCCGCCATAGATCGTGTCCGAACCGGCGCCGCCGGCCAGATAGTCCGCGCCGTCGCCGGGATTGGACCCGCCGGTCGACCCGACCGTATCGCCCCAGAGCACGTCGTTGGCGGCGCCGGCGAACATGGTGTCGCTGCCCTCGCCGCCCACAAGCGTGATCTCACGCGTCCACACGGCGCTGGCGTCGGGCCCGCCGCCGTCCGTATCGAGGTGGTTGAGGCTGACGTAATCGTTGCCCGCGCCAGCGAGAATGACTTCGACGCCGACCAGCAACTGGCCGCCGCCGGGGCCAGTGGTGGGAGGCGCACCGGCGTCGCCGCCGATCAGCAGGAAGGCGTCCGACTGGTCGGTGCCGATGATTGTGTCGGTGCCATCGCCGCCATCGAACGTATCGACGATGACGTGGACCGCCGCCGAGATTGTGGCAACGATGGCGGCATTGGCGGCGATGCCGTCCCACAGCCGGATCGAGCCGGCATTGAGCACGCTGTCGCCGGCGACGGCGATCAGCGTGTCGTTGCCGGCCTCGCCGAACAGCGCATCGGCCACGCCGCCGGCGCCACCGACGCCGCCGTCGAGCACGTCGTTGGCGTCGCCGCCATAGAGCGAATCGGGGCCGGCGCCGCCATAGAGCGTATCGGCATTGCCGCCGCCGAACAGGCGATCCGCGCCGTTGTCGCCAAAGATCCGGTCGTCGGCTCGACCGCCATAGACGGTATCGGCGCCGCTGCCGCCATAGATCGTGTCGTTGCCGGAGGCGCCGAGCAGGCCGTCAAGCTCGTCCCCGTACAGAACGTCGAGGCCGCCGCCGCCGAACAGCGTGTCGTTGTCCGCCTCGCCGAACGCGGTGTCGTTGCCGCCCTCGCCGAAAATCGTGTCGCCGCCGACACCGCCGAACAGCATGTCGTTGGCGCCGGCCGTGACATTGGCGTCGAGGCTGCCGAGATCGCCGAACAGCGTATCGTTGCCGCTGCTACCGAACAGCGTGTCCATGCCGGGCGTGGCGTCCGCGGCCGGATCGAGATCGCCATAGGCGAGATCGTTGGCGATCGAGAGCGCGATGATGTCGTTGCCAAAACTGCCGTAGGCGGTGGCGGCGAAGCTGTAGACACCAGGAGACGTGCCGGGCGCGCCGGGCGTGTTCGACGCAGCGTTGTGGGTCAGGTTCAGGATGTCGTCGCCCGAACCGAGCTGGAATATGTCGACTGCCTGGGTCTGGCTGCCGCCGGGCAGGCGCTGGCGCTGCTGGAGAGCCGCATTGGCCAGATCCGAGATGGTGCCGCGATCCCAGACGATCAGGTCGCTCTGGTCGCTGGCGATGACGCGATCGGTCGCACCGTTGCCGATACCGAAGATCGCGTGTTCTTCGCTCGGGAAGTGGAAGCCGTCGAGCGGGATGCCGGTACTCAGAGTCGTAGCGCCCGTCGTCGCATAAAGCGTCAGCGTCGCGCCGTCGGCGATCGGCGGGACCAGGAAATTCGTCGAGAAGCCAGACGTCGTCGCGAAGGTCCATGGAACGTTGCCGCCCAGCCCGCCGCCGTCGGTCTCGGGCAGCTGCTCGCTCTGCCTGTTCTGGCCGGACGGCTCGCCGCGCTGCATCAGCTCGGCGAAGAACGACGCCATCGTGCCGGAACCGAAGGTTTCATCGATTCGGGCGAATAGTTTTTTAAAGAGACTGCCGAACCTTCCCATGGCCATCCCCCAATGACTGGCCGGCGTCGGACGCCGGGAATGGAAGAAGCGTCAGGGCAAAAAATCCAATGCCGACAAGACGCTCTGTAGCGTCTTTGCAGTTCACCGGAAAAATCCTCAACAGCGAATGCGTCTCGGTACATCGAGCCGCGTTAAGGCATTGATTGGATACAATTTTTCGGCTGCGAGGTGGCGCGTGGCTAAGGCGCTGGGATGGCAGCGGTTTAAACCACGATCCGCATAATTTATCGTTAGATTAATAACTTAGCGGCCGTTTTGGAACCTGTTCACGTTTTCGTTATCGCGGATCGGCGCACGGAAAAAGCCAACGGCGCCACGGGGGCGCCGTTGGCAGAACCAGTTCAAAATGGCCGCGACTACTTGATCCGCTCGATCACCATGGCGATGCCCTGGCCGACGCCGATGCACATGGTGCACAGCGCGTAGCGGCCGTCGATCGCTTCGAGCTGGTTGAGGGCGGTGGTGATCAGCCGGCCGCCGGACGCGCCCAGCGGATGACCCATGGCGATGGCGCCACCATTGGGATTGACGTGCTCGGCATCGTCGGGAAGGCCGAGCTGCCGCAGCACCGCCAGGCCCTGCGCCGCAAAGGCTTCGTTCAGTTCGATGACGTCCATGTCCGAAAGCTTCAGCCCGGCGATCTCGAGAACCTTGCGCGTCGCCGGCGCAGGCCCGATGCCCATGACGCGCGGCGGTACGCCGGCGGCCGCCGTGGCGATGACGCGGGCGCGCGGGGTGAAGCCGTACTTCTTCACCGCCGCTTCGGACGCCACGATCATCGCGTTGGCGCCGTCGTTGATGCCCGACGAATTGCCGGCCGTCACCGAGCCGCCCTCGCGGAAGGCGCCCGGCAGCTTGGCCAGGCCTTCGAGCGTGGTGTCGGGCCGCGGATGCTCGTCGGTGTCGAAGACGAACTCCTTCTTGCCCGCCTTCACCGCGACCGCGACCGTTTCCTTTTTGAAGAAGCCGCGCTCCAGCGCCTTGGCCGCACGCTGCTGGCTGCGCAGGGCGAATGCATCCTGGTCCTCGCGGCTGACCTGATGCTCCATGGCGACGTTCTCAGCCGTCTGGCCCATGGCGTCGACGCCGTGCAGGCGCTTCATCTCGGGATTGACGAAGCGCCAGCCCAGCACGGTGTCTTCCAGCTTCATCGAGCGATCGAACGGACCGGACGGCTTGCCCATCACATAGGGCGAACGCGTCATGCCCTCGACGCCGCCGGCGATGACGAATTGCGCGTCGCCGGTCTTGATCATGCGCGCCGCCGAGCCGGTAGCCTCGATGCCCGAGCCGCAAAGACGGTTCACGGTCTGGCCGGCCGATTCCACCGGCAGCCCGGCCAGCAGCGCCGCCATGCGCCCGACATTGCGATTGTCCTCGCCGGCCTGGTTGACGCAGCCATAGACCACGTCGTCGACCTTGGCCCAGTCGACGCCCGGATGGCGCCTGATCAGCTCCTTGATCGGCAGCGCCGCCAGGTCGTCGGTACGCACGGTCGACAGCGAGCCGTTGTAGCGGCCTACGGGCGTGCGCACGGTATCGCAAATGAAGGCGTCGGCCATGTCGGTCTCCTGTCGGCTGAAAGGCGGGATTTGCCGCCTTGTAGCACGCGGCGGCGGCAGACCAAAGACCGGCGAAACCCGCCTATTTGTTGAGGAAATTCAGCTTCAAACCGGGCCGCTTCCAGGGCGCCGCCACCAGCTTGCCCGTGCCGGAAAGCGTAACGAAGGCGGTGCGCAGGTCCGGTCCGCCGAAGCAGACATTGGTGACCATCATGTCCGGAAACTTCACCTGCTCCAGCAGTTCGCCTTTGGGCGTGATGGTCGACACCGCGCCGGTGATCAGGGTGGCGACGCAGACATTGCCTTCCGCGTCGATCGCCAGCGAATCGAACATCTGATAGCCGCCCAGCCCGGCGATGACCTTGCCCTTCTCGCCGCGATAGGGGCCGTTGGCGTCCTTGATCTGTCCCGGGCCCGACAGCTCGAACGCCCAGACGCGGGCGGTCGGCGTTTCGACGACGTAGAGCGTCTTCTCGTCCGGCGACAGGCCGCAGCCATTGGGCCGCTCGAGCGGGAAGATCATCTGCTGGATCGAGGAGCCGTCGGGCTTGGCGTAATAGACCGCGCCACGATCGCTGTCGTGCTCGCGGGTCTTGCCGAGGTCGGTGAACCAGAAGCCGCCCGTGCCGTCGAACACGATGTCGTTGGGACCGTTCAGCCGACGGCCGCTGCAATCCTCGTAGATGGTGTCGAACTTGCCGGTGTCGGGATCGACGCGCTGGATGGAGCCGCATTTGTAGCTCTTCGGCGCCATGCCCGGCATCAAACGCCCGTTGCGCTCGTGCCACTCGAAGCCGCCATTGTTGCAGACGTAGATCTTGCCGTCGGGACCCATGGCGGCGCCGTTGGGCCCGCCGCCCAGCTCGGCGATGACATGCACCTTGCCGTCGGGCATGCAGCGGGTCAGCGTGCCGCGCGCGATCTCGACCAGGATCACCGACCCGTCCGGCATGGCGATCGGCCCTTCAGGAAAGCGCAGGCCGCTGGCAATCTCCTTGAACTCGGTCATGGTCAGCGCCCCTTGAAGTTTGCCTTGCGCTTGTCGAGGAAGGCCTTCACGCCTTCCTCGAAATCGGCGCTGCCGGAGAGTTTGCTCTGCTCCTCGCGTTCGAGCTGCAGCCCCTGCGCCAGATCGTTGCCCCAGGCAGCACCAATGGCGCGCTTGATGCCGGCATAGGACAGCGACGGGCCTTCGGCCAGAGCCAGCGCGATCTTGCGCGCCTCGCCCATCAGCGCGGCATCGTCCACCACCTGCCAAACCATTCCGAGTTTCAGCGCCTCGTCGGCGCCGATCTGCGGTGCCAGCATGGCCAGCGCGCGCGCCCGCGCATCCCCCACCAGGCGCGGCAGCAGCCAGGTCGAGCCGGCATCGGGCATCAGGCCGATGCGGGCGAAGGCCTGCAGGAAGGAGGCCGACTTGGCGGCAATGACGATGTCGCAGGCCAGCGCCAGCGACATGCCGGCCCCCGCCGCCGGCCCGTTGACGGCGGCGACGATGGGTTTGCCCAGGCCGCGCATCTTCAGGATCATCGGATTGTAGAATTCCTCGAGGATCTTGCCGGCGTCGCGCGGCCCCGCACTCTGCTCCTGCGCGGCGGCAGCGAGATCGGCGCCGGCGCAGAAGCCACGACCGGCGCCGGTCAGCAGCACGGCGCGCACGGCATCGTCGCCGGCGATCTTCGCCCAGGCGTCCTTGAGGTCGATCAGGAGCTGGCGGTTGAAGGCGTTGAGCCGGTCGGGCCGGTTCAGCGTGACGCTGGCCAGCCCGTCCGCGATTTCGAGCCTGAGGGTTTCGTGGCTCATCGCGCTTACCGACCGGCGAACTTGGCGGGGCGCTTCTGCAGGAAGGCCGTGACGCCTTCGGTGAAATCGGCGCTGCGGCCAAGATCGCGTTGCAGATCGCGCTCCATGTCGAGCTGCGCCGACAGATCGTTGGTATGGGCGGCGTTGATCGCCTTCTTGATGCTGCCCAGCGCCAGGGTCGGGCCGTCGGCCAGGCGTTTGGCCAACGCCGTCGCCTCGGCCTCGAGGCTCGCATCGTCGACCACCTGCCAGATCATGCCCCAGGCCTGCGCCTGTTCGGCCGGAACCGACGTGCCCAGCATCGCCAGCGCGCGAGCGCGCGCGTCGCCCACCATATGCGGCAGGAACCAGGTGCCGCCCAGATCGGGGATCAGCGAGATGCGCACGAAGGCCTGATCGAAACGGGCCGAGCGGGCCGCCACGACGATATCGCAGGCCAGCGCCAGATTGGCGCCGCCGCCGGCGGCGACGCCGTTGACGGCGGCGATGACCGGCTTCTCCAACCCGCGGATCTTGCGGATCATCGGGTTGAACAACCGGTCCATCGAGTCGCCGACATCGACCTTGCCGTCGGCCTGGCGCGTGCGTTCGGAAAGAGATGAAAGGTCCGCACCGGCGCAGAAGCCGCGGCCGGTGCCGGTGAACATCACGCAGCGCACCTTGGCGTCGGCGGCGCATTTGTCGAGGACGTCGCTGACCTCCTCGATCATCTCCAGCGACATGGCGTTGAGCCTGTCGGGACGATTGAGACGAATGCGGCCGATGCCGTCGGCTACGGTGAATTCGAGCGTCGTGTATGACATGGCGTTCTCCCTGTAACGCCAGTCTGGCACGCGCTTCGCGGAACGGTAAATGCCTGTTTAGCGGGGCGGACCGCAGACCGGAACGCTCAGGCGTTGGCCGCGTCCGGCAGCCCCAACGCCTGGCGGACCGCGCTGTGGTAATGCGCCAGACCCGGCTCGTTGCGCCCGAACGTCGTGTAGGCCTGCGCCGGCGTATGCGCACCCATATGGATGTCGGTGGCGACCGGGAAATCCTCGTGCTCGACCGTGTCGAGCAGCAGCTTCATGTTGGCCTCGCCGTACTGGATTTCCTTTTCGGTCTCCGGCGTCTTGGGCAAATAAAGCGTGGCTTCGGTGATGCACTGGTTGGCGCCGTCGCCAGCGGGGAAGGAGCGCCAGGTTTCAAGATGCTTGCCCTGCCACACCATCAGCGTGTTGGGGAACAGGGTGTAGACGATCGCCGAATGGCGCGGCACGTCCCACTGCTCCTCCGGCTTGCCCTTCATGTCCTTGAAGCTGCGGCGCGGGATGATCAGCCGGCCGTTGCGGCCGAAGGCGTCGTAGGCGTTGACGTTGGGCTGGAAGACGCTGGCGACGGTGAGCTTGTGCAGGGTCGCGACGTGCCAGGTTTCCAGGAACGTGTCGATCACCAGCTTCCAGTTCATCGGCTTGGTAATGCTGGCGGTCTTGTAGGGCACGAACGTGCCGAGATCGTAATTGGCCAGTTCCGGCGCCAGACCGCCCAGCATCTCGTCGAGATCGAAGTCGTCGCCTGGGGTCGGGCGCACCCAGATCATGCCGTGGCCCTCGGCCAGCGGCAGTGGCGTCAGGCTGCGCTCCGCGCAGGTCAGGCCGGCGAAGCCTTCGGGCGGCGTCAACGCGACCAGCCCGCCCTCGGTGTTGTAGGTCCAGCCGTGATAGGGGCAGACGAAGGCGCGCTGGCCCTTGCCCGTGCCGGACGCGACCTTGGCGCCGCGATGGCGGCAGACGTTGAGAAAGGCGCGCGCCACCCCGTCCTTGCCGCGCACCACCAGGATCGGCACGCCCCCGAGATCGTCGGCGAAATAGTCGCCGGGATTGGGGATCTGGCACGACATGGTGAAGAATTGCGGCATCTCGCAGAAGAATTTCTGCCGCTCGAGTGCGGCCTGCTCGAGGCTGGTGTAGGTCGAGACGTCGTTGAGATAGACGCGCTCGTTCATCTGCGTGGTGCGGTTGTCGATGTAACCCAGCACCCGATTGACCAGTTCGACCTGCGTTTCCCGAAGCATGCGCAACCTACTCCCTTGCCGGACCCAGCGGGGCCGATCCTGCGCCAATGCTGCCGCCGTCGTGGCATGGAGTCAACAAAAAGTGAAAGTCGGTTCGTTTTTCAACTTTTGTCGACAGCGCGGCTGCGGCGGCCTAGACTTGGCGCGACCCAAGCCAAGCGCGGAGGCCAGATTGGCAAGCAACATCAGCCCCTTGCGGCGTTCGCGCCGGGACCGCCCGACGCGGGCGGAGAAGGTCGCCAGCACGCGCGCTGCCCTGCTCGACGCCGCCGCGCGGGTGGTCGGCCGGGTCGGCTATTCCGGCGCGGTGATCACCGCGATCACCTCGGAGGCGTCGATCGGGCTGGGCACGTTCTACAACTACTTCGATTCCCGCCAGGACCTGTTCGACGAATTGCTGCCGGCGATCAGCGAACGCATGCTCGACTTCATCAAGCAGCGTTCGATCGGAGCGACGAACGAGCAGGAGCGCGAGGAGCTGAGCTTCCGCGCCTTCTTCGAGTTCCTTGCCCAGCATCCGGAATTCTTCCGCGTCATGTACGAAGCCGAGGTATTCGCGCCCGAGGCCTATCAGCGCCATACCGAGATGGTGCTGAACGGCTTCATGCGCATCATCGGCAAGGCAAGGCGCGAGGGCGAGATCGCCGACTACGACGACGCGCAGGTCGAGGCCATCGCCCTGATCCTGATGGGCGCGCGCCACTATCTCTGCCTGCGCTACGGCCGCCAGAACGGCTGGAAGGACAAGCTTCCCGACGAGGTCGTCGAGGCCTATATGAAGCTGCTGCGCGGCGGCCTCTATGGCGGGAGAAAGAGCGGATGAAACTGTTCGACCTGACGGGCAAGGCGGCGATCGTCACCGGCGGCAATGGCGGCATCGGGCTCGGCATGGCGCGCGGGCTGGTCGAAGCCGGCGCCGCGGTGCTGGTGGTCGGCCGCAACGAGAAGAAGAACGACGCGGCGGTGCGCGAGTTGCGCGCGCTGGGCGGCAAGGCCGAGGCGTTCGTCGCCGACGTCACCAGCGAAACCCAGTGCGCCGCCATGGTCGATGCGTGCATCGGCCGCTTCGGCCGGCTCGACGCGCTGTTCAACAATGCCGGCATCAACATCCGCAAGGCGCCGCAGGATCTGGCGCTCGACGAATGGCGGCAGGTGATCGACGTCAACCTGACCAGCGCCTTCCTGTGCTCGAAGGCCGTGCACGCGACCATGAAGGCGGCGGGCGGCGGCAAGATCGTCAACACCGGCTCGATGCTGTCGATCTTCGGCGTGCGCTTCGCGCCGGCCTACGGCGCCAGCAAGGGCGGCATCGTGCAGCTCACCAAGTCGCTGGCCGCCGCCTGGGCCCCCGACAACATCCAGGTCAATGCGGTGCTGCCGGGCTGGATCGATACCGACCTGACGATCCGCGCCCGCGAGCAGGTGCCGGAGCTGCACGAGAACGTCGTGCGGCGTACGCCGGCCGGCCGCTGGGGCAAGCCGGAAGACCATGCGGGGATCGCCGTGTTCCTGACGAGCGCGGCGTCGGATTTCGTCACAGGTACTGCCATCCCGGTCGATGGCGGATTCTCGATTCAAGGCTGAACCTTCGGCGCTCGCCGGTCGTTCCTTCTGCGGCAACGACCGGAGAAGCAATGGCCGCCGCCCAGGACGCACTCGAACGCACCGACCTGTTCCTCTCGCAGAATCTGCCGCTGGCGCTGCGCCAGGTGGAACTGCGGCCGGTGGCCTTCGACGATAGCGCCTCGCACGCGGCACTCGACGAAATGTCGCTGGCTGCTATCGAGATCGCCTACGTCCACGGCAGCGCCGACGCGCTCTACCGCGTCGCCGCCTTCGATCGGCGGCTGGTCATGCAGGTGCAGCTCAATGCCTATCGCCTCGTCGTGCTCTACCGCGTGCCGATGGCGGCCGGCATCGACGTCGCCGGGCTGGAAGCGCGCTTCGGACGCTGGCAGAAGGGCGCGGCCCATGTCGGCTGGCAGATCGGCTGGCGCGACGCGGCCGACCCGTTCGAGCCGGCGACGCGCTACGTCGAAGTCTACGCCTACGCCATGCTGCCCGAGGATTTCCTGTGGAACGAGCTGCACCAGCTCTACTGGCGCACCGACATCGTGCAGATGACGCGCGCCTTCATGCTGGAGGCGCGGCGCTTCGACGTGGCGCTCGACGAGGCCGATGCCGTCAGACCGGCGGCACCATCAAGCCAAGGGCGGCGAGGCGCGGATCGATGAGGGTGCGCCAGCGGCCAAGCAGCACGTCGTTGGGCTCGCGTCGCAACCCGTAGCGCCGGTAGAGCGCAAAGCGCTCGGACTCGCGATGGCCGAAGGTGGCGGCGGCGCGCGGATACCAATAGTCGAGCGCCGCCTGCGCCGGCGTCGACCGGCCGTCGCGCTGGATGGCCTGGCGCAGGAATTCCTCGGACAGCGCTGCCAGTTCCTCCTCCGCCTGCGCCATGCCGTCGATGGCGCCGGCCAGCGGCCGATAGGAGCTCTCCGCCAGATCGCCGAGCTGAATCGCCAGCGAGGCGCCGACCAACCAGTTGACCAGCAGCGCGTCGTGCCAGCTCTGCAGCGGGTAGTGGAAGACGTTGAGCCGCTTGTCGCCGGGGATGCGGCGCAGCCCGAGATCGATGTCGCGCCCGATGCGCGCCTGCCAGGGATGGGTGCGCAGATAGAGATCGGGCACGACGCCGAACGGGCGCAGCAATTCGAGCAGCGCGCCGGCATGGCCCAGCTTGACGCCGACGATGCGAACCATCGCCTTGCGCTCGGGCAGGCTGGGGGCGCGATTGACGGCATCGGCGAAGCCGGCCGCCGCCGCCAGCCCGGAATCGACCAGCACGCTCATCACGCGCACGATCTCGCCGCGATAGGCGACCGACATGTCGTCGGGCCCCTCGATGTGGCCGCCCGAGGCGATATGCTCGACCAGATTCTGTTCGTCGCGGGCCATGCGTTCCTCCCGAATTTCGGCATTCGGCGTGCCGATTTTTGGCGCATTTCCTGCCGGCATCATGGACTCGAAGCAGGCGGCGCGCTATCAGGAAACCGCCGGCGGCAGCTGCGTCGCCGGGCTGCACGAGCGCGCGAGGCGATGGCCAATATTGTCATTCTGGTCGGCACCGAATCGGGCAATGCCCAGATGGTGGCCGACGTCCTCAAGGACGAGCTGGAAGGCCAGGGCCACAGCGTCACGGTCAACGACCGGGCGCAGGCGGCGGACGACATCGCCGGTCACGAGGTGGCGCTGATCTGCTGCTCGACGCATGGCAACGGCGACATTCCGAGCAACATCCTGCAGCTCGCCGAGACGCTGGACAGCGGCAAGCCCGATCTCTCGGCGCTGCGCTACGGCGTCATTGCGCTGGGCGACCAGACCTATTCCGAGACCTTCTGCTTCGGCGGCAAGAAGCTCGACGCCATCTTCGCCGCCTGCGGCGCGCAGAAGCTGGGCGAACGGCTGGAGATCGACGCCTGCACCCAGCCCCTGCCCGACGAGGAAGCGCTGCAATGGTCGAAGGAATGGGCCGGGCTGCTCTAAGCTTTCGCGGCTACGCGCAACGCAGCATGACTATGGCGGCGGCTTTCACAGGCTGAAAATTCGCCGTCCTTGCGCGCCCTCCGGCCCCGTCCTAGCCTGTCACCAAATCCGAAAAAGCCTGTGGAGGACACCATGCCCGACGGCGATATCCTGATCGGCGGCGACTGGCGCCGCACCAGCGACGGCCAGACCCTGCCCGTATTCAATCCTTCCGACGGCAGCGAATTCGCCAAGATCGCGCGCGGCGGCGAACGCGACATCGATGCGGCGGTGAAGGAAGCGCACAAGGCGATGGACGGCGCCTGGGGCCGCATGCCGGCGGCCGAGCGCGGCCGGCTGATGAACAAGCTGGCCCTGAAGATCGCCGAGCACGCCGAGGAACTGTCGGTGCTGGAATGCAAGGACACCGGCAAGCCGCTGTCGCAGGGCAAGGCCGACGCCACCGCCCTGGCGCGCTATTTCGAATTCTACGGCGGCGCCGCCGACAAGGTGCATGGCGAGACCATTCCCTACCAGCCGGGCTACACGGTGATGACGATTCGCGAGCCGCACGGCGTCTGCGGCCAGATCATTCCGTGGAACTATCCGATGCAGATCTTCGGCCGCGCCGCCGCCGGCGCGCTGGCCATGGGCAACGCCATCGTCGTCAAGCCGGCGGAGGAAGCCTGCCTGTCGATCCTGCGCGTCGGGCAGCTGATGCTGGAGGTCGGCTTCCCGCCGGGCGCGGTCAATATCGTCCCCGGGCTGGGCGAGGAAGCGGGCGCGGCGCTCTCGGCGCATCCCGGCCTCGACCACATCTCCTTCACCGGCTCGCGCCAGGTCGGCACCTTGGTGCAGGCGGCGGCGGCCAAGTTTAACCGGCCGGTGACGATGGAGCTGGGCGGCAAGTCGCCCCAGGTCGTGTTCGCCGATGCCGATTTCGACGCCGCCCTGCCCTTCATCACCCGCGCCATCATCCAGAACGCCGGCCAGACCTGCTCCGCCGGCTCGCGCCTGCTGGTCGAGGACCGCGCCTACGACGAGTTCGTCGGCCGCGTCGCGGAGAAGTTCAAGGCGCTGCGCGCCGGTCCGTGGGATCGCGATCTCGACGTCGGACCGCTGATCTCGAAGAAGCAGAAGGAACGGGTCGAGAAGTTCATCGGCGATGCCGGCAAGGACGGCATCAAGCTGCTGGCCTCGGGCGAGGTCGCCGCCAACGCGCCGTCGGGCGGCTACTACGTGCCGCCGCAGATTTTCGGCGACGTGCCGGTGACGCATCTGCTGGCGCAGGAGGAGGTGTTCGGCCCGGTGCTGGCCGCCATCCGCTTCAAGGACGAGGAGGACGCCGTCCGCATCGCCAACGCCACGCCCTACGGGCTGGTGGCCGGCATCTGGACGCGCGACGGCGCCAAGCAGATGCGGCTGGCGCGCAAGGTCAAGGCCGGCCAGATCTTCATCAACAATTACGGCGCCGGCGGCGGCATCGAGCTGCCGTTCGGCGGCTTCAAGGGTTCGGGCTTCGGCCGCGAAAAGGGCTTCGCCGCCCTGTTCGAGTTCTCGGCCATCAAGACCGTCGCCATCAATCACGGCTAATCGGAAAACGAGGAAACGTCACATGCGTCTCAAGGGGAAGGTCGCGATCGTCACGGGGGCCGGCCAGGGCATCGGCGAGGGCATCGCCCGCAGCCTGGCCAAGGAAGGTGCGGCGGTCGTGATCAACGACATGAACGCGGAAACCGGCCCCAAGGTCGCCAAGTCGATCGTCGATGGCGGCGGCAAGGCGGTCTACGAAGGCGGCGACGTCTCGACGCTGGCGGCCAACCAGAAGCTAGTGGAAGCGGCGAAGAAGAATTTCGGCCGGCTCGATGTGATGGTGTGCAACGCCGGCGTGGCGCACTGGAACAAGCCGATCCTCGACGTCACCGAGGAGGAGTTCGACAAGATCATGGCGGTGAACGTCAAGGGCCTGTTCCAGGCCGCGCGCGCCACCATCCCGGTGTTCGAGGCGCAGAAGAGCGGCAACATCATCGTCATCGCCTCGACCGCCGGCATCAGGCCGCGCCCCGGCCTGTGTTGGTACAACGCCTCGAAGGGTGCGGCGATCACGGCGACCAAGTCGATGGCGGCGGAGCTCGGCCCCAAGGGCATTCGCGTCAACGCCATCTGCCCGGTGGCAACCGAAACGCCGCTGCTGCCGCAGTTCATGGGCGGCGACAATGCCAACAACCGCGCCAAGTTCGAAAGCACCGTGCCGCTGGGCCGTCTCGCCCAGCCGCAAGATCATGCCAATGCCGCGGTGTTCCTGGCGTCCGAGGAATCGAGCTTCATCACCGGCGTGGCGCTCGAGGTCGACGGCGGCCGCTGCATCTGAGGCTACTTGCGCAGCGGATCCTCGCCGGGTGCGGGGCCGCCCGGCGGATCGGCCGGCGCCATCGTCGCCCAGTTTCGTCCCGCGCCGGTGGGACGCTGCGGCGCCTCCTCGCGATTGCGCAACATGAAGGCCTTGGCCAGCATGAAGGCGGTGACCGGCGCGGTCAGAAACAGGAACAGCGTGATCAGCAGTTCGTGCAGCGATAGCGTGCCCTGCACCAGCATGAAATAGGCCAGCGACGCCAGCAGCAGCGCGCCGATCCCCAGCGTCGTCGATTTGGTCGGCGCGTGCAGCCGGCGCATCAGGTCGGGCAGCTTCGCCAGCCCGTAGGATCCGACCAGCAGGAAGAAAGCGCCGATCAGGATCAGCGCCGACACCAGGATTTCGACGGCGAGCTGCATGCCGGGCCTACTCGATCACGTTGCCGCGCAGGCGGAACTTGCAGAAGGCGACAGTTGAGAGAAATCCGACCATGGCGAACAGCATCGCCGCCTCGAAATACATGCCGGTGCCGTACCAGATGCCGAGCAACACGATCAGCGCGATGGCGTTGATCGCCAAGGTGTCCAGCGCGAGCACGCGGTCGGCGAGATCGGGACCGCGGGCCAGCCGGTAGACGCTGAGGGCGACGGCGAGCGAGACGGTAATGATGGCGACAAAGCAGGCGGTGGCGATCATTCGAATATCTCCATCAGGCGCTTCTCGTAACGCGACTTGATCGAGGCGACGACCTCATCGGGACTGTCGGCATCGAGGCAGTGGACCAGCAGCGAACGGCCATCCGACGACAGATCGGCGCTGACCGTGCCGGGCGTCATGGTGATGGTGCCGGCCAGCACCGCGATGGCCTCCGGCGTGCGCAACTCCAGCGGAATCTCGACGAAGTGCGAGCGCAGCCGGTCGTTGCGGCGGAACAGGACGATCATGGCGACCTGCACGTTGGCGACGACGATGTCGTAGAGCACGATGATGCCGTAGGAGACGATCGCCGGCAGATTGCGCACGCGCGGCCGGTCGGGCCAGTAGCGCGCCGTCAGCAGCGGCACGACGATGCCGATGGCGGCACCCAGCACCACGTGACCCATCGAGAGATCGTTGACCAGCAGCAGCCAGACGAGCAGCAGCATCAGGCTGAGCAGCGGATGGGGAAAGGTCCGGCGCAGCATGGCCCTCACCTCGCCTTGTCGCCGGCGCCGAGCACGGCGTCGACATAGCCCTGCACGTCGGCGATCTGCGCCGCGGCGGCATCGAAATACCTTGCCGCCGGCCCCGCGAAGCCCGACAACGCGGCTGGCAGCAGCAGCAGGGCGAGAAGCGGCAGCGCGGTTCGCCGCAGCGCCGGGATTGGCGTAGGCGATGACGCATTGCCCGCAGCGCCCGCCACGGCGACGGCCTCCGATTTCCAGAACAGCAGGCTGCCGGCGCGGGCGAAAGCGATGATCGTCACCAGGCTGGTGGCGAGAATGAAGCCCCAGATCCACACCGCGAGCGGGCCGCGCGTGGCGTCGAGGATCAGCAGCTTGCCGACGAAACCGGACAGCGGCGGCAGGCCGCACATGGCGATGGCGGCGAGGAAGAAGGCGGCGGAAAGCGGCGTCGACTGGGTCGGCGGCGAGGCCAGCACCAGCGCATCGCCGTGACCCGCCCGGCGCTGGGCGATGGCGTCGGCGATCAGGAACAGGGCGGCGCCAGCGACGGTCGAATGCGCCGCGTAGTAGAGCGCCGCCGCCATGGCGCCGGGATCGAACATGCCGATCGCCACCAGCAGCGAGCCCATCGACCAGACGACGGCAAACGCCGCCAGATCGCCCAGTCGTCGCGTCGCCAGCGCGCCCAGCGCGCCGATCGCCATGCTGACCAGCGCCGCGCCGACGATCCACGGCGCGGCTGCGGCGGCCGCGTCGCCGAACATCATGTAATGGACGCGGATGATGGCGTAGGCGCCGACCTTGGTCATGATGGCGAACAGCGCGGCAACGGGCGGCGAGGCAGCCCCGTACGCCGTCGGCAGCCACCAGTGCAGCGGCACCAGCGCCGCCTTCAGCGCGAACACCAGCAGCAGCATGAAGATGCCGGCGCTGAGCAGGGCAGCATCGCCTTCGCCCACCTGAGCGACCTTGACGGCGAGATCGGCCATGTTGAGCGTGCCGGTGACGGCATAGATCAGGCCAACGGCAAAGAGGAAAAGCGTCGAGCCGATCAGGTTGATGGCGACGTACTGGAAGCCGGCGCGCAGCCGCCGACCGCCGCCGCCATGCAGCATCAGCCCGTAGGAGGCGATCAGCATGACCTCGAAGAACACGAACAGGTTGAAGACGTCGCCGGTCAGGAAGGCGCCGCCGATGCCCATGAGCTGGAATTGGAACAGGGCGTGGAAATGCCGGCCGCGCGTGTCCCAGCCGCCGCTGGCGTAGATCGACACCACGAGCCCCAAGGCCGCCGTAAGCGCCAGCATCATCGCCGACAGCCGGTCCAGCACCAGGATGATGCCGAACGGCGCCGGCCAGTCGCCGACCGCGTAGGGCCGCGTCGTGCCGTCGTCGGCCAGCACCACCAGGCCGATCGCCACGGCGAGCAGAGCCACGGTCGAGGCGATCGACACCAGGCGCTGGCGCAGCAGATCGTGGCGCAACGCCAGAACGAGGAACGCCGCCGTCAGCGCCGGCAGGACGATGGGGACGATGATCCAGTGATTCATGGCCGCTCCGCTCCCGGGCTTTCGCCCTCGGGCGGCGCCTCGACCAGCGACGGCGCGGCCACCGTGTCGTCGCCGGTTTCGAGGAAGGCGCGCAGCGCCAGCACGACGATCAGCGCCGTCATGCCGAAGGAAATCACGATGGCGGTCAGCACCAGGGCCTGCGGCAGCGGATCGGTGTAGGCCGCCGCGTCGGGGCTGATGATCGGCGGCTTGTCGATGGCCAGCCGGCCGGTGACGAAGAGGAACAGGTTGACCGCATAGGTCAGGAACGCCAGGCCGACGATGACCGGGAAGGTCTGGCCGCGCAGGGTCAGGTAGATGCCGGTGGCGGTCAGGGCGCCGATGGCGGTGGCGACGAGAAATTCCATGGTTCGCCCCCTATTCGCCGGCCGGCGCCGCGTCGGGCGCCGGCTTGAGAGCGGGATCCATCGGCCCTTCCGGCACCGGCGTGCGTTCGGCCCGCGCCTCGATGCGCGAGATTTGCGACAGCGCCAGCAGCACGGTGCCGACCACGGCGAGGAACACGCCGAGATCGAAGGCCATGGCCGAGGCGAGCTCGAACGTGCCGACGATGGGCAGGGTGACGTAGCCGAAGGTGCTGGTCAGGAACGGCGCGTCAAATGCCCAGGCGGCGACGCCGGTCAGGCCCGCCACGAGCACGCCGCCGCCGATCATGCTCTGGGCGTCGATGCGGCCCTGGCTGGCGGCCCAGACATAGCCGCTGGCCATGTACTGGGTGATCAGGGCGACGGCCACGACCAGGCCGGCGATGAAGCCGCCGCCTGGCTGGTTGTGGCCGCGCAGGAAGATGAAGATGCCGACCGTGATGGTCAGCGGCAGCAGGACGCGGGTCGACACCACCAGCAGCAGCGGATGGGCGTCGCCCGATTCGACCTTCTGGCGCATGGCATCGAGGCGGCGCGCGGCGGCGCCGCGCAAAGCCGAATCGAGCAGCGCGAATATGGCGAGCGCTGCGATGCCCAGCACGATGATTTCGCCGAACGTATCGAAGCCGCGGAAATCGACCAGGATGACGTTGACCACGTTGGTGCCGCCGCCGCCCGGCTTGGACTGCGCCAGGTGGAAATCGGAAATCGACGCCGGCAGGCTGCGCGTCATCATGGCGAAGGCCAGCAAGGCGACGCCGATGCCGCCGGCCACCGCCACGGCACCGCTCCAGGCGCGCGGCAGCAGGCCGGGCTCGGCATCGCTGCGACGCGGCAGCAGATTGATCGCCAGCAGCAGCAGGATCGTGGTCACGACCTCGACCGAGATCTGGGTCAGGGCCAGATCTGGCGCGGAGAACTGCAGGAAGGACAGCGACACGACCAGGCCGACGATCGAGGTCACGATCAGCGCCAGCAGGCGATCGGCATGCAGCCAGGCGGCGCCGATGCAGGCGGCCAGCACCACCAGCCAGACGACCACGGCCGGCAGGCTGACCGGCAGCATGTCGCGGCCGCCGGGCGCATAGGGATGCGAAAGATAGGCGCCGGCGGCGACCGCCACGATCGTCAGAATGATGATGCCGGCATAGCGGCGCAGCGATTCGGTATGGAGTGCTGCAACGGCGGCGCGGGAAAAGTCGACGAGGGCCGCCACCGCCGCATCGAACAGGCGCTTGGCCTCCGGCCGCGGCAGCGACAGGCGGAAGCGCAGCAAGGGCGCATACCACCAGCACAGCAGGCCGCCGCACACGACGGCCAGCGCGCTCAGCCCCAGCGCCGGCGTCAACCCGTGCCAGATCGCCAGCTTGTATTCGGGCAGCGGCGCGGGACCGATCACCGCCTGCGCCGTCAGCTCGACCAGCGGCCCCGCCACCATGGCCGGCAGCATTCCGATGGCCAGCACCAGGAAGCAGAGCACGGCGACCGGCAGCCACATCCCGACCGGTGGATCGTGCGGCTTGTGCGGATAGTCATCGCGGGCCGGGCCGAGATAGACGTGGAAGGCGAGCCGCGCCGAATAGGCGACCGAGAAGATGGTGGCCAGCGTCGCTGCGGCCGGGATCAGCCAGGGCAGGCCGGCATAGGTCGTGCCGACCGCCACGTCGAGCATCATCTCTTTCGACAGGAAGCCGTTGAACAGCGGGATGCCGGCCATCGAGGCGGTGGCGATCAGCGCCAGGGTGGCGCTGATCGGCATGAGATGGATCAGCCCGCCGAGCCGGCGCGCGTCGCGCGTGCCGGCCTCGTGGTCGACAATGCCGGCGCCCATGAAGAGCGCCGCCTTGAACGTCGCGTGGTTGAGAACATGGAAGACGGCGGCGACCGCGGCCAGCGGCGTGCCGAAGCCCAGCAGCATGGTCATCATGCCAAGATGGCTGACGGTGGAGAACGCCAGCAGGCCCTTGAGATCGTCCTTGAAGATCGCGATCCAGGCGGCGATCCCCATGGTGACGAGGCCGACCGGGGCGACGATCAGGAACCATTCCTCGGTGCCGGCAAGCGCCGGCCACAGCCGCGCCAGCAGGAACACCCCGGCCTTGACCATGGTCGCCGAGTGCAGATAGGCCGAGACCGGCGTCGGCGCAGCCATGGCGTGCGGCAGCCAGAAATGGAACGGGAACTGCGCGGATTTGGTGAAGGCGCCGGCCAGTATCAGCAGCAGCGTCGGCAGATAGAGCGGATGCGCCTTGATCGCCTCGCCGCGGGCGAGGATCTCGGTCAACTGGTAGGAGCCGGCGATTTCGCCCAGCATCAGCATGCCGGCGATCAGCAGCAGCCCGCCGCCGCCGGTGACGATCAGCGCCATGCGCGCGCCCTGGCGGCCCTCGGGCAGATGCCGCCAGTAGCCGATCAACAGGAACGAGCTGAGGCTGGTCAGTTCCCAGAACACCAGGAACAGCAGCACGTTCTCGCTCAGCGCCACCCCGACCATGGCGCTCTGGAACAGCAGCAGATAGGCGAAGAAGCGGCCCATCGGATCCTGCCGGCCGAGATAGAAGCGGGCGTAGAGGATGATGAGCAGGCCGATGATCAGGATCAGCCCGGCGAAGAACAGGCCCAGACCGTCGACGAAGAAGCTGAAGGACAGGCCGATCTGCGGCAGCCAGTCGATTTGCGTGCGCACCACTTCGCCGGCGAAAACGGCGGGCGCATGCGACAGCAGCAGCGCCAGCGCCAGGGCGGTGGCGCCGCCGGCGGTGGCGGCGCAGACGTTGCGGCCGGAACGGATGGTGAGAGACGCCAGCAGGGCGCCGGCCAGCGGCAGCAGGGCGACAAGGGCGATGCTCATGGCAGGGCTTGTCCGCTTCCTCGACTGATGATGGACGACGATGGCCGCGAGCGGCGGCCGGTTGACGCTAAAACGCCCGGGCCAGCGATGGCCCGGGCGTCTGCCGGAACCCTATGGGTTGAGGGTTCGAACTATTCCCTGTTGCCGAGGAACATCAGCAGGAACTGGAACAGGTTGATGAAGTTCAGGTACAGCGCCAGGGCGGCCATGATGGCGACCTTGGTCTGCGCCGTGCCGTCCCAGTTGGCGGCATACTGCTCCTTGATGCGCTGCGTGTCGTAGGCGATCAGGCCGGAGAAGATCAGCACGCCGAGCCCCGAGATGACGAACAGCATCATCTCGCTCTGCAGGAAGATGTTGACGATCATGGCGATGACCAGCCCGATCAGGCCCATGATCAGGAAGCTGCCGAACGCCGACAGGCTGCGCTTGGTCGTGTAGCCGTACAGGCTCAGCCCGGCGAAGGCGGCGGCGGTGATGAAAAACACCCGCACCACGCTCTCGCCCGTGTAACGATAGAGCAGGATCGACAGGCCGATGCCCTGCAGCGCCACGAAGCCCCAGTAGAAGGCCTGCGCCATGCCCGCGGACATGCGGTTGTAAGTGAACATCGCCAGGAACAGCAGGCCGAGCGGCGCGAACATGCCGACCATGCCCAGCATGGTGAAGCCCATACGGCCGGTCTGCGGATTGATGCCGTAGAACAGCGAATTGATGTTCGGCACCGTGTAGATCAGCAGAGCCACGATGCCGCTCACCGCCAGGCCCGAGGCCATGTAGTTGTAGACGGTGAGCATGTGCTTGCGCAGGCCGGCATCGAACGTCGCCTGGTCGGCCGGGCGCGCGATGGTGCCTTGCGCGTTCAAGCGGGTGAAATTGTCAGCCATGTTGCGGTCAGCCTCCGGTTGGATATTTTTCTGCCTCCAATATTGGGGCATTTCGCCCCGGTTTCAACTGGTTGGCGGACAAAATCGACGCGGCAGGCGATTTCGCACCTGCCGTGAAACGCAAGGATTCAAAAGCGGTTAGCGCTATTCGTTGCGCAGCAGAGACAGCGGGCGCTGCCGCAGCGCGCCGAGCGTGCCGGCCAGACCGAGCGCCAGGGTCAGGGTCACGGCGCCGAAGGCGGTGAGCACGGCGACCGAGAACGGGAAGCTCCACTGCAGGTTCATGACCTCGGTAATGACCAGCCAGGCGGCCAGGCTGCCGATCAGGATGGCGGCGATGGCGGTGACCAGCCCCAGCGCGGCGAACTCGTAGATGAACGCCTCGAGGATGCGCCGGCGCGTGGCGCCCAGCACCTTCATGACCACCGTATCGTGCACCCGCCGCCGCTGGCTCGCCGCCATGGCGCCGGCCAGGACCATCAGGCCGGTGGCGATGCTGACCGCGCCGACCACGCGCGCCGCCAGGCCGACATTGCCCAGCAGCCCGGCGATGGTGTCCAGCGCGTCCTTGACCCGGATCACGGTGACGTTGGCGAAACGGTCGGTGATGGCGCGGTAGACCTTCTCCTCCTCCTCGGGCCGCGCCTTGACCGTGGCGATCCAGGTCTGCGGCGCCGCTTCCAGCACGCCGGGGGCGAAGACGAAGGTGAAGTTCAGGTTCAGCGTGGTCCAGTCGATGGTGCGCAGGTTGGCGATGCGCGCCTCGATCTCGCGCCCCAGGATGTTGACGGTGATGGTGTCGCCGATGCCGACGCCGAAGCCGCGCGCCAGGGCGGCGTCGAACGACACCAGCGGCGCGCCGCGATAGTCGGACGGCCACCACTGGCCGGCGACGAGGCGGGTGCCGTCGGGCGGCGTCGGCGCGTAGGTCAGGCCGCGGTCGCTGTCGACCGCCCAGCGCGCGTCTGGCGCGATCTCGACCTGGGCCACCGGCACGCCGTCGATGCGGCTGATGCGCCCGCGCAGCGAAGGCGTGCGCTCCAGCCCGTAGCCGCCGGCCTCGCGCACCGCAGCATCGAAGGCCATGACCTGGTCGGGCTGGATATCGACGAAGAAGAAGGCCGGCGCATCCTGCGGCAGGCGCTGCTGCACCTGGCGCTGCAGGTTGTTCTCGATCAGCGCCGTGGCCACCAGCACCGTCAGGCCCAGCCCCAGCGACAGCATCACCGTGACGGTCGCCGCGCCCGGCCGATGCAGATTGGCCAGCGCCAGCCGCAAGGTCGGGTGCGGCGGGTGCTTGACCCGGCGGGCCAGCGCCATGGCCAGGCGCGCCAGGGCGGGAAAGGCGACGAAGGCGCCCAGCGCCCCGACGATGAACCAGACGGCGACGTTGCGCTGTGGCGCGGTCAGCACGACGACCGCCGCCAGCACGAAGCCGACGCCCGCCATGGCGAGCAGATCGCGCAGCCGCGGCGAGATGTCGTCGGTGGCCGACAGGCCGCGCATCAGCGTCGCCGCCGGCACCGCCCGCGCGCGCGCCAGCGGCCACAGCGCGAAGAGCAGCGCCACCATCATGCCGAACAGCGCCGCCATGGCCAGCGGCTGCACGTAGAGATCGACGCGGGCGTTGACCGGCAGACGATCGCCGATCAGCGCATCGGCGACGAAGGGCAGCGCGATGCCGAACACCAGGCCAATGCAGACGCCGAGCAGCGCCAACACGGCGATCTGCGCCATGTAGAGGCGCCAGACCAGGCCGGCGGGCGCGCCCTGGCTCTTGAGCGAGGCAATGGTGCGGCGGCGGCCGATCAGGAAACTGTCGACCGCATTGCCGATGCCGACGCCGCCGACCAGCAGCGCCGCCAGCCCGATCAGACTGAGATAGAGCGTCAGCCGGTCGATCCACACGCGCAACCCGCCGCCGGCCTCGTCCAGCCCGCGCACCCGCCAGCCGGCGCTGGGGAACTGGCGATTGATGGTGGCGATGGTGTTGCGGAAATTCGTGCCCGGCTGCAGCGCCAGGCGGTACTCGTAACTCAGCAGCGCGCCCGGCTGCAGCAGGCCGGTGCGCGCCATCGCCTCCTGCGACATCATCAGACGCGGGCCGATGGCGAAGACGCTGAAACCGCGGTCCGGCTCGCGCGCGATGACGGTGCGCACCTGGAACACGCCATCGCCGACCTGAACGCGATCGCCGAGCTTGACGCCAAGCCGGCGCAGCGCCAGCTCCTCGACGGCGACGCCGAAGACGCCGTTACGCTCTTGGAACGCATCCTGCGTCGACATGGCGGGCTTGAATTCGAGTCCGCCATAGAGCGGATAGACGTCGTCGACCGCCTTCAGCTGCACGAGAGCGGGCGCGCCGCCGTTGCGCTGCGCCGGACGCGCCATGGTGCGCATCTCGAGCACTTCGGTGAGGCGCCCGAGTCCGGCAAGAAAATCCTTCTGGTCGTCGCTCGCCGCGCGATGGGTGAGGCGCAGCTCGATATCGCCGCCCAGGATGGTGCGGGCATCGGCGCGCAGTCCCTCTTCCACGGCGCGCGAGAACGAGCCGATGGCGGCGATGGCGGCGACGCCGAGCGCCAGACAGCCGATGAAAATGCCGAAGCCGCCCAGCCCGCCGCGCAGCTCGCGCCGCGCCAGCCTGATCGCCAGCGACCAGTTGCCGAAGACTGCCGTCAGCGCCCTGCGCATGGTTTGCCGGCCGCTCCCTTCAGGCCGCCATCGCCGTGTCGTTGGCGATGGCGCCGTCGGCGATATGGATGACGCGGCTGCAGCGGCGCGCCAGCGCCTCGTCATGCGTCACCAGCAGCAAGGTGGCGCCGGTGCCGGCGACCAGCGAGAACAGCAGATCCATGATCGCCCGCCCGGTGCCGCCATCGAGATTGCCGGTCGGTTCGTCGGCCAGCAGCAGGCGCGGACGGCCGACGAAGGCGCGGGCCACGGCGACGCGCTGCTGCTCGCCGCCCGAAAGCTGCGCCGGATAGTGGTCGATGCGATGCGATAGCCCAACCTGGCGCAGCGCCTCCTCGGCGCGCTCGAACGGCCGCTCGGCATCGGCGAACTCGAGCGACAGCGCGACGTTCTCCAACGCAGTCATGGTCGGAATGAGATGGAAGCCCTGGAACACGATGCCGACATTGTCGCGCCGGAAACGGGCGAGACCGTCCTCGTCGAGGCGCACCAGATCGGTGCCCGCCACGGCCACTTCGCCCTTGGTGGCACGCTCCAGTCCGCCAATCACCATCAGCAGGCTGGACTTGCCGGCGCCCGACGGACCGACCAGGGCCGCCGTTTCGCCGGCGCCGATATCGAGACTGATTCCGCGCAGGATATTGACCGGGCCGGCGGCGCTCGCCAACTGTAGCCGAACGTCACGCAGGCTGATCATGCAAATGGCTCCCTCATCGACCCCGACAGCAACCGAAAACTGTGACCAAAGCAAGGCTGGCGCCGCCCGGCGAAGCCGGCTGGCCGCGGCTTTCTGCTCATTCCATGGGCATATTACGCGACGGGCGGCGCTGGCGATCGCCCTCATCGGTATGGTTTTCGCAGCACCCGTCGCCGCCCAGCAGGCGGCCACCACCATCGCGGTGCTGGGCGACAGCCTGACGGCCGGCTATGGCCTGCCCGAGCGCGACGCCTTTCCGGCGCAGCTCGAGGCGGCGCTGAAGGAGCGCGGCCACGACGTGCGCGTGGTCAATGCCGGGGTCTCGGGCGACACGTCGGCCGGCGGGCGGGCGCGGCTCGACTGGACCCTGGCCGACAAGCCGCAGATCGTCATCGTCGAGCTCGGCGCCAACGACACGCTGCGCGGGCTCGATCCCGATCAGACCGAGGCCAATCTCGACGACATCCTGGCGCGCACCCTGGCGAGCGGCGCCAGGGTTCTGCTGGCCGGCATGCGCGCGCCGCCCAATTTCGGCCGCGACTACCAGCAGCGCTTCGACGCCATCTACCAGCGCCTTGCGGAAAAGCACGGCGTGCCGCTCTATCCGTTCTTCCTCGAAGGCGTGGCGATGGACCCCAAGCTCAACCAGGCCGACGGCATCCATCCGACGGCGGCCGGCGTGGCGATCATCGTCAAAGGCATTCTGCCCGCCGTCGAAGCCCTGCTGAAACGCACCGAGGCGGCGCGCTGAGACCGGGGATTTGCGCCCGGCAAGCCTGTCGCGCTATAGCAGGGTTCTCGCCCTTCCCGCGATCAGCACGAAGCGAAACCCGACATGCAATTCCGCCCGCTCGGCCGCACCGGCCTGAACGTCTCCCTGATCTGTCTCGGCACCATGACCTGGGGCCGCCAGAACACCGAAGCCGAAGCGCACGAACAGCTCGACTACGCGCTGGGCCGCGGCATCAACTTCATCGACGCGGCCGAGATGTATCCGGTGCCGCCGGGTGCGGAGACGCACGGGCGCACCGAGCAGTTCATCGGCACCTGGCTGAAGAACCGCAAAGATCGCGACAAGATCGTGCTGGCCACCAAGGCGGCCGCGCGCGGGCGCGATTTCGAATGGCTGCGCGGCGGCCCGCTGCTCAACGCCAAGCATCTCAACGAGGCGGTCGACGGCTCGCTGAAGCGGCTGCAGACCGACTACATCGATCTCTACCAGCTGCACTGGCCGGACCGGCGCACCAACACCTTCGGCCAGCTGGGCTACAAGCACGATCCGTCCGATTCCGGCGGTACGCCGATCGACGAGACGCTCGAGGCGCTGCAGGGCCTGATCAAGGCCGGCAAGGTGCGCCATATCGGCGTGTCGAACGAGACGCCGTGGGGCGTGATGAAATTCGTCGGGCATGCCGAGACCAAGGGCCTGCCGCGCATCGTCTCGATCCAGAACCCCTACAACCTGCTGAACCGCAGCTTCGAGATCGGCAACGCCGAAGTCTCCATGCGCGAGGACGTCAGCCTGCTGGCCTATTCGCCGCTGGCCATGGCGACACTGACCGGCAAGTACCTGAACGGCGCCAAGCCCGAGGGCGCCCGCCTCAGCCTGTTCACCCGCTTCCAGCGCTATACCGGCGCGCATGCCCAGCCGATCATCCAGGCCTATGTCGATCTGGCGAAGAAGCACGGCATCGATCCCGGCCAGATGGCGCTGGCCTACGTCAATTCGCGCCCGTTCGTCACCAGCAACATCATCGGCGCCACCAGCATGGCGCAGCTGAAGAGCAACATCGACAGCCTCGACGTGACGCTGTCGGAAGACGTGCTGAACGGCATCGAGGAGATCTACAAGCGCACCGGCTCGCCCTGCCCCTGAGGCGGGGCCTGCCGACGCGCCTGCGCAGGCGGGGCGCGCCATGAGATTGTTCGTCGCCATCGAGATGCCGTCGTCGCTGCGGGCCGAAATGGCGCGGCTGCAGAACGGCGTGCCGGGCGCGCGCTGGGTGGCGCCGGAAAATTTTCATCTGACCCTGCGCTTCATCGGCGAGGTCGACAACGGCACCGCCCGCGACATCGACGACCAGCTGGCGCGCATCGGCGCCATGTCGTTCGAACTCGCCGTCAAGGGCGTTGGCTATTTCGCCGACGGCGCGCGGCTCAACGCCCTCTATGCCGCGGTCGAGAACAACCCCGCGCTGGAGGCGCTGCAGCAGAAGGTCGATAGCGCCATTGCCCGCGCCGGACTGCGGCCCGAACGCCGGCGCTTCGTGCCGCATGTCACCCTGGCGCGCTTCGGCGGACGGCAGGAGGCGGGCCACCATCTGGCGCAATTCATGGCCTCGCACAGCCTGTGGCGGCCCGAGCCCTTCGACGTCGAGCATTTCACGCTCTTCTCTTCCGTGACGCGGCCGGAAGGCTCGCTCTATCGGGCCGAGGCGGAATATCCGTTGCAGGTGATTGGCGAGTAGCAGTCAGTCGTGGATTCGATTGCAAATCCACCGTTCGAAAAAAATCAGAGGTACATCAGCTTCTATCGACGTCGTCGGCTGCGCCGCCGAACCCACTGTAGATAGACGGCTATATCCCGTTCAGAATACCCAAGGAGCCGCCCGACCCTGCGTTCCAGAATATCGGAAAACCGCAGATCGCCTCTCGTCCAATATCGATAGATGAGGTCCAACTGACGGAAACGGGCTTCGTTGTGATCCGGGAAATAGTACGCGATCTCCAATACCCGGCCTGCTAGCCTGTACCGGCGAATGCGTCGCTCCAGCTGACTTGCACGAACGTAACGCTCGAACTGCGCCGAGGGGTCGTATTCCAAGAACATGGCGATTGGCTTGAGGCCGGCCAACAGCAACTCAAGTTCACGACCCTCGTGCGGACCCACAGCAGCAGGTATTCTCGAAAGCATTTGCGGATTCTGTCGTCAGATGCGGCGCGTGACAATACGGCTGACTTTCTCGATATATGGCCCGCCGAACAGATAGGCGTGCACCAGCAGCGGCCACAGGTTCCAGATGTCGCGGCGCTCCGCATATGCCTTGTCGAGACCGGCGATTTCGGCGTAGCGGGCGAGGAAACGCGGGCCGAAGCCGCCGAACATCTCGCTGAAGGCGAGATCCATTTCCGGATGGCCGAAATAGATCGCCGGGTCGATGAAAGCGACCGGCTGGCCCTGTCGCGTCAGCACGTTGCCCTGCCACAGATCGCCATGCAGCAGCGCCGGGCGCTTCGGTTCGGGGATCATGTCGCCACGCGTGGCAACGAAGCGCTCGACGAGACGCAGCGTCTCCAGCGGCAGATTGCCGACGCGATGGGCGAGGAACGCGCCGCTCAGCAGGCGCTTTTCGAGGAACAGCGTGCGCCAGTCCGGCTGGCGCTCGTTGATCTGCGGCATGCCGCCGATCATCACGTCGTAGCCATAGCCGTAATCGTCCGCCGTGTGCGCGTGCAATGCGGCGAGCGCGTCGGCCAGCTGTTCCTGCCCGGTGGCATCGAGCGGCGAGCCGTCATGCTCGATCCAGTCGCCGACCAGCAGCGTGTCGTCGCTGAAATGCAGCGTCGGAAACGCTACGGGCGACCTGCCGACCAGGTCGCGCAGCATCTTGCCTTCGCTGGCCAGAAGCCGCGCCGCGCTTTTCACGGCCACCGTGCCGCCGCCGGCAAGCGCGCAACGCCAGACCGTCGCGCCATGCCCGCCACCCACCAGCTGCAGGGCATCGACCTCGCGGCCCAGCACCGCCCGCAGCCGCGCCCGCAACTCAGTCATGGTCGGGGAAATGCTCGCGCCTGATATGCGCCAGCAGGGCAGCGCATCCACGCTCGATAAGGTCCAGCGCGTGTTCGAAATCGCGCGCGCCGCCGTAATAGGGATCCGGCACGTCGTCGAGCCCCGCCTCGCCCAGATGGCTGAGGAACAGCGACAGGCGCCCAGCCTGCGAGGGCGGACAATCGGCCCGCAGCAGATCGAAATGCCCGCGATCCAGTGCCAGCACGTAATCGAACGCCTCGAAATCCCGCGGCGCCACCTTGCGCGCCCGCAGGACGGAGAGATCGACGCCGCGCTTGCGGGCCGCGGCGATGCTGCGTCGGTCGGGCGGCTCGCCGATGTGATAGCCGTGCGTGCCGGCCGAATCGATCAGCAGTCGCGTCTCCAGACCGGCGAGTTTCGCCTGGTGCCGCAACACGCCCTCGGCGGTCGGCGAGCGGCAGATATTGCCGGTGCAGACGAACAGCACGCCTATCTTCCGCTCCACGCCCTTTCTCCCGCGCCCGAAAGCTCTATGATACCGGCAAAAGCAACGCAGGAAACGCCGTCGAACCATGGCACCGCCCAAACTCTCGACCTCGCTCGACACCATCGTGGTGCTGACCGGCGCCGGCATTTCCAAGGAATCCGGCATCGACACGTTCCGCGACAAGGACGGTTTGTGGAGCAAGTTCAACATCGAGGAAGTCGCCACCATCGAGGCGTTCCGGCGCAATCCGAAGAAGGTGCTGGACTTCTACAATGAACGCCGCCGCGATTTCCGCAGCGCCAACATCCGCCCTAATGCCGCGCATGAGGCGCTTGCCCGGCTGGAGCGGGAATGGCCCGGCGAGGTGCTGGTGGTGACGCAGAACATCGACCTGCTGCACGAGGCGGGCGGTTCGCGCAACGTCATGCACATGCATGGCCAGGCTGGCAAGATCCGCTGCATGCACTGCGAGGCGATCGTCGATTCGGAGATGGAGTTGAGCCCCGAAAGCGTGTGCGCCGGTTGCGGCGGCAAGGGGGGCCTGCGCCCGCACGTCGTCTGGTTCGGCGAGATTCCGCTGCACATGGACGAGATCATGGGCGCGCTCGACCGCTGCGGGCTGTTCATGTCGATCGGCACGTCGGGCACGGTCTACCCCGCCGCCGGCTTCGTGCAGCACGTGCGCATGGCCGGCATCGGGCATACGGTGGAACTGAACATGGAGCCGTCGGACGGGCACTCGCTGTTCGCCGAACGCCATTACGGGCCGGCCAGCGAGATCGTGCCGGCCTATGTCGACAAGCTGCTGCGCGAAGGCTGGTAGGAGGAACGAAGATGACGCAGGCCAATCTGAAGCTGGCATCGAGCCAGGAAACACCGCGCACCGGCTCCGACCACGTCGCGCCGGACTGCCATGGCATGAATTTCTACCGCGCCGACCGTTCGCTGCAGGACCTGCTGCCGCTCTACATGCCGGAGAAGCTGCTCGCCCATCTCGATCCGCATTTCGACCGGCTGGGCGAACTGGCCGGCGGCAGGCTGGACGAACTGGCCTCGATCGCCGACAGGAACGGCCCCGTGCTGCACCAGCGCGACCGTTTCGGCCGCGACGAGGACTGGATCGAATACCATCCCGCCTATCGCGAAATGGAGCAGATCGCCTTCGGCGATTTCGGCATGCATGCCATGACCCATCGCGGCGGCGTGCTGGGCTGGCCCGAACCGATGCCGCCGATCGGCAAGTACCTGATCACCTATCTTTTCGTGCAGGGCGAGTTCGGCCTGATGTGCCCGATCTCCGTCTCCGACACGTCCAACTTCGTCATCAAGCGCTACGGCAGCGAAGCGGTGAAGAACTACCTGCTGCCGCGGCTGCTGTCGCAGGACATGGCGACGATGTGGAAGGGCACGCAGTTCATGACCGAGAAGGCCGGCGGCTCCGACGTCGGCGCGGTCGAAACCGTCGCCACGCCGCTGGGCAAAGGCGCCGACGGCATCGAGCGCTGGTCGATCACCGGCGACAAGTGGTTCTGCAGCCATGCCGACGCCGACGTCGCGGTGATGCTGGCGCGGCCCGAGGGCGCGCCTTCCGGCACCAAGGGCCTGGCGCTGTTCGCCACGCCGCGCCGGCTGGAGGACGGCAGCCGCAACGCCTATCGCATCGTGCGGCTGAAGGACAAGCTGGGCACGAAGTCGATGGCGTCGGGCGAGATCAAGTTCGAGGGCGCCACGGCCTATCTGATCGGCGACGCGCAGAACGGCTTCAAGCAGATGATGCACCAGGTCAATCTCTCGCGGCTGAGCCACGGCGTGCGCGCCGCCGCGATGATGCGCCGCTGCCTCAACGAATCGCTGGTGGTGGCCGGCTATCGCAACGCCTTCGGCGGGCCGATCAAGCGTTTCCCGCTGCTGCGCCGGCAGCTGATGAAGATCCTGCTGCCGACCGAGCAGGCGCTGTCGATGTCGCTCTATTCGTCGAAGATCATGGGCGACGCCAATGGCGGCGACGCGAAGGCCGAGACCCTGCTGCGCATCCTGACGCCGCTCTTCAAGTTCCGCGCCTGCCGCGACAATATCCGCGTCGCCTCCCATGCGCTGGAGGTGCGTGGCGGCGTCGGCTACATCGAGGAGTTCGTCGCCGCAAGGCTCTATCGCGACGCGCAGGTCGGCACCTTGTGGGAGGGCACCTCCAACATCAACGCGCTCGACGTCATCACCCGCGCCGTCGGCAAGAGCGGCGGCGAGAAGGCGCTGGGCAGCGCGCTGGACGACATGCTGAAGAGCGCCGACGGCTTGCCGGGCCAGATGCGCGGCGAATTCGCCGGCTTGGTCGACCGCGCCGGCCGGTTCGCCCGCGAAGTCGCCGCCGACCCGAAGAAGGAAAAGCTCAGCCGGTCGGCCGCCACCACGCTCTACCACGCCGTTTCGGCGGCGCTGATGGCGGCCGAAGGTGCGGCGATCGGCGCGCGCGGCGGCGACGCCAGGCGCCTGCTGATGGCCCGCCTGGTCGCCGAGCACCGGCTGAAGGCGCAGGACCCGATGGCGCCGTCCGATCCGGCCTGGGAGGACGCCATCGTCGACCATCTGCTCGACGAGGCGCCGGTGCCGCTGGCGCGCGCGGTGGAGCTGGCTTCCGCCTGAGATGATCCTGCCGGACGTTCTGCGGCCGGGCCTGACGCTGGTGTTCTGCGGCACCGCCGTCAGCCGCATCTCGCAGGCGCGCGGCTATCCCTACGCCAATCCCGGCAACGCCTTCTGGCCGACGGTGAAGAAGCTCGGCCTGTTCCCGCCCGATTTCGACCCGGCGCAATTCCCGCGCATGGTCGAGCACGGCATCGGCTACACCGACCTCAACAAGATCGAGGTCGGCGTCGATAGCGAATTGTCCGCCGCCGCCTTCGACGTGGCGGCGTTCGCGCGCAAGATGAAGCGGCACAGGCCGCGACTGATCGCCTTCACCAGCAAGAACGCCGGCGCGACCTTTCTCGGCGACCGGCGCATCGGCTTCGGCCTGCAGCCGCGGACGCTCGGCGACAGCGAGATCCACGTCCTGCCCTCGCCCTCCGGCCTGGCCCGCTCGCACTGGAACGTCGCGCCATGGCAGGCGCTGGCCGAGCGGTACCGGGCATTAAGAGCGTAGGCTGTCCGCTTCCTCTTCCTCGGCCTGCGCTTCCAGCGCCTCCATGTCGTCGTCGGAAAGGCCGAAATGATGGCCGATCTCGTGGATCAGCACATGGCGGATCAGATGCTCGAGATCCTCGCCGCTGTCGCACCAGTAGTCGAGCAGCGGCCGGCGATAGAGGAAGATCATGTCGACGTCGGACGGCGTCCAGGCGACGCTCTTGCTGCCCAGTTCGACGCCGCGATAGAGGCCCAGCAGGTCGAATGGGGTCTCCAGCCCCATCTCGCGCTCGGTCTCCTCGTCGGGGAAGTCGACGACGCGGATCACCACGTCGCCGACGAAGCGGCGGAACTGTTCGGGCAGATCGGCATAGGCCTGCCGCGCGATGTCTTCGCAGTCGGAAAGCGAGGGCGGTGTGCTGTAGGATGGCATGCAGGATACATAGGCCGGCGACAGGCCGACGCCAAGAGCGTCCGCGCGTCCGGCGGGTCGATCAAGGAGGCAACGCGATGGTCAAGAAACTGACGCCGGCGAAACGCAAGGCGGCCCTGGCCGGGCTCAAGGGCTGGAAATCGGTCGACGGCCGCGACGCCATCGCCAAGTCGTTCAAGTTCGGCGATTTCAACGCCGCCTTCGCCTTCATGACCAAAGTGGCGCTGGCGGCCGAGAAGGCGGACCACCATCCCGAATGGTCGAACGTGTGGAACAAGGTCGACATCGTCCTGTCGACGCATGACGCGGGCGGCGTGACCGAGAAGGACATCGCGCTGGCGAAGTTCATCGAGCAGGCCGCAAAGGGGTAGCTGGCGTTTCCTCTGACCTCTCATGCTTCGACAGGCTGAGCATGAGGATTTTTGGTCATGCGGCTACGACACCAATGTCCTCATCCTGAGCTCGTCGAAGGATGAGGCCACACAACCTGCCGATTCGTTCATCTGGAAAAACAAAAGGCCCGCCGGAGCGGGCCTTTTGCGTTCGTGAGAAGCGGCGGCTTATTTCGGCGCCAGGCGGATGGCGCCGTCGAGACGGATGGTCTCGCCGTTCAGCATCGGGTTCTCGACGATCGCCATGGCGAGCTGGCCGTATTCGCTGGGATCGCCCAGCCGCGGCGGGAACGGCACCATGGCGCCCAGGCTCTTTTTGGCCTCTTCCGGCAGCGACGCCATCATCGGCGTGTTGAACAGGCCCGGCGCGATGGTGCAGACGCGGATGCCCATCGACGACAGATCGCGCGCGATCGGCAGGGTCATGCCGACGACGCCACCCTTGGACGCCGAGTAGGCCGCCTGGCCGATCTGGCCGTCGAACGCCGCGACCGAGGCGGTGTTGATGATCACGCCGCGCTCGCCGCCGGCCAGCGGCTCGGCCTTGGCCATCTCGGCCGCCGCCAGGCGGATGACGTTGAAGGTGCCGATCAGGTTGACCTTGATGACGACGTCGAAATCCTGCAGCGGCATCGGACCGGTCTTGGAGATGGTGCGGCCGGCGCGGCCGATACCGGCGCAGTTCACGGCGACGCGCGGCACGCCCAGCTTCTCGATCACCGCCTTGACGCCGGCCTCGGCCGAAGCCGCGTCGCTGACATCGACGTTGCAGAAGATGCCGCCCAGTTCCTTGGCTTTCTTCTCGCCCAGTTCCGCGTTGCGGTCGAAGATCGCGACCTTGGCGCCCTTGGCGGCCAGAGCCGAGGCGGTTGCGCCGCCCAGACCCGAGGCGCCGCCGGTGACGATGGCGGCAAGTCCTTTAACGTCCATGATTTTTCCCCTCTCGGCGTTTTTTGGTTGGATTTCGGCCCGGGTTTTACCAGACGGGGCAAACCCGGAATAGCCCTATTGAGTGGCGGGAAACCGGGCCCATATTGAACCCATGAACGAGACTCTCCCTGCCGTCGACCCGCAGAAAATGCAGAGCGACGAGAAGACCGTCGAGCGCGGTTTCTGGCGCAAGCTGGGAAACGTCGCCGCCCGCATTCCCTTCGCCGACGAAGCGGTGTCGGCGTATTACGCGGCCCGCGACCCGGCAACGCCGATGCGGGTGCGCGGCGTATTGCTGGGCGCGCTGGCCTATTTCGTGATACCCGTCGATCTCATTCCGGACTTCATCGCCGGGCTGGGCTTCACCGACGACGCCACCGTCCTGCTGCTGGCGGCGCAGACGGTTTCCGGCCATATCAAGGACGCCCATCGCGAACGTGCCCGCGAAATGCTGGCGGCGCTGCGCGACGAAAAATAGCCATCGGCTGCAATTCGCAGCCGCGCTAGCATCGCGCCATGCGCACGCGGCCCGAGACCTTCCACGACGGCTACTGGTACTGCTACGCGAACTCGACGGCGATGCTGCTGGCCAGCATCGGCGAGACCGTATCGCCGCGCCTGATCGAGGCGCTGAGCGGCGTCGGACTGGGCGCCTTCCAGACGCCCGACAGCCTGCCCTTCTTCAGCGGCCTCGCCGGCCTGCCCGACAAAGGGATCAGCGCGGCGCTCGACATACTGGGCTTTGCCTGCGAAGAATCCGCCGCCGAACAAGCCGAGCCCGATCCCATCGACCGGCTGCCGACACTGCTGCAGCGATCGGCAGTGATTCTCGGCCCGCTCGACATGCAGCATCTGACCTACAATCCCCTGCGGCCGCTCTTTCCCGGCGTCGATCATTTCGTCCTGGCGCTGGAAATGCAGGACGACCGACTGCGCCTGCACGACCCCGCCGGCTTCGCGCACGCGCTGATCGGCCGCGACGAGCTGAAAGCGGCATGGCGCGCCGACGCGATCGCCTACAAGCGCGGGCATTACCGCTACTGGACCGAGCCACGCCGCGACAGGGACGTCAGCGATAGCGACCTGCAGCATCGTGCGCTGGCCTTCTTTCGCGGGCTCTACGCCGAAGCCGAGGCGCTGGCAGCGCAGAACGGAGCGAAGATCGACGGCGAACTGATCCGCGACTGGTCGCGGATGATCGCCGGCAACGGCTTCGATCCCGGCCAGCTCGGCCATCTTACGCGCTTCGCCCTGCCGCTGGGCGCCAAGCGGGCGATGGACTACGCCGCATTCTTCGATCCGTTCATGCCGGCACTGGCTGCCCTCAAGCGCCGGCAGGCGCAGGCATTCGGCGCCTGCCTCAGCCATGTGGTTGCGCAGGACCGGAACCGGGCAAGCGATACGCTGCTGCGGTTGGCCGAAATCGAGGACGAAATCGGCCGGCAGCTGCGCGCCGGCTGATCAGGGGCCCGCCTTCTCCGATTTCGCTTCCGGGATCACCGGCTTGCCGAGCTGCGCCTCGCGACGGGCGATGTAGAGCGTCGAAACGACGATGATCAGCGCCCCGGCCAGCGTCCACCAGCTCGGCGTTTCGGCGAAGATCCAGACGCCGGCGGCGACCGACAGCGGCAGGCGCAGATAATCGAAGGGCGAGACGACGGAAGCCTCGCCCTCGGTATAGGCGCGGATGATGAAATGCTGGCCGATCGTGGCCAGAAGCCCCATCGCCGCCGCCATGCCCCAGGCCACGGCGCTGGGATCGCGCCACACCCAGATCGCCGGCCCGATCATGAACAGGCTCGACCAGATGGTGAACATGATCAGCGTCGTGTTCGAGCTTTCGCTGCCGGTGAGGCTCTTGACCAGACATACCGCCACCGCCGTCAGCGCCGCGCCAAACAGCGCCATCAGCATGACCGGATCGAAGCCGCTCTCGCCGCCCGGCCGCATCATCACCAGCACGCCGACGAAACCGACCGCCGTCGCCGTCCAGCGCCGCCAGCGGACTTTCTCGCCGAGGAACAGCACCGCCACGACGATGACGAACAGCGGCGTGGTGAAGGAGATCGACGTCACCGCCGCCAGGGTCAGGTGGGTCAGGGCGTAGAAGCCGATGGCCATCGAGGCGGTGCCGAGCGCGGCGCGCCAGAAATGGGCGAAATGCCGCTTGGAGCGCAGCGAGGCGAAGTTGCGGCGCAGCATCAGGGGCAGCACGAACAGCAGGCCGAAGATGCAGCGGAAGAAGGCGACCTGCAGGCTGTCGAGCTCGCGGCCCAGCAGCTTGATCAGCACGCCGACGCCGGTGAAGCACATGCTGCCGGCGATCAGCCACAGCGCCCCGCGCATGTTGGGGGAGAGGGCGTCGAATTTTTCCTTGATCTTGGCGGGCATGGCGCGGTTCCGCACCCTACTGCCCGGCGCGCTCCGACGCCAGCGCCCCGATACCTGCGCCGCCTGTCACAGGATGAGCAGCCTTAGCGCATAGGCTACCGCCGCGACCACGGCGACGCCGGCGGCCCACAGCCCGACGAACCACAGCAGCCGGCGCCAGCGCTCGCGCATCGCCATGGCGTCAGTGATAGCCGCTGTCGCGCGTGACCTTGCCGCGGAACAGCCAGTAGACATAGGCCGTGTAGGCCAGGATCACCGGCACCAGCACCGCCGCGCCGACCAGCAGGAAAATCTGGCTGCTGCGCACCGTGGCGGCGTCCCAGATGGTGATCGAGGGCGGCACGATCATCGGATAGAGGCTGATGCCGAGCCCGAGATAGGACAATGCGAACAGCCCCAGCGCGCAGAGGAAAGGCGTGGCGTGATTGTCGCGCGCCAGCGTGGCAAACAGCCGCCAGGCCAGAAGCGCAACCAGCACCGGCACCGGCGCGGCGAAGAGCATGTTGGGCAGGGTCAGCCAGCGCTGGTAGAAGCCCTCCTGCAGGAACGGCATGATCAGGCTGATCAGCGCGATGAAGACCAGGGTCGCCACCGCCAGCGGTTTGGCGAAGCCGCGCACGCGGGCCTGCAACGCGCCCTCGGTCTTCCAGATCAGCCAGCCGGCACCCAGCAGCCCGTAGCCCGCCACCAGCGCCACGCCGGTCAGCAGCGAGAACGGCGTCAGCCAGTCCCACCAGCCACCGGCATAGGCGCGATTGGCGACCTCGATGCCCTGCACCAGCGCGCCGAGCGCGATGCCCTGGGTGAGCGTGGCGACGTAGCTGCCGCCGGCGAAGGCCACGTCCCACAGGATCTTGCCGCGATCGGTATGCGCCTTGAAGCGGAACTCGAAGGCGACGCCGCGGAACACCAGCGCCAGCAGCATCAGGATCAGCGGCATGTAGAGCGCCGGCAGGATGGTGGCGTAGGCCAGCGGAAAGACCGCGAACAGCCCGCCGCCTCCCAGCACCAGCCAGGTCTCGTTGCCGTCCCACACCGGCGCCACGGTATTGACCATGACGTCGCGGTCCTCGCGCTCGGGCATGAACGGAAAGAGGATGCCGACGCCGAGATCGAATCCGTCCAGCGCCACGTAGAGGAACACCGCCGTGGCGATCAGCAGCGCCCAGATCAGCGTGAGGTCGATCATCGCCCGCCCTCCCGGATGCCGGCCGCGTCGGGAGCGTCGCCGACCATGGCGGGCGCCGGCGTGATGCCCGCGCTGCGCGTCGGCTCGCCGCGCTTCGGCCCTTCCTCGTGCGGATGCGGCGGCCGGGCGAACAGACGCACCAGGTACCAGATGCCGGCGCCGAACACGACGAAATAGACCACGGCGAAAGCCGCCAGCGAGGTCGCCACAGCCGGTGCGGCGATCGGCGACACGCTGTCGGCCGTGCGCATCAGCCCGTAGACCGTGAAAGGCTGCCGCCCCGCCTCGGTCACGATCCAGCCGGCCGTGGCGGCGATCGGGCCGGATGGCGCCATCGCCACCGCCCAGGCAAGGAACGGCCGCATCGTGTAGAGCTTGCCGACCCAGCGCAGCGCCAGGCCGGCGAGCCCCAGCGCGATCATCAGCAGACCGATCGCGACCATGATGCGGAACGACCAGAACACCAGCGGCACGTTGGTCGGCCGGTCCTCGCGCGGAAAATCCTTCAGCCCGCGGATCGTGGCCTCCGGATCGTGCGCTAGGATCAGGCTGCCGAGCTTGGGTATTTCGATGGCGTGCCGGGTTTCCTCCGCCTTCATGTCGGGCCAGCCGAACAGGATCAGCGGCTGGCCGGCGCGGGTCTCGAAATGCCCTTCCATCGCCGCCACCTTGGCCGGCTGGTGCTGCAGCGTGTTGAGGCCGTGCATGTCGCCCGCCAGCAGCTGCGCCGGCGCAACGAGTGCGGCCATCCACATCGCCATCGAGAACATGGTGCGCGCGTGCTGGGTGGCGGGGCCGCGCAGCAGATGCCAGGCGCCGACCGCGCCGACGATCATCGCGGTGGTCAGATAGGCCGCGATCACCGTGTGGACGAAGCGGTAGGGAAAGGACGGGTTGAAGATGATCTTCAGCCAGTCGTCGGGATGGAAGAAGCCGTCGGCGGTGACGATGTGGCCGGCGGGCGTCTGCATCCAGGAATTCGCCGCCAGGATCCAGAAGGCCGAGATCAGCGTGCCGATCGCCACCAGGCAGGTGGCGAGGAAATGCAGCCGCGGCCCGACCCGGTTGAGGCCGAACAGCATGACGCCCAGGAAGCCGGCCTCGAGGAAGAACGCCGTCAGCACCTCATAGCCCAGCAGCGGGCCCAGCACCGGCGCGGTCCGGTCGGAGAACACCGACCAGTTGGTGCCGAACTGGTAGGACATGACGATGCCCGACACCACGCCCATCGCAAAAGCGACGGCGAAGATCTTGAGCCAGTACTTGAAGAGATCGAGATAGTGCTCGCGCCTGGTCAGCAACCACAGGCCTTCGAGCACGGCGAGATAGCTCGCCAGGCCGATGGTGAAGGCCGGGAACAGGAAATGCCATACGACGGTGAAGGCGAACTGGAAACGCGCCAGGTTGAGAGCGAGATCCTGCTCCATGGGCTTCCTCCGTCGTCGCCGGATTGCGGGCGGCGGCCATGCGGATGCGGCGGCTCACCTGTCCGCCGGTGCGACCTTCAATCTAGGTGTCTTTCGCTGCCGGCGCACGACGCCATCTTGTCCCATCGGACGCAACGTCGCAGCCGGGCCTGTGGTTCAGGCCAGGCCGGGTTTTACCGTCAGCGACGCCTCGGTCGATTTCTTCACCTGATCGACGCTGACCCCGTCGGCCAGCTCGATTAGCGTGACGCCGGGCTTGCCCTTCTTGTCGATGGTGAAGACGCCCAGCTCGCTCACCACCATGTCGACCACGTTGGCCCCGGTCAGCGGCAAGGAACAGGATTTCAACAGCTTGGAGGCGCCGTCCTTCGAGGTGTGCTCCATCACCACGATGACCTTCTTGACGCCGGCGACCAGATCCATCGCCCCGCCCATGCCCTTGACCATCTTGCCGGGGATCATCCAGTTGGCCAGATCGCCGTTCTCCGCCACTTCCATGGCGCCCAGGATCGACAGGTCGATATGGCCGCCACGGATCATGGCGAAGCTGTCGGCGCTGCTGAAATAGGACGTGTCCGGCAGCTCGCTGACGGTTTCCTTGCCGGCATTGATGATGTCGGGATCGACCTCGTTGTCGAGCGGATACGGCCCCATGCCCAGCATGCCGTTCTCGCTCTGCAGCACCACGTGCATGCCTTCGGGAATGTAGTTCGATACCAGCGTCGGAATGCCGATGCCGAGATTGACGTAGAAACCGTCCTGCAGCTCCTTGGCGGCGCGGGCGGCCATCTGTTCGCGGGTCCAGGCCATGACGATGCCCTCCTCTGCTGACCGGTTCAGATCTTGCGCGTGGTGCGCTTCTCGATGCGCTTCTCGTACGGCGTGCCGAGAATGATGCGGTCGACGTAGATGCCGGGCGTATGAATGTGGTCGGGATCGATCTCGCCGGGCTCCACCAGGATCTCGACTTCGGCCACGGTCTTCTTGCCAGCGGTCGCCATCATCGGGTTGAAATTGCGCGCGGCCTTGCGGAACACGAGATTGCCGGCCTTGTCGCCCTTCCACGCCTTGACCAGCGACAGGTCGGCGACCAGCCCGCGCTCCATGACGTATTTCTCGCCGTCGAACTCGCGCACGTCCTTGCCTTCGGCGACCAGCGTGCCGACGCCGGTCTTGGTGAAGAAGGCGGGGATGCCGGCGCCGCCGGCGCGGATGCGTTCGGCCAGCGTGCCCTGCGGGTTGAATTCCAGCTCGAGTTCGCCGGCCAGGTATTGCTGGGCGAAGATCTTGTTCTCGCCGACATAGGACGAGATCATCTTTTTGATCTGGCGCGTTTCCAGCAGCAGGCCAAGGCCGAAGCCGTCGACGCCGGCATTGTTGGAGACGCAGGTCAGGTCCTTGGCGCCGGTGTTGCGCAGCGCGTCGATCAGCTTTTCGGGAATGCCGCACAGGCCGAAACCGCCGGCCATCACCATCATGCCGTCGAACACCAGCCCGTCGAGCGCCGCCTTGGCGTCGGAATAGACCTTTTTCGCCATTTCGTATCCTTGTCTGCCGGGAAAATGCCGTGGGTCGGCCTTTTATGCGGGCCGGCCCAAGCCGAGTCAACGTCCCGCACCGCAGCATCGGCAGCGCGGCGCCGACTGTGCCTGCCGCGCCCTGTCCTGTCTCTTTAGTTGGCAGCCCCCTCGTCAGCGCGAGCGCAGCCGCACCAGCAGCAGCGACCCGCCGATCACTAGCAGCCCGGAAACGATCTCGGCCGGCCCCAGCGCCGGCCAGGGCAGCCAGCCGGCCAGGGCGCAGCCGGCCTCGAACACCAGGCAGGCGAAGGGCAGCAGCGCCAGGGTGGCCAGATAGGTCTGGGTGCCGGCCAGCCGCACCGCCAGCAGCGCCAGATACATGGTCGGCCCGCGCAGCAGCACCCCGGCCAGCGCGCCGGCGATCAGCAGGTCGGTCGAGGCGAAGAGCTGGCCGAAATCGCCGAAGGCCAGCGCGTTGCTGCCGATGCTGATGCCGAGCGCGCCCGTCAGCGCCCAGGCGGCGATGAACATCGCGGCGGTGACCATCAGCACTGTGCCGGTGAACAGGCAGCGCGCCTTGACGTCGTCGCGGCGGTTTTCCGGATGGCGCTCAATCAGCAGGGTCGAGGCCACCACCGCGCACTCGGCGATCACCTCCAGCAGCACCGCCGGATTGAGCAGCCCGCCGGGCAGGGAAAAGGCCATGGTGGCGATACCGGCGATCATCACGCCATGCGCCAGGATCTGCCCCCGCGGCAGGCGCTGGCGGGTGACGATGACCAGCACCAGCGCCGCCAGCGGCACGTTCATCGCCGCCAGCAAAGTGTCCTGCATGACCGTGACGTAAAGCAGGGCCGCGGATGCGGCGCCGGCGCTGACCACGCGCAACGCGCCATAGGCCCAGATCGAGGGCGACAGCAGCGAGGCCCAGGCGATGGTGGCGCGGCGGCCGAACGCCATCATGGCGAGCCCGCCGGTCAGAAGCTGCACCAGGGTGAAACCCCAGGCGTTGATCTCGAAGCGGATCAGCACCAGGCGCGTGGCGACCAGCAGCACGGCCCAGGCGATGGTCGCGGCTACGGCGACGGCAAGCGGCGAATTGTTCATGTGAGTGGTTTCAGGCGGTACGCAGCAGCATGCGATTGGCGGAATTGAACACGGCGAACACCTGGTCGAACTGGCGTTTGAAGCGCTCCCAGTCGAGCGACGAATCGAGCGTCCGCAATTCGCCGTGGATGTCGCCCAGCGAGCGCCTGCCGTCGCAGCGCGTCAGGATGGCGCCGGCCAGCGGCGGCAGGGCTGCACGCCATTTCACCCCGTCGAGATCGCCGCTCAGCGCGCCGGCCTTGCGCACCGAAGCCGCCAAAGTCGCCCCGTCCAGCTCGCGCAGCACAGGGACGGCCTGCGGGCCATCGGCGCGGGCGATGCAGGCGGGCAACCGGCCGGGCCATGTCAGATAGACGGTATGGGTCGTCAGATTGCCGGCCAGTTGCTCGGCCAGCGCCGCCCGGTCCAGCCAGGGCAGTTCCGCGGCGCGACGGCGCAGCGCCGGGTCGGCGACATAGGTGTCGGGATTGTAGCGCACCGGCTCAATGAAGGCCGCGATCTGCAGCCCGGTCGACGCCACAAGTGCGGCCAGTTCCGGCACGTCGTAGGCGCGGTCGCGGGCATGCAGCAGCAGGTCGAACAGACCGGCGTCGCCGCCCTGCACGTGATCGGACAGGAACGGGTTGCGCTTGAACCAGTTGGTCGGCGGCAGCGCCTCGAGCAGGCGGCGGGCCAGTCGCACCCGTTCGGCGACTTCGAGGTCTGGCGGCGCCAGCAGGCGCAGCGCATCCTGCATTTCGTAGACTCCGGTGCGGCCGTGCCGGCCATAGACCATGATGCCCAGACCACCCTCTCCGGCCAGAACGCCCGCCAGCGCCCGCAGCCCGGCCTCGGGATCGGCGAGATGGTGCAGCACGCCGGTGCAGTCGATGTAGTCGAAGCGCCCGCCGATGCTGGCGCCGACGTCGAGCAGCGAGCCGGTGTGGAAGGTGATGCCGCCGAGACCACGGGCGGCGGCGCGCGCTTCGGCGACCGACCGCGCCGCCTGCGAGAGATCGAGATAGTGCAGTTCGGCCGGGCAGCCGAGATCGGCCAGCTGCTGCGCCAGCATGATGCAGGCATCGCCCGTGCCGCCGCCGGCGATCAGGACGCGAAACGGCTGCGTCCAGTCGCGCCGCCCGGCGAACAGATAGTGGTCGATTTCGACCACCTGGCTGGGCGAGCCGACCACCAGGCGCTTCTTCTCGTCGCGCGGATCGCGGGCGGGATAGGGCAGCGCCTCGTACTGCGCCTGCACCGCCGCATCGCGGGCGTCGCCATCTGGTCGGTCGCTGTGGCTTGTCATGGCGGGGCGGGAACGATAAAGCGGGTCCGGGAGGGCGGCATGAAAGGCTATTTCGGCATCGGTGTCGAGCGCGTCAGCAAGGCGATGAACGTCGGCGCGCTGTTCCGCACCGCGCATGCGTTCGGCGCCAGTTTCGTGTTCAGCGTCGACGCCCAGTATCCAAGGCGCGAAGGCAAGCAGGCCGACACGGCCGACAGCACCGCCAGCGTGCCGTTCCACGAATTCGCCTCGGCCCAGGCGCTGCGGCTGCCGGTCGGCTGCAAGCTGGTCGGCATCGAAATCACCGACGACGCCATCGAACTGCCGAGCTTCCGCCACCCGCGCCAGGCCGCCTACGTGCTGGGGGCCGAGCGCGAAGGCCTGTCGCCGGCCATGCAGGAGCTGTGCGACTACGTGGTGCGCATTCCCATGCGGTTCTCGGTCAATCTGTCGGTGGCAGGGGCGCTGGTCATGTACGACCGGCTGATCTCGCTGGGCCGGCACGCGCCACGGCCGGTGGCGCCCGGCGGGCCGCTCGAGGCGCTGCCGGCGCCGGTGTTCGGCGCGCCGCTCTACCAGCGCAAGCGGGCCCGGCGCGCCGCCGAGGCCGCCCGTCGCACCGGTAAATCGGCCGGCTGACGCTGGCGGCTGTGGCGTTGGCGGCAACAAAACGGTAGTTTCTTTATATGACTATCGCTTGGGGGCGCGCAGTCACCTGCCTACTAGTTCTGACGATCCTGCCCGCGGCAGCGCCGGCGCAGGATGTCGTCAAGCTTGGCGATTTCGAGGATTGGGCCGCCTATTCATCGGGCGCCGGCGACAGCAAGGTCTGCTACGTCGTCAGCGAGGCCATGGCGCGCCAGCCGGCGCAGCCCGAGCGGCAGGCCTATGTCTATCTGGCCCACCGCCCAGGCAAGAAAGCCTACAACGTCGTGATGGTCTATTCCGGCTATCCCTATGCGAGCGACAGCATTGTGCAGGTCGAGATCGGTCGCCAGGAGTTCCGGCTCTTCACCCATCGCGAAACCGCCTGGACCGCCGACGCCGATACCGACCAGGCCCTGGAACGCGCCATGCGGCTGGGCCGCAAGATGACGGTAAAATCCTCGCCGGCCGAGGGAAACCCGAGCGTCGACACCTATTCGCTGACCGGCGTCGCCAAGGCCATCGACCGCATCAGCATCGCCTGCCCGCGCGACCGCCGCCGCTGAGGCGCCGTTACATCACGCGATTTCGGATGATGACCACGGAGGTTGCCTCGACCTCGCGGGCATCGAACAGATCGGCATCGTCCATTTCGCCCGAAACCGAGACCCGATCGCCGATATCGATCACCGGGGCTTCCGGTCCGCTGGCGTCGCCCAGATCGACGTCGATGGTGCGATAGCCGGTATTGACGGCGATTTCGTCGCCGTCGATAGACGTCACGGTGCCGGTGAAGGCCACCCATTCGTCGTCTTCCGCGGCGCCAACCAAGGCGGTCTGACCAACGGACGAGGCGTAATAGCCGTCCTCCTCATCGGCCGGGTTGGCGGAGAAATATTCGTTGCGCCTGGGCACGAAAACCGAACTCGCCTCGATCTTCTTCTTTTCGTAGAGATCGTTGTCGACCCGGCCGGTGACGGTCACCCGGTCGCCGTTGCGCAGATAGCCCTGGTCCTTCCAGCCGTAGCCGTCCATCTCGATGTCGATCTGGCCGTCGCCGTATTTCAGCGTGAACCGGTCGGCCGAGACGGATTGCACGGTGCCCGTCAGGCTGATCCACTCCATGTTGATCGCCTGCTCCACGGTAGCCTTGTCCGTGGCGGCCGCATTGGAAGCCTTTTCGCGCATGTCATCGGCGATCGCCGGCGCCGTGGCGACGGCAAAAAGGCAGCTGCTGGCAAGGATTGCTGTCAAATATCGCATTGTCGTTACTCCGTCCGCTCAATCTCTGCGTGGTAGTGCCGTATGGGTGGCGCCTTGCGCGCCCGACCGCAGCTGCCCGGCTGGCCGCCGGCGGTCCTATAAAGGGGCCAACACGATGCCCGGTCGATCGTTCCGGACGAATTTGCGGCGACGACGGCCCGGTGGGGCGATACCGGAAGCCCATTGCCCGGGCTGCGGGAAGGGACTATCTCAGGCCCGATGCACGAGCCCATCCAGACCATCCTCGAACCGGTCCGCCGTAACGACACCCGCCGCAATCTGGTCGGGCTGTCGCGGGCCGAGCTGAAGGCCGAGCTCGTCGAACAGGGTCTGGAGCCGTTCCGCGCCGGCCAGATCTGGCACTGGATCTACTGGCACGGCGTCACAGATTTCGCGCGCATGAGCAATATCGCGCGCAAGGTGCAGCAGCGCCTGGAGGACCTCTACATCATCGAAAGGCCGCAGACCGTCACCGAGCAGCGTTCGTCCGACGGCACGCGCAAATGGCTGCTGCGCCTGGCCGACGGCAACGAGGTCGAGAGCGTCTATATCCCCGAGGACGATCGCGGCGCGGTCTGCGTCTCCAGCCAGGTCGGCTGCACCCTGACCTGCTCGTTTTGCCATACCGGCACCATGCCGCTGGTGCGCAACCTCGACCCGGCCGAGATCGTCGGCCAGTTCATGGTCGCCCGCGATTCCTACGCCGAATGGCCCTCGCCGACCGGCGAATCGCCTCGCCTGCTGAGCAACATCGTGATGATGGGCATGGGCGAGCCGCTCTACAATTTCGACAACGTCGCCAAGGCGCTGACCATCGTCATGGACGACCAGGGCATCGCCCTGTCGCGCCGGCGCATCACGCTCTCGACCTCGGGCGTCGTGCCGATGATGCAGCGCTGCGGCGAGGAGCTGAACGTCAACCTGGCCGTCTCCCTGCACGCGGTAAGCGACGAGCTGCGCGACGAGCTGGTGCCGATCAACCGCAAATGGCCGATCGCCGAACTGCTCGACGCCTGTCGCGCCTATCCCGGCGCCAAGAACGCCCGCCGCATCACCTTCGAGTACGTCATGTTGAAGGGGCTGAACGATTCGGACGCCGATGCGCACGAACTGGTGCGCCTGCTGCGCGACATACCGGCCAAGGTCAACCTGATACCGTTCAATCCCTGGCCGGGCGCGCCCTACGAATGCTCCTCGAACAACCGCATTCACCGCTTCGCCGAAATCCTCAACCAGGCCAATCTCGCCGCACCCGTCCGCACCCCGCGCGGGCGCGATATTCTGGCGGCCTGCGGTCAGCTGAAATCCGCCTCGCAGCGCAGCAGACGGACCAGCACAGGGTCGGCCAAGCTGCGGCCGGCGGGTTGAGAGCACGTGAGCGGACAGAGCGCGCCACCGCGACTTTCTTCCTGTTCACTTCAATGAATCGTCCTAGTGCTTTGACTCTATGCGATTCATTTAGCAATCGAGCAATTTTCGTTTGTTTTCAGAGCGGTATACTAAAGCGGTATCCGAAAGTGCGATGGTCCTAATACTGCGATGATTCATTGCAGCGCATAAAGTTGCCGTGCTTTTATCGGGTGTGGGGTTAAACCATCAGTCGCGTACGCGTTTAAGAAATACAATTCTACGGACAGGGAGACTCGGGTGCAAAAAGGCATCCCGGACGGCGTAACGACGCCGATCGAAGACACCGGCTCGCGTCAGCGCAGCGCCGGCGATCGGTTTCGCGCCATGAGCGAGGCTGCGGCTACGGCCCGGCTCGGCAACATGTCTGCGCTCGACCCCAGCTTGGTGGTGCGTGCGCTCGAGGAAGCGACATCGCGCATGAAGCAGGAATTCCTGTGCGCGCTGGCCGACCGCCTCGTTGAAATCCTGATGGGCGAGCGCTTTCCGGCCGCAACGGCCCTGGCGCTCGCGCACGCGAATCCGTCGCTGCTTGAAGCAGTGCGGGGCGACATGCCGCAGGTGGTGGCCATGGCCAACGCCGCGCGGCTGTTCAACGGCCAGCATCTGGTCGAGAACGCCCCGACCCCGGAACAGATTATATCGGCCGAAATCCCCGGCGTGACCGACAGCAAGCATTGGGCTGCGCTGCAGGGCATTCCGACGGATGGCTCGATGCCGCCCAATTAACGGCACGGGCAAAGGAGTCCGCGCGATGTCGATTGAAACCGCAGCCTTCTCGTTCGTCGAGCAGATCGCCGACTGCAACGATGCCGACCGCATCGCCAGGCAGTTCCGCTCGCTGCTGGAGGGGATGGGGTACGATCGTATCCTGGTATCCGACCTCAAGGATCCGGTTGGGACGCAGCCGCAGAAGCTCGTCACCTGGCCGGACATGTGGCGCCAGCGCTATCGCGAGAAGGGCTATTTCTATCGCGATCCGGTGGTGTTCGACACCTTGCACCGCACCGATCCGTTCACCTGGGCCGAATCGCTCGACCGGCACAATTCGCCGTTCGCCGAGCGCTTCTACGACGAGGCGCGCGATTTCGGCATGCGTCATGGCTACGTGATCCCGATCCACGGCGCCCGCCGCTACCGCGGCATCGTCACCGTGGCCGGCGAGCACGTCGCGCTCGACTCGCGCAGCAAGGCCGCCATCCACCTGATGGCGATCTACTGCCACGACAAGCTCTCCCGTCTGCGGCAGAACGAGGAGACCGGCGAGCGCAAGAAGCTGACGCCGCGCGAGCGCGAATGCCTGCACTGGGCGGCCGTGGGCAAGACCGACGACGAAATCGCCTCGATCCTGACCATCAGCTCGACCACGGCGCACTGGCACATCGAGAACGCCAAGCGCAAGTTCGACGTCGCCACCCGCGTCCAGGCCGTTCTGGCCGCTTTCCGGGCCGGCGAACTGAACATCTGAGAACAAAAACCCGACCGGTTACCCCGGCACCTCGAACCCGGCCTTTTGGCCGGGTTTTTTATTTGTTTTCAGATATTTATCGGGTGATTACTGGCAGTTCTTTATAAAAACTTATAAAGATCTTGTAGTCCATTGATTCGAAACAATTTTTCTTGTCTCTATTATTCGGTATATCCCCCTCTGATCGGCGGGGTGTGCGCAACCCCATCTCATCCCACTATCTGGCCAACCAAACACGGGGTGTGTGGAAATGATTGAGGTCGTTACCAAGGACAACGCCCATCTCTACGGCGAAGCGCTCGAAGAGATGTTCCGGCTGCGTCATGAAATCTACGTCAAGGAGCGCAACTGGGTCGATCTCGACCGCGGCGACGGGCTGGAGAAGGACCAGTTCGATGGCCCGGACGCGACCTACCTGATCGCGCTGGATGAAAACCGGGTCAGCGGCTGCGTGCGCCTGCTGCCCACCACGGGAGCCCATCTGCTGGGCGACGTCTTCCCGCATCTGTGCGAGGCCCAGCCGGTGCCGCGCAGCGAGGACGTCTACGAAATCACCCGGCTGTGCGCCCATCGCGACTATCGCCTGCCCGGCCAGGGCGGCGTGCTCGACAAGCTGGTCTGCGGCCTGTTCGAACATGCGCTGGCGCTGGGCCTGCGGCACATGAGCATGGTCACCGACGCCTTCCTCGTCGCCAAGGCGCTGCAGTTCGGCTGGAAGCTGCGGCCGCTGGGCCTGCCGACGCCGTATCGCGAGGGCACCTGCATCGCCGGCCTCGTCACCGTCGACCACGCGACGCTGGAAGGCTTCTATCGCACTGCCGGGATCACCGGCCCGGTCCTGAACTACGTCGGCATCCCCAAGCCGTCGGTGGATCTGCCGGGCGAACATGTGGAGCGTCCCGCCAGCCTGCACTGAGTTCAACACTCCCTGCCGTCCAAACTAGACCCCGGCCAGGACAGTTTTCCTGGCCGGTTTTCTTTTGTGCGGCGTTCAGGCGCGGGCGAAGACGAAGAGCTTGGCGAGATAGGCGAGGCGCGTTTCCAGCGGCTGCAGCCCATGGGCGGCGAATAGCGCCGCCACGTCCATGCGCACGTAGTCGGCGTAGTAAGGTTCGTGGAAGTGGTGCGGGAAGAGATCGAGCAGCCCGTCCCAGCCGGGCCGGTCGCCGAGCTGCAGCGAATCGAGCAGATGGATCTGCCCGTCAGGCTTCAGCACCCGCGCCATCTCCGCCACGACGCGCACGCGCACCGGCGGCGGCAATTCGTGGAACAGGAAGCTGCAGACGATGGCGTCCTGCGAGGCGTCGGGCAGCGGCAACGCCTCGGCCGCACCCGCCAGCAGCCGCAGCCGTCGCGATCGTCCCAGCCGCCTGCGCGCTTCGGTGAGATAGGGCTCCGACAGATCGACGCCGCACAGGGTGAGACCCGGCCAGTTGCGCCTGATGGCGCCCAGCAGGCTGCCGGTGCCGCAGCCGACGTCGAGCACGCAGGCCTGGCGTGTATTGCGATGACGCAGGAACGCAGCCAGCGGCGCCAGGATCTGCCGCCGCATGGCATCGGCGGCGCCGGTGAACAGCGTCTCGACCTGCAGGTCGTAGAGCCGCGCCGACTGCTCGGTGAGATAGCCGCCGCTCTGGTAGTGGAAGTTCTGGCGGAAATAGCGCGGCAGTTCGGCGAAGCGCGGATCTTCCGCGGTTTCGTCGGCCGCCAGACCGTGGCGACGACGATCGACCCTGGGCAGATCGCGGAAATAGGCGCGGCTGCGCGCCAGATGCCGCAACGGTGCGGTCGGCACCGCGACCGGCGGCTCGTACAGTCCCGCGGCCACATTGCGCCAGTCGCGCCGGAAGAGATCGAGCAGGGCGGCGGCAAGCTCCCGGCGGTCGGGAATCGGGCCTATTGGACCCGCCGGGCGCGGCAGCGATTTCAACAGGCGACGGCCGGCGATGTAGTGCCCGGCGAACCAGGCTACGCGCGCGGCCTGCCCGGCGCCGTAGATCAGCCCGTCGAGGGCGGTCGGCGGCCGGTTGCTCAATGCGAGGGGCTGACCCTGATGTTGACGCCGGCCTCGGCCAGGCGCTGGCTGATATCGAGTTCGCCGCTGGCGAATTTCTGCAGCTCCTCGATCGTCAGCGTGCCCAGCACGCAGGTACTGCGGTAGAAGCCGATCAGGCTGTCGGATTCGCCGTTGGCCAGCTGCTTCTGCGCCTTGATGAACGGCCGGCAGACGATGCCGTTGGGCAGATGCACCGCCGTCTCGCCCTCGTTGCTGATCCAGCGGCCGCCCTGCAGCCGGCACAGGCAGTCGCCGACGAAGGCGGCGGCGAGCTGCGCCATCTGGCGCGTCTCCTCGTCGGTCGCCGCCTTGCGGGCATGGCTGATCCACAGCGAGATCTGCTCGATGGATTCCTCGTTGTAGTCGAAATCCGGTTCGCCGCTCTTGTGCATCAGCTGCACCAGCACCTGCGCCAGGCGCGGCGGCACGCTGGGATCGATATTGGTCGGCACGGTGCCACTCGTCTCGGCGTTCTGGACCATGGTTTCCTCTCCGGTTCCCTGCCAGGAACAGTCCACCATTGCCGATGGTACAGGCTGAGGCGGCAATTGTAAGGCCCGCAGCGCCCATGTCGCCCGATTTCGGCCCGATTCCGGCCGGTTAGCGGGTGCAGCACCCGGCTTGCCCCCGGCCGCTCGACGACTATACTCCGCGCCGATTTCAAGCCCCGGAGAATGCGATGCAACGCGGCGACGTGAAGAAGGTTGTGCTGGCCTATTCGGGCGGACTTGACACCTCCGTCATCCTGAAATGGCTGCAAAGCACCTATGGCTGCGAGGTCGTCACCTTCACCGCCGATCTCGGCCAGGGCGAAGAGCTGGCGCCGGCCCGCAAGAAGGCGGAGATGCTGGGCATCAAGCCCGAGAACATCTTCATCGACGATCTGCGCGAGGAATTCGTCCGCGACTTCGTCTTCCCGGTGTTCCGCGCCAACGCCCTCTACGAGGGCCAGTACCTGCTCGGCACGTCGATCGCCCGGCCGCTGATCTCCAAGCGCCAGATCGAAATCGCCAAGCTGACCGGCGCCGATGCGGTCGCGCACGGCGCGACGGGCAAGGGCAACGACCAGGTGCGCTTCGAACTCGGCTACTACGCGCTGAAGCCCGACATCAAGATCATCGCGCCGTGGCGCGAATGGGACCTGACCTCGCGCACCAAGCTCATCGAGTTCGCCGAGAAGCACCAGATCCCGATCGCCAAGGACAAGCGCGGCGAGGCGCCGTTCTCGGTCGACGCCAATCTTCTGCACTCCTCGTCGGAGGGCAAGGTGCTGGAGGATCCGTGGGAGGAGCCCGACGAATCGGTCTACCAGCGCACGATCTCGCCCGAGGCGGCGCCGGACAAGCCGACCTATATCGAGATCGAATTCGCCAAAGGCGATCCCATCGCCATTGACGGCGAGAAGATGTCGCCGGCCACCTTGCTGGCGAAGCTCAACGAGCTGGGCGCCGCCAACGGCATCGGCCGGCTTGATCTCGTCGAGAACCGCTTCGTCGGCATGAAGAGCCGCGGCGTCTACGAGACGCCGGGCGGCACCATCCTGCACCACGCCCATCGCGGCATCGAAAGCATCACGCTCGACCGCGGCGCCATGCATCTCAAGGAAGAGCTGATGCCGCGCTACGCCGAGCTGGTCTACTACGGCTTCTGGTTCGCGCCCGAGCGGGAGATGCTGCAGGCGCTGATCGACAAGAGCCAGGAGCGGGTCGAGGGCACGGTGCGGCTGAAGCTCTACAAGGGCAACGCCACCGTGGTCGGCCGCAAGTCGCCGCAGAGCCTCTACAGCATGAAGCACGTCACGTTCGAGGAGGACGCCGGCGCCTACGACCAGAAGGACGCGGCCGGCTTCATCAAGCTCAACGCCCTGCGCCTGCGCCTGCTCAAGACCGTGCGCGGCTGACGCCACGCGATGAGCGAACAGCCGCAGGACCGCCAGCCGATCCTCAACCTGCCGCCGGCGACGGCGGCGGTCGGCGTGGCGCTGCTCGCCATCCACGTGCTGCGGCAATTCCTCGACATCCCGGCCGACAACTGGCTGATCCTGAATTTCGGCGTGACGCCGGCCTACTGGGCCGCCGGCCCGGGCGCGCTCGACCTGCTCGCTCTGGTCGCGCACATGCTGCTGCACGGCAGCTGGCCGCATCTGGTGTTCAACCTTGCCGCCCTGCTCGCTTTCGGCACGGGCATCGAACGCATGCTGGGCGCGGGGCGGATGCTGTTCGCTCTGCTGGCCGGCGGCGTCGCCGGTGCCGTCCTGCATGTCGCCGTCTATTTCGGGGACCCGACGCCAGTCGTCGGCGCCTCGGGCGGGCTGTCGGCGCTGTTCGGCCTGACCATGTTCGCCATCGCCATGCGCACCGGCGGCTGGCCGCGGCTGGCGGCGATAACGGCAATCTGGCTGGGCATGAACCTCGCCATCGGCCTGATCGGCGTGCCGGGCGACGCCGGCGCCGGCATCGCCTGGGTGGCCCATATGGGCGGGTATTTCTTCGGTCTGGCATACGGCTACTGGCTGATGCGCCGGGCGCTGCGCCGGCGCCAATGAACGGGTTCCTCCGTATCCTGCAGGGCGCGCCGCTCTGGGTCTGGCCGCTGCTGGCGTTGCTGCTGTTCCTGGGCATTCGCAGCCTGCGCGCCCGTTCGACGCCGGTCGCCAGCCTGGTGGCGCTGCCGCTGGCTTTTTTCGGCCTGTCGCTCTCCAACCTGCTGCCGCTCGACGCGCTTGCGCCGCTGCGCATCGGCGTCTGGCTCGCCGCACTGACGGTCGGCATCGCGCCCGGTTGGCTGCTGGTGCGGCCCGACCGCATCGCGATCGATCGCGCCAGGCGGCGCGTCGCCGTGCCCGGCAGCGTCGTGCCGCTGGTCCTGATGCTGGCGGCCTTCGTCGTCGGCTTCTATTTCGGCTATCTCTTCGCCCGCTATCCCGAACTGAAGAGCGATCCGCTCACCCTGGCGATCGCCTCGACCTATCGCGGGCTGATGAGCGGCTATTTCCTCGGCCAGACCCTGCGCCTGTTCCGCCTCTATCTGCGCGCGCCTCAGTCAACCGTCTCGACATAGTCGAGCGGCAGCGCGGTGGTGAACTTGATGCGTTCCATGGCGAAGCTCGAGGACACGTCGGACAGATCCGCCGCCTTGATCAGCCGCTTGTAGACCGCGTCGTAGGCGGCGATGTCGGGCACCACCACGCGCAGCATGTAATCGACGTCGCCGCTCATGCGGTAGAACTCGACGATCTCGGGAATCGCCGCCACGCCTTTGGCGAATCTGTCCAGCCAGGCCTGGCTGTGCGATCCAGCACGCACGGCGACGAACACGGTGACGCCGACATTGAGCCGGTCGGGATCGAGCAGCGCCACGCGGCGGGCGATGACGCCGCGCTCCTGCAGGATTTCGATGCGCCGCCAGCACGGCGTCGCCGACAATCCGACCTTGGCGGCGATCTCCTGCAGCGACAGGCTGCAATCCTCCTGCAGCAGGCGCAGGATGCGCTTGTCGATCGAATCTAGAGATATTTTCTTAGATTTGGCCATTTTGTGGGAAATTATTCCACGAATTCGGGAAAATGGCGAAACATTTGGAAGAACCTTGCCGGCGAAGAACGGCACAGTGTCGACATGTCGATCACGGAAAAATTCACCGCCCATCCGCAAAGCGTCGGCGAAAGCTACGCCCAGCACGCCGCCATGGCCTCGGGCTTCGGCTTCAGGCTGCTGCTGGCCGGCATGGCCTGCCTGGTCCATGCCGTGTTCCCGTTCCTGTTCGTCAAGACGGGCAGTTCGATGATCGGCGATCTCTACCAGCGCATGGTCGCGCACCGTCGGGTGCGCTGACTCACATCGGCAGCGCCGAGCGGCCGATGATGAAGCCGTGGCTGAACAGCACGGCGAAATAGGCCGCGATCGCCAGCGCCGGCCGCCACAGCCCGATCGCCTTCCAGTCCAGCCTCGCCCGCCCGCCGATCACCGCCGCCAGCGGCACGAAGGAGGTGCGCGCCATATAGGCGGCATAGGCCGGGCCGAGCGCCTTGTGCTTCTTCCAGTCGATACCCGCCGCCCCGCCCAGCGCCAGCAGCAAGATGCCGCCGGTGAGAATCACTGTCGCGGCATCGCCGTTGGCGATCATGTGCCCTGCCGCCCATAGCGCGAAGGCCCACAGCATGGGATGGCGCGTGATGGCGCCGAAGGCGGCGCCCGCCGCCAGCTTCTCGGCGCCTTGCGGCCCCATGGTCGGATTCGGTGCGGTAACGCTGAGCACGAACAGCACTATGGCCGGGATCATGATCAGCAGCAGCAGATGCCGCGCCCAAGGCGGATCGCCCCACAGCGCGACATAGGGCGCAGTCGAGTAGGCGTAGAGCATCCAGGCGAAGAAGATCGCGACGACGACCGAATAGACGCCGCCGAACGCCTTCTCGCCCAGCGCCCGCACCATGGCCGGCCGCAGCGGATGCGACATGACGAAATGGCCGAGCACGAATGCCGCGGTGCCCAGGAAGACTGCCAGGATCGATCCGCCGAGAAATGACATTGGAGTTCCTCCGTCAGCCCAGTTTCACCGCCGTGCCGTTGCACGACACCATCAGCATGGAATCGCCCACCACCTCGTAGTCGATGTCGACGCCGATCACCGCATCGGCGCCCAGATCGGTCGCCGAGGCCACCATGTCGTCCATCGCCTGGCGCTGGGCGCCGCGCAGCGCCTTCTCGTAGCCGCCGGCGCGGCCGCCGACCACGTCGCGGATCGAGGCGAACCAGTCGCGGAAGATGTTGGCGCCGACGATGGCGTCGCCGCTGACGATGCCGAGATAGGCGACCACCCGCCTGCCGTCGACCGTATCGGTGGTGGTGACGATCATGCGCTGCTCCTTGTTGCGCAGAGCTTGCCGGGTTTGCTTTCTATTGTCATCCCGGCCGAGCGCAAGCGAGAGCCGGGACCCATGATGTCCGTCAACGACGGAACCCGCCGGCGTCATGGGTCCCGGGTCGCCGCTTCGCTCCGCCCGGGATGACAGCGGTGGGAGCGTGATGACAGTAGAAAGGAGACATGTGAAACTCCCGCCACCAACCTCGGGGGGAACATGGCGCGGGGACATTACGCGATGCGGTCGGCCCAGGACAGCAGGCCGCCGGCCGGGTCGCCGCTCAGGGCGCGGCTGAGCTGGGCCTTTTTCGACTGGGCCAACCAGCCGTTCTTCACCGTCATCACCACCTTCATCTTCGTCCCCTACTTCACCTCGACCATGGTCGGCGATCCGGTCAAGGGCCAGGTGATGTGGGGCGACATCCAGTCCTTCGCCGGCTTCACCATCGCCCTGCTCAGCCCCTTCCTGGGCTCGATCGCCGATGCCGGCGGCCCGCGCAAGCCATGGATATTCTTCTTCCAGGCGATGACCATCGCCGGCTGCATCCTGCTGTTCTGGGCCTATCCCAACGACGCCTCGTTCCTGCCCTTCGTCGTCGCCGGGCTGATCCTGGGCACGATCGGCGCGGAATTCTCCATCGTGTTCAACAATGCCCAGCTGCCGCATCTGGTGCCGCCCGAGCGCATGGGCCGGCTCTCCGGCCTGGGCTGGGGCATGGGCTATCTCGGCGGGCTGGTGGCGCTGTTCATCGTGCTGATCGTCAGCCGGCCGGAACTGGTCGGCATCGCCACGCCCGAAGGCAAGGCGCTGTTCGGCTTCGACAAGGCGACCTACGAGGTCGAGCGCTGGATCGGGCCGGCCTCGGCGATCTGGCTGGTGGTTTTCGTGACGCCGATGTTCCTGTTCGTGCCGGACGTGAAATCGACCGGCCTGCGCAAGATCGAGGCGGCCAGGAAGGGCGTGCGCTCGCTGATCGGCACCTTCAAGGCGCTGCGCCAGCATCGCAACCCGCTGCTCTTCCTCATCGCCTACATGATCTACAACGACGGGCTGGCCGCCATCATCGCCTTCGGCGGCGTCTATGCCGCCGGCACCTTCGGCTGGACCACCGTGTCGCTGGGCATCTTCGGCATCATCCTAACCGTGTTCGCCACGGTCGGCGCCTTCGTCGGCGGCTCGCTCGACGACCGCTTCGGCTCCAAGCCGACCGTGCTGGTCGCCATCGTCGGCGTCATGATCGCCACGCTCGGCATCGTCTCGATCGGCCGCGATTCGATCCTGTTCGCCTTCGACGTCGCCGCGCCGCTGCCCGATGGCGGTCTGTTCGCCTCGGCGCCCGAAATGGCGTTCATGGGTTTCGCGCTGATCCTCGGCATCTGCATGGGGCCGATGCAGGCCGCCAGCCGCACCATGATCGGCCGCCTGGCGCCGAAGAACATGGTCGGCGAATTCTACGGCCTGTTCGCGCTCTCCGGTCGCGCCACGACCTTCATGGCGCCGTTCCTGATCGCCAGAGTCACCGATGCCAGCGACAGCCAGCGCATCGGCATCGTCGTGGTGCTGGTGTTCCTGGTGATCGGCTTCACTCTGCTGCTCAGGGTCCGCGAGGAAGCGTCAGCCGAAACGGCGCATTGAAACCGATGATTCTTTTTCGGCCGACGGGCCTGGCGGAAATCAGACTGGTGCGTGCCAATGACTGGCGGCTATGGCCGCCGCGCCTGCCGGATCAGCCGATTTTCTATCCGGTGCTGAATTTCGACTATGCCGAACAGATTGCGCGCGACTGGAACTCGCCGGATCCGGCAAACAACCATCTGGGTTTCGTCACACGCTTCGAGTTGGCTGCCGAATTCACCGCGCGCTATCCGGTGCAGATCGTCGGCGCGGCCGCCATGCATCAGGAGCTTTGGATTCCCGCGGAGAAAATCGACGCGATGAACGCTGCCATCATCGGCCGGATCGAACTGGTCGCGGCCTATCGCAACCGGCAGAGAATCGATCCCACAGCCAAGTTGCTCGACTGATGGCTCAATGCCGGAAATGCCGCATGCCGGTCAGCACCATGGCGAGACCGGCCTTGTCGGCGGCGTCGATGACTTCCTGATCGCGCATCGAGCCGCCGGGCTGGATGACGGCGGTGGCGCCCGCTTCCGCCGCCGCCAGTAGCCCGTCGGCGAACGGAAAGAACGCGTCCGACGCCACGACCGAGCCGACCGCCGGGCTTTGCGCGAGCTTGGCCGCTTCGCCGGCTTCCTTGGCTTTCCAGGCGGCGATGCGCGAGGAATCGACCCGGCTCATCTGGCCGGCGCCGATGCCGACCGTGGCGCCGTCCTTGACGTACACGATGGCATTCGACTTCACGTGCTTGGCGACGCGGAAGGCGAATAGCAGATCGGCCATCTCCTGCGGCGTTGGCTTGCGCCTGGTGACGACCTTGAGTTCGCTTTCGGCGATGCGGCCATTGTCGCGCGTCTGCAGCAGGTAGCCGCCGGCGACGCTGCGCACCGTCATGCCGGCGGCCGACGGGTCGGGCATGCCGCCGGTCAGCAGCACGCGCGCGTTCTTCTTGCGCTCGAGCAGCTTCAAGGCCTCCTCGTCGGCGTCGGGCGCGATGGCGACCTCGACGAAGAGTTTCGCGATCTCGTCGGCGGTGGCGGCGTCGAGCTTGCGGTTGACCGCGACGATGCCGCCGAAGGCCGAGACCGGGTCGCAGGCCAGCGCCTTGGCGTAGGCTTCCAGCAAAGTCGCGCCGCTGGAGACGCCGCAGGGGTTGGCGTGCTTGATGATCGCTACCGTCGGCGCGTCGAACTCGGCGACGCATTCGAAGGCGGCGTCGGTGTCGTTGATGTTGTTGTAGGAGAGCTCCTTGCCCTGCAGCTGGCGGGCGGTGGAAACGCCCGGCCGGTTCGAGCCGTCGACGTAGAACGCCGCCTGCTGGTGCGGGTTTTCGCCGTAGCGCAGCGTCTGCTTCAGCGTGCCGCCCACCGCCAAGGTCGGCGGGAAGACTTCGCCGTTCTGGCCGCCGAACCATTGCGCGATGGCGGCATCGTAGGCGCCGGTCCGGGCATAGGCGCGCGCCGCAAGCTGACGGCGCAGCTCCAGGGTCGTGGCGCCCTTGTTCGTCGTCATGGCGTCGATCACCGCGGCGTAGTCGGCCGGATCGACCACCACGGTGACGAAATCATGGTTCTTGGCCGCGGCCCGGATCATCGCCGGCCCGCCAATGTCGATGTTCTCGACGCAGTCGGCGAAAGACGCGCCCCGGGCCACCGTGGCCTCGAAGGGATAGAGGTTCACCGCCACCAGATCGATGCCGCCGATGCCGTGCTCGCTCATGGCTTTGGCGTGATCGGGATCGGAACGGCGCGCCAGAATGCCGCCATGGACGCTAGGGTGCAGCGTCTTGACCCGCCCGTCCATGATCTCGGGAAAGCCGGTGTGGTCGGAAACCTCCTTCACCTTGACGCCGGCCTGGCGCAGGGCGGCGGCGGAGCCGCCGGTCGACAGGATCTCGACGCCCTGGGCGGCCAGGAACCGGCCGAATTCGACCAGCCCCGCCTTGTCGGAGACCGAAATCAGCGCCCGCTTGATCGGGGCCAGATCGGGGGCGGGAAAGGTCTTGGCGGCGGGCGCGGACATGGCAACTCCGGGCATGGAAGGCGGGCGCGCCGGATATAGAAGATGCCGCCGGATGGGGCAACCG
>JBDZUM010000121.1:0-12136 GCA_040255215.1 Rhodospirillaceae bacterium
CGGCGACGAGATCGCCCAGCCGCACCGCCAGCAATGCCAATGGCTCCAGTTCGTAGGGCTTCTCGCCGCGCACGCCGTCGAACAGCGGCGCGATCCTGAGGCGGCGCAATGCCCGCAGCACGGCTTCGACGTCGAACGGGTGGCGCAGCAGCGAGTAGTCGCGCAGCGCCTCGACGTACTTGCCGCCGTCGCCGAGCATCACCAGCGCACCGAACTGCGGATCGAATCGCGCGCCAACCGCCAGCTCGCGCCGCGCGCCGATCATCGCCGCGGCGATGACGCCGTCATGCGGCGCCTTCAGTTCGAGCAACCGGCCGGCGATCTCCTGATAGGCCGAGCGCGCCGCCGTCGGACCCTCGATGCCGAGCCGCACCAGCCCGTACTCGCTCTTGTGTGGGATGGACGCGGCGCTGCCCTTCAGCACGATGCGCCCGCCCAGGACGTTCAGCGATGCCGCGGCCTCCTCGGCGCTGCGGCACAGACGCTGCGGCACGACGGGAAGCCCGTGGCTCTCCAGCAGCTGCATGCTCTGCCATTCGCTGAGGAACTGCCCCTCGCCGTCCGGCACCGCGACCGTCGGCAATGTGCGCGGCTGCGGCACCGGCCGGCGCATCAATTCGCTGTGGGCGGCGAGCTGGCCCAGCGCGGCGATGGCGTCGCTGTCGTGGCGGAAGGTCGGAACGCCCTCCGCCCGAAACTGTTCGGCGATCTTCGACTGCGGCTGCGCCACGGCGATCGCCTTGCCCGTCGCCGCCATGAACGCCGCCGTATCGCGGGCGAAGGCCGGCGTGTCGTAGCCGCGACCGGCGATCGGCAGCGAGACGAAATACGAGTCGGCGGCGTCGCCCTCCGCCAGGATCGGCAGCAGATCGGAGAACAGCCGGTTGTTGGTGAGCAGCGCGGCGGTCAGATCGATCGGATTGGCGGAGCTGGCGAAGTCGGGAAGCGTGGTCCTGAGCCTGTCCGCCGTGCCCTTTTCGAATCGCGGCAGGGTCAGTCCGGCGCCTTCCGCCAGGTCTGCAGCCATGACGCAGGAGGCGCCCGAGTTGGAGATCGCCACCAGCCGGCGCGTGCGTGGCCGCCATCCCTTCAGATAGAGCTCGGCGGCATTGCACAGCGAACGCACGTCGGGCGCGCGCCAGATGCCCTGCTGTTCGAGAAAGGCGTCGATCACCCGGTCCTCGGTCGCCAGCGCGCCGGTATGGGACGACGCGGCCGCCTGACCCGCCGCCGAACGTCCGGCCTTCACCGCCACGATCGGCAGGTCCCGCTCGCGCGCGACGCGGGCGGCTTCCTCCAGCCTGTCCGGATCGAGAATGGCTTCCATGTAGAGAAGCAGCAGCTTCACGTCTGGATCATGGGCGACGGCGAGTGCGAAATCGGCGACGGTCAGGTCGCTCTCGTTTCCTGTCGCGTGCGAATGGCGCACCCCGATGCCGCGTTCGCGCAGCAGCGCATAGGGCACGACGCTCATCGCGCCGCTCTGGCTGACGATGCCGATCGGCCCGTCCTGCGGCGCGATCTCGTTGAACATGGTGGCGAAGGACGCGACCGCGCCGTCGGCGAAGTTCGCGATGCCCTGCGTATTGGGTCCGACCAGCCGCATGCCGGCCTCGCGCGCGATGGCGACCATGCGGTCCTGCGCCGCCTTGCCTTCGGTGCCGGTTTCGCCGAAACCCGACGTCATGATCACGCCGATGCGCACGCCTTTGTCGGCGCAGGCCTCGACCGCATCGACCGCCGCCATGCCGGGCACCGCGATGATGGCGAGGTCGGGCGCCTCGGGCAGCGCCGACAGGCTGGCGAAGGCTGGCAATCCCTGGATATCGGACCGGTTGGGATTGATCGGATAGATTCGGCCGCCAAAACCGAAGCGCTGCAGATAGGCGATCGGCCGGCCGCCGATCTTGTGCGGATTCTCCGACGCGCCGACGACAGCGATCGATCGCGGCTGCAACGCCGCCTTCAGGGCTGCCGCGGCCAGCGGCTTGCGGTTCGGCACGTTCATGCCGCGCCTCGCATCGGCTTCCTGCCGCTTTCGCGTTCGGCCTGGGCGCGACCGGCAAGATACTGTTTCGGCCACCACTGCCCGGCGAAGCCCTGTTCCACCGCCGCCCGCAGCGTCCAGGCCGCGTCGGCAAGATGCGGCCGGGCCAGCGCGCATAGATCGGCGCGGCCCGCGGCAACGATGGAATTGACCTGGTCGGCTTCGGTGATGGCGCCGACGGCGATGGTGGGAATGCCCACCTCGTTGCGGATCAGGTCGGCGAACGGCACCTGGTACATGCGGCCATAGAGCGGCCGCGCCCCGCGCGTCGTCTGCCCGGTCGATACGGTGATCGCGTCGGCGCCAGCCTCTTTCAGGATCCGCGCCAGCGCCACGGCATCCTCGGCCGAAAGGCCTCCCTCGGCCCAGTCGCAAGCCGATATGCGCACGCTCAGCGGCTTGTCCCAGATACTGCGAACAGCGACGAGGATGCGTTCGGCCAGGCGGGCGCGAGCAGCGATCATGCCACCGAATTCGTCCTCGCGCCGGTTCGTCAGCGGGCTGATGAACGACGACAGCAGATAGCCATGGGCGAAATGCAGTTCGATCGTGTCGAAATCGCACAGCACGGCGCGCGATGCCGCCGCAACGTACTGCGCCTGCAGCGCGTCCATGTCCGCCGGCGTCATCGCCTTCGGCGTCTGATTGCGCGGACCGTAGGCGATTTCGGAGGCGGCCAGGATCGGCCAGTTGCCCTCGGGCAGCGGCTCGTCCATGCGCTGCCAGCCAAGCTGCGTCGAGGCCTTCGGCCCGGCATGGCCAAGCTGCAGGCCGATCTTCGCCGGCGACGCCTCGTGCACGAAGCGAACGATGCGCCGCCAGGCATCGACGTGGCGGTCGTCGTACAGTCCTGCGCATCCGGGCGTAATGCGCCCCTCGGGCGATACCGCCGTCATTTCCGTGAGAATCAGGCCCGCGCCGCCCAGGGCCCGGGCTCCCAGATGCACCAGATGGAAATCGCCAACCAGCCCGTCTTCGGCCGAATACATGCACATCGGCGACAGCACGATGCGGTTGGCGAAAATCGTGCCGCGAAGGCGGAACGGCGTGAACATCGGCGGCGCGGCTTCGTTCGCGCCCGCTGCATTGGCGATCGCCGCTTCGACTTCACTGACCAGCGTCGGGTACTGGCGCGCCATTTCTTCGTGGCCCACGCGCTGGCTGGCGCTCAACAGGCTGTAGGCGAACTGCGGCAGGCCCAGCCCGCTATGCCGTTGCGGCGTGGCGAACCAGTCGAGGCGGTTACGCACGCCATGCTGCAACGCCGCCGCCACCTTCTGCCGCCGGCTGGCGAAAGCCGTCACAGGATCGGCCTCATTGAGAGCGCCTGCCAGTTGCTCGATCAGCGCCGGTTCCTGCTCGCCGCCGCCCAGACACAGCATGTCGTCGGACAGGCCGACATCGAAATCGCCGGTTGGCGTGTCGTCCTCGTCGAAGTCCAGATCGCCGAGCCCGGCCTGCCGCAACAGCGCCGCGGCATCCGGCCGAGCGCCGTCGGGCCACAGCAGTTCGACGTGGTCGGGATAGAGGCGCAGATGTGCCTCCCCATCTCCAAAGACGATCTGCAGTTCGCCGCCGCCGTGTTTCGCCGTCGCGCGTTTGAAGACGCTGGCGCGACCGACGATCAGCGCGCCGTCAGGCGGTGTCGCGGCGGCCGTGACACCAGCCTTGCGCAGCCGGTCTCTAAGGACCGCGTAGAGTCGAGGATCGACGCTCGCGAAATCGCCTGCGCCGCAATCGATGGTCTCGCCCCGACGCGTCACGCGCAGACGCAACGGCGCGGCGGAAATCGCATCGTCCTTCGGCCAGGCATCGAGCTTCTGCAGCCAGGCGCGCGCGGCCGCCGAGATCGGGCGGTCGCTCCCGGCATCGTCGATGGCGCTCACCGTCGCGTCGGGTGCGGCCTGCTTCAACCGCAGCGCCGTCGCCAGGCCCAGCCAGCCCGGTATGGCGACATGCAGCTTCACGCGACGCCGTCCGGATCGCGCGCCAGCACCGCCGTCGCCTTGATCTCGATCAGCGCGCCCTTGCGGATCAGGCCAGAGACCAGCACGCCGGTTGCCGCCGGCCAGGGCGGGCCCTTGAGCATCTCGCGGCGCACTGCCGCCGTCTTCTCGTACCCTTCGAAAGTCGTGACGTATTCAGTGGTCTCGACGATGTCGGCCAGCGAGCCGCCGACGCTTTCTAGCAGGCAGCGCATCTTGCCGAGGATCACCCGCGTCTGCTCCGCGATGTCGCCTTCGCCCAGCAGTTTCATGGCGTCGTCGGTCGCGGTGAGGCCGGAAATCCACACCATGCGGCCCGACCGCACCGCCGGCGAGAACGTCAGGCGCGAGGAAGCCTCGACGCCGGGATAGTTGATGGGAACGTAAACGCTCATGTCCTGTCTCTAGCCGCGCATGCTCAGCAGATATCGATGGAAACCGCGCGCCAGCGTCTCGCCGCGCTGATTGACGACCGTGACGTCGAAGCTCACCACGCCGCTCTTCTTCTCCGGCTTCAGCACCACGCTGCCGACCGTGAACTCCGTGCTGACCGTGTCGCCGATCAGGGCCGGCGCCGTGAAGCGCATGCCCTGTTCGACGAAGGCGATCATCGACTCCTCGAGCAGGTCGGAAAGCGGCGTCGCCCCCAGCGCGGTGATCGACGTCACCAGCAATCCATGCGCCAGCCGCTTGCCGAAACGGCTGCGTGCGGCGTAGGCATCGTCGTAGTGGATCGGGTGGCGGTCGCCGGTGAGCCGGGCGAACTCGCCGAAGCGGCCGTCGTCCAGCGTTACCGTCTGGCCGGCGAATCGCTGGCCAACGACGAAGTCCTCGGCATGGAGCTGGTCCCCGCCTCGCTTCGCCGTCCCTGTGCCAGCGCCCGCCGCCATGTCCCGCTCAACGGGTCTCGAGTTCGGCGCGGCCGATCACGGTCACGTCGCCGCCGACGCTCTCGACGATCGAGCCGTCGTCATTGAGCTCGACCACGAGGGTGTCGCCCGGGCAGACCGGACCGACCCACTTGGTGTGCAGCCGTCCGCGGTAGAACCAGTCCTTGCCGTACTTCTTGATGGCAAGATCGCAGGCGAAGGCCGACAGATGCGGCCCATGCACCAGCGTGCCGCGGAAGCCGCGCTTCAGGCAGTAGTCGTGGTCGTAATGGATGATGTCGTTGTCGCCGTTGATCTTGCCGTAGAGGTCGATCTTGGCCTGGTCGATCGCAATCTCGCGTTTCATCTGCATCGTTTTCCCGCTCAGGAAGGTACGTGGAAGGTGTTGACCATGGTGGCCACCAGCGTGCCGTCGGCGCGCTTCCAGTCCGCCTGCCAGCGGATGTAGCGCCGCCCGCGCTTCTCGAATTTCTCGATGACCTTGCCGGTGGCGACCATGTCGGTGGTCTCGTCGGCCCAGATCGGGTTGTGCCAGTGGAACTCGACCTCGGCCATGACGATGCCCTGGATCGGCGGATACTTCCGATAGAGCGGCACGGTCATGTAGGGGAACAGCACGTTCGGCGCCGCCGCCTGGCGACCGTCGAGCATGTAGAGCGAGCGATCGGCTTCGACCGAGGCGAAGTATTCCTCGACGATCGCGGGCGTGATGGAGAAGCGCAGTTCGGGCAGCGCGGCGCCGACTTCGAATCCGTCGTAGGGCGTGCCCGGGACCGAATCTTCGCGGGGTTTCAACTGGTCGGGTCTGGTCATCTCGTCTTTTCTCCAGCCAATGCCGGCCGCGTTCGACCGGAAGTGTTGTTCTTTCTAAGAACAGTTGTTTTAATAGCGTTCATTCTGCCGCCGCCGTCGGCCGCCTGTCAAGCGGTGGCGGCGCTCTGCGACGCTTGCGTGCGACCGGCATCGAACAGCGCCAGACGCCGGCGGAATTTCCCGTCGCTGGAATCGCGCCCGGTCGCGCGCGCCTGGAACGGCGGGATCTCGGCGTGCCGATGGCAGGCGACGCGATGCCCCGTTTCCACCGTCTCCAACTGGGGCGTTTCGCGCCGACAGCGTTCGACGGCGAACGGACAGCGCGGATGGAAATGGCAGCCCGCGGGCGGGCGCAGCGGATTGGGCAGATCGCCGGCGATCGGGGCGTGCTGGCGCCTAGCGCGCGGGTCGGGCAGCGGCACGGCCTCGATCAGGCCCTGCGTATAGGGGTGGCGCGGGCTGGCGAAAATCGACCGCTTGTCGGCCTCCTCGACCAGACGGCCCAGATACATCACGCCGACCCGGTCACTGATATGCTTCACCACCGCAAGATCGTGCGCGATGAACAGGTACATCAGCCCGAAGCGACGCTGCAGGTCCTTCAGAAGATTGACGATCTGCGCCTGAATCGACACGTCGAGCGCCGAAACCGGTTCGTCGCACACGATCAGCTTCGGGCGCGCCGCCAGCGCCCGCGCGATCGCGATGCGCTGGCGCTGGCCGCCGGAGAACTCGTGCGGAAAACGTCCCGCATGCTCGGTCGACAGCCCGACCAGCCGCAGCAACTCGCCAATGCGGGTTTCGCGCTCGGCTCGTCCGCTTACGCCCTGCACCTGCAGCGGCTCCTCCAGAATGCGTCGGGCGGAGAGCCGGGGATTGAGCGAGCCGTACGGGTCCTGGAAGACGATCTGCATGTCGCGCCGCAACCGGCGCAGTTCGTGGCGATCGAGGGAATAGATCGAGCGACCTTCGAAGCGCACGTCGCCGCTGGTCGGCTGCAGCAGTCGCAGCGCCATGCGGCCGGTGGTCGACTTGCCGCAGCCCGATTCTCCGACCAGCGCGTAGGTCTCGCCGCGACGCACCGCGAAGCTCACCCCGTCGACCGCCCGCACCAGCGCCCGGCGCCGCCACAGCGCCAGGCCGCGATCGACCTCGAAATGCTTCGTCAGTCCGTCGATCTCCAGAATCGCGTCGCTCATGCCACGTTCTCCGCCGGCGTCGCCGCCAGTTCGACCGGCGCGCGCCAGCAGGCCACCGTATGGCCGGTCGCGATCTCGACCAGGGGCGGTGCCTCGCTGCGGCATCTGTCGACCGCGAACGGGCAGCGCGGATTGAAGCGGCAGCCGGCCGGCAGCGCCGCGGGATTGGGCACCGCGCCTTCGATCGTCGGCAGGGCCTCGCGCGTCTCCTCGAGCCGCGGTACCGAGCCCAGCAGGCCGATCGTGTAGGGATGCTGTGGATCGTCGAAGATCGCTTCGACCGGCGCCTGCTCGACGATGCGGCCGGCATACATGACCGCCACGTCGTGCGCCACTTCGGCGATGACCCCGAGATCGTGCGTGATGAGCAGAACGCCGGTGCCGACGCGCTCCTGAATGCTGGCAAGCAGTTCCAGAATCTGCGCCTGGATGGTCACGTCGAGCGCTGTGGTCGGTTCGTCGGCGATCAGCAGCTTCGGTTCGCAGGCCAGCGCCATCGCGATCATGGCCCGCTGGCGCATGCCGCCCGACATTTCGTGCGGAAAGGAATCGATGCGGGTCTCGGGCGAGGGAATCCGCACCAACTCGAGCATCTCGATCGCCCGCCGCCGCGCCTCGGCCCGACCGACGGGATAATGCGCCCGGATTGCCTCGACGATCTGCTCGCCCACGGTATAGACCGGATTGAGCGAGGTCATCGGCTCCTGGAAGATCATCGCCAGTTCCCGCCCGCGATAGCGCCGACGCTGCTCGGCCGGCAGGCCGAGCAGGTCGATGTCTCCGTAGCTGGCCGTGCCGCCGTCGACGCCGGCCGGCGGCGATGGCAGCAGGCCCATGACGGCGAGCGCTGTCACGCTCTTGCCCGAACCGGACTCGCCGACCAGCCCGAGGGTGCGGCCGGCGTGGAGCTTGAGGCTCACGCCGTCCACGGCCCGGAAAGTCCGACTGCCGGTGCGGAAGCTCACGACCAGGTCGCGCACTTCCAGCAGAGGCTGCTCGTCCGTCATGCTGCGCTCTCCGGAACCCGACGCCTCAGAACGAGACGTCGAGGCCCTTGTAAAGGAGGCTGGTGAAGATCGCGTGCGGCTTGGCGTTCTTCACCTTCTTGTTCGCCGCCATGAACACGGTGTCGTGCACCAGCGGGATCCACAGCGCGTTGGCGACGATGCGGTCCTGCACCTTGGCGTAGTTCTCCGCCCGCACCTTGGGATCGGAAGCCTGCAGGCCGGCGTCGAGCCAGGCATCGGTGTCGGCGTCGATCCAGTTCATGCGATTGGGAATCGGCCGGTTCTGCGAACGCCAGTAGACGTTCAGCACGTCGCCCGCGCTGGCGTAGGGATTGCAAAGCTGGAACATGTCGAATTCCTGCGTCGCGATCTTGGTGAAGTACGCCGTCGCGTCGAACGCCTCGATCTTCAGGTCGATGCCGATGTCGCGCAGGAACCCCTGCACCGCCGTCGCCACCTGCGGGTTCGAGCCGGTGTTGAGGATGTAGAGCACCGGATTGAGGCGAACGCCGTCCTTGACGCGCACGCCGTCGGCGCCCGGCTTCCAGCCGGCGGCGTCGAGCAGCTTCTTCGCTTCGGCGGGGTTGTACTTGCCCAGCGGCGTGTTCTGGGTCGCCGTCGCGAAGTCCGGCGTGTCCGGGTGCAGATAGGCCGGCGCCGGCAGCGCATTGCCGAAGAAGATCTGCTTGGCGATCTGCTCGCGGTTGATGGCCAGGTTCATGGCCTGTCGCACGGCCAGGTCCTTCATCAGGTCGCGCGTGATCTTGTTGCCGATGAAGCAGGTGCGGAAGTAGTTCTTCGGCGCGATCACCTGGACGTTGGGCGACTTGCGCAGCTCGGCGACCGACCACAGCGGCACCGCATAGGTGAGATCGCCCTGGCCGGACAGGATCGCCGCCATGCGCGAGGCGTCTTCCGGCACGATCTTCCACACGATCTTCTCGACCTTGGCGGGACCGCGATTGTCGTAGATCGGCGGACCCCACTTGTAGGCGTCGTGCCGCACGATCGTCATCTCGTTGCGCGGCGTCCACGACTGCCAGCAGAACGGTCCGGTGCCGTCGAAGCCCTTGACGCCGAAATCCTTGCCGAGCGTCTCGACGTTCTCCTTGTTGAGAACCGTGCCGTGCATCAGGGTCAGCGTGTAGAGCAGCTCGTTGTACGGCTCCTCCAGCTCGTAGACGAGCTGATGCGGGCCGGTGGCGCGGATGGCCTTCACCTTGCCCATCTTCTGGCGGCTCGGCTTCTTGACCTCGGTATCGAGCATCCGGTTGAAGGTGTAGACGACGTCGTCGGCCGTCATCTTCTTGCCGGAGCAGAACGTCACATCGTCGCGCAGGTCGAAGGTATAGGTCTTGCCGTCGTCGCTGACCTTCCACGACTTCGCCAGCAGCGGCTTGATCGTCTTCATGTCGAAGTCGAGCGCCACCAGCGTGTCGCCGAGCAGGAAGGCGATCTCCGACGCCGCCGCCGCCGTCGCGCGCTGCGGATCGTAGGTGAACGAATCGAGCACGCGCATCACGTTGAGCGTCTGCGACGACGCGGTCGCCGGCAGCGCCACGCCCAGGGCGAGCGCCGCCCCGGCGATCAGTTTCCTGAAGTCCATGTGTGAGCCTCCTTTTTTCGGTTGTTGGACAACGAGTGGCCGCCGCCTCAGGCGACGAGCCGCGGATCGAGAACGTCGCGCAGCGCATCGCCGACGACGTTCGCGGCCAGCACGATCAGGAAGATGAAAAGGCAGGGCACCGTGACGATGTGCGGCGCCAGGAACAGCATGCTGCGGCCCTCGGCCGCCATCATGCCGAGCTCGGCCGTCGGCGGCTGGGCGCCCAGTCCGAGGAAGCCCAGGGCGGAGCCGATCAGGATGACCTGGCCGAACCGCAGCGTCAGGAACACGAAGATCGTCGACGCGCAGTTCAGCGCCAGATAGCGCCACAGCAGCACGACGTCGCTGAGGCCGACGGCGCGGCCGGCCTCGAGATATTCCTGGCCGGCCACGCTCACCGCGGCCCCGCGTGCGATACGCGCGACGTCCGGCACGGTGGCGAAGATCAGCGCGAAGATCACCGCCGCCAGCCCGGGACCGAACAATGCCGCCGCCGCCAGCCCGATCAGGATCGCCGGAAACGCCAGCAGCATGTCGATCAGCCGCATGACCGGTCCGTCGAGGCGGCGGTAGAACGCCGCCAGCACGCCGATCGCAGCGCCGATGATGCCGCCGATCGCGACGCTCGATACGCCCATCGTCAGCGTGAGGCGCATGCCGTAGAGCACGCGGCTCAGCAGATCGCGCCCCGTCGCGTCGGTTCCCAGCCAGTGCTCGGCGTCGGGCGTGCGCATCGCCTTGCCGAGGTCGATGGCGTAGGGATCGTAGGGCGCGATCAGCGGCGCCAGCACCGCCGCGCCGACCAGCACCGCCAGAAGCGTCGCCGCCAGCGTCGCCGCACGATCGGCCATCAGCCGCCGCAGCACGCCGGACCGAGGCGGCGCCACCGGCTGCGCCGCCGTGACCTCGCTCGCGCTCATCGCCGACGCACCCGGGGATCGAGCCGCGTATAGAGCAGATCGACCGCCAGATTGATGACGATGAAGGCCAGCGCCAGGATCATGATCGCCCCCTGCGCCAGCGGAAAATCGCGCGACAGGATGGCGCCGACGGCGAGCTGGCCGAGGCCCGGCCAGGCGAAAAGGGTTTCGGTGACCACCGCCCCGCCCAGCAGGAAGGCCGCCTGCAGGCCGATCAGGGTCACGATCGGAATCAGCGCCGTGCGCAGCACATGCGCGAGCACGACGCGCAGCTCGGCGACGCCCTTGGCGCGGGCCGTGCGCACGTAGTCGGCACGCAACACCTCCAAGGTCGTGGTTCGCGTCATGCGGGCGATCGGCCCCACCAGAATGCCGCCCAGCGTCGCCGCCGGCAGCACGATGGCGACCAGCCCCTCCAGCGTGTAGATCGGGCCCGGTCGTCCGACGAAGGGCAGCAACTGCCACTCGAACCCGACATAGCGGATCAGCATCAACCCGAGAAAGAAGACGGGCACCGACAGTCCGGTGACCGACAGCGCCATGACGCAACGGTCGACCAGGCTGCCGCGCCGAATGGCGGCCAGCGTGCCCAGCCCCAACCCGGCCGGAATGGCCCATAGCAGCGCCATGCCCGCGAGCTCCGCCGTCGGCGGTATCGCCAGCCACAGCTCCTCGGCAACCGAGCGGTTGCTGATCAGCGAGCGCCCGAGATCGCCCTGCGCCACGCGCGCGAGATAGGAAAAGAACTGTTCGTGCAGCGGCCGGTCGAGCCCCAGCTCGCGCCGGATCGAGTCGCGCACCTCGTCCGTCGCTTCCGGACCGGCCAGCAGTTCCACCGGATCGGACGGGACGACCTGCAGCAGAAGGAATCCGATCAGCAGCACGCCCAGCAGCACCGGGAACGACACGACGAGGCGCTGGAAAACGTAAGTGGCCATCGGCTCCGCTTGATCGACGAACTGGGAAAGTTCTTTATAAGAACATTTGTTTGTATTGCGATTGCTATATTTCGCAGCTTTGATCACACTGTCAAGGCGCGTTGCCTTTCGCGCCTGTCGCTGGGAGTGGAATGAGATGCCTGTGCTGCCGCAGATCGCCGCTTTGGAGAGCCAACTGATCGGATGGCGCCGCCATCTGCATGCTCATCCCGAGCTGGGCTACGAAGAGCGCCTGACGAGCGACTTCATTGCCGCAAGGCTGTCCGAAATGGGCCTCGACGTGCATCGCGGCCTGGGCGGAACGGGCGTCGTCGGCACGCTGCGCGGCGGCAATGGCGGCGAAACGATCGGCATTCGCGCCGACATCGATGCCTTGCCGATCGCCGAAGCCAACGACTTCGACCATCGCTCGCGCCACGAAGGCCGCATGCACGCTTGCGGCCATGACGGCCACACCGTCATGGCGCTGGGCGCCGCGTCCTACCTCGCCCGGACGCGTCGCTTCAGCGGCACGGTGCATTTCGTGTTCCAGCCCGCAGAGGAAGGCGGTGCCGGCGCCGCAGCCATGATCCGCGACGGCCTGTTCGACCTGTTCCCGATGTCGGCGCTCTTCGCCCTGCATAATCGGCCCGGTCTCGCCGCCGGCCGTTTCGGGATCTGCGCCGGCTACGCCTCCTCGGCCAGCACGCGCTTCGAAATCGAGGTGGCGGGCCGCGATGCCCATGCCGCCA
>JBDZUM010000219.1:0-2405 GCA_040255215.1 Rhodospirillaceae bacterium
AAGCAGCTTTCCTACAACAACATCAACGACACCGACGCGGCCTTCGAACTGGTCGGCGAATTCGACCCGGCCCACTCGGCGGCGATCGCCATCATCAAGCACGCCAACCCATGCGGCGTCGCCGAAGGTGATACCCTGAAGGCAGCCTATCTCAAGGCGCTGGCCTGCGATCCGGTCTCGGCCTTCGGGGGCATCGTGGCCATGAACCGCATCCTCGACGCCGAGGCGGCCGAGGAAATCGTCAAGACCTTCACGGAAGTCATCATCGCGCCCGAAGCCAGCGAGGAAGCGGTGCGCATCGTTGCCGCCAAGAAGAACCTGCGCCTGCTCACGGCCGGCGGCCTGCCCGACCCGCGCGCTGCTGCGACGACAGTGAAGTCGGTGGCCGGCGGACTGCTGGTGCAGGGCCGCGACAACGCGGTGGTCGACGACCTCGACCTCAAGGTGGTGACGAAGCGCGCGCCGACGCCCGCGGAACTGGCCGATCTCAAATTCGCCTTCCGCGTCGCCAAGCATGTCAAGTCGAATGCCATCGTCTATGTGCGCGACGGTGCCACGGTGGGCATCGGCGCGGGGCAGATGAGCCGGGTCGATTCATCGCGCATCGCCGCGCGCAAGGCGCTCGACGCCGCCGAGGCCGCCGGCAATCCGGAGCCGCTGACCAGGGGGTCGGTGGTCGCTTCGGATGCCTTCTTCCCGTTTGCCGACGGCTTGTTGTCGGCCATAGAAGCGGGAGCCACCGCCGTCATCCAGCCGGGCGGCTCGATGCGCGACGACGAGGTGATCGCCGCCGCCGACGAACACGGCATCGCCATGGTGTTCACCGGCGTGCGCCACTTCCGGCACTGAGGGCAAGCCTACCATCGCAAGAAATACCCCCACCCCTAGAGCGGTTCACAGATTGACGGAATCGATTATGGATTCCGGATTGTCGTGTTTTGTGATTCAAGATGCTGGCTAGAGTGGAGGCCAGCATCTGATGACAGCACCTCTTTCCAAGGATCTTCGCGAGCGAGTGGTTGGAGCGATCGAGGCGGGCGAGAGCTGTCGGTCGGTTGCGGCGCGGTTTGGTGTTGCCGTCTCGTCGGCGGTGAAGTGGTCGCAGCGCTATCGTGCGACGGGCTCTGTGGCTGCTGGCAAGATGGGCGGGCATCGCAAGCGGGTCCTGGAGCCGCACAGGGCGTTCATCGTCGAGCGGATCAACCAGACATCACACCTGACCCTGCATGGGCTGAAGGAGGAACTGGCGGCGCGTGGCGTGCAGGTCTCGCACAACGCGGTGTGGCTGTTTCTGCGGCGCGAAGGACTGCGGTTCAAAAAAAACGCTGTTCGCCCTTGAGCAGGCGCGTGCCGACATCGCGCGGCGACGACAACGCTGGGGAGGTTGGCAGAGCGGTCTCGATCCAAGGCGGCTGGTCTTCATTGACGAAACGTGGATCAAGACCAACATGGCTCCGTTGCGCGGCTGGGGGGCGAAGGGAAGGCCCCTGCGTGGTTTCGCCCCGCACGGTCACTGGCGCACGATGACTTTTCTCGGCGCGTTGCGATGCGATCGGCTTACCGCACCCTGTGTCTTCGACGGACCGATCAACGGCCAGTGCTTCCGCGCCTATGTCGAGCAGCAACTCTTGGCCGTGCTGGAGCCTGGCGACATCGTCATCATGGACAATCTCGGCTCGCACAAGTCAGCCGCCATCCGCCAAATGATCCAAGCGGCCGGGGCGAGGCTCTGGTACCTGCCACCCTACTCACCCGACCTCAATCCCATCGAGCAGGCCTTCGCCAAGATCAAGCACTGGATGAGAGCCGCCCAGAAGCGAACCGTCGACGAGACCTGGCGTCACCTTGGCTACCTCGTCTCGACGATAGAACCTCACGAGTGCGCCAACTACTTCGCAAACGCTGGATACGCTTCCGTCAAAACGTGAAAGACTCTAGCTTCCCGTCTGAGATCGGTGGAGCGGAATTCGGCCGGTAGCGTCGGGATGGTCGCGCGCTTCGGCCGGCTGCGGGTGCCGTTTTGCGAACCCCGCAGCGAGCCTCCCGGTTTCACTTCGGCAATCATTAGTCCTGGCGTGCGGATATCCCTTCCAGCACCCTCAGGAGCGTATTGATATCGCTCTTTGAGAATTGAGCCGTCACGGCGTCTTCCATCTCGTCGGCCGCCGCGAAAAAGACGTCGAGGGCTTCCTGTCCGGTTTCGGACAAGGTGAGCTTGCCGCCATCGGCGGTTGCAAGCGCGCCGCGGCCGATCAATTGCTCCAGCTCGTCTTCGCTCGCATTCAGGCCGAAGCCGAGCCGGGCGGCGACCTCTTCCGGCCGCAATCCCGGGTGGTTACGAATCGTGCGCAGGATGGCGATCTGGGGAGAACTCATGCCGACGTTGCGGCGGGTTTCCGCCATCC
>JBDZUM010000009.1:0-17603 GCA_040255215.1 Rhodospirillaceae bacterium
GTTTGTTCCGGATTAATCACCAAAGAAGCAATAATATTCCAATATTCGACATGCTGAGGCTTTCAACTAATTGAAATATATGGATTCTCGCCCAGAAGAATAAACGAGCGTTCACCGCACAAAATGCGCCGCAACATGGCGCTATGGCGGGAAGGTTTCCCTACTCGTCACACAAATCGCGGACCGCTTGCCATTGCCTGTCGTCGAAGGCGCTGGCGCCGTCATGCGAACGGCGCGCCGCCTCGCGACGCTCCTCGAGCGGCGGATGGGTCGACAGGATGCCGAGATCGGTGGGGCCGTGCTTGTCGGCCATGCGGGCGAAGAAATCGTAGAGCCCGTCCTGACGCAGGCCGGCCGTTTCCAGGTAGGAGATCGCCGCGGCGTCGGCCTCGCGCTCGGCCGCGCGTCCGTTGCGCAGCGCCAGCATGGTCTCGCCGAAGCTCGCCGCGGTATCGACCGCATCGCCATAGCCGCCCAGCGCCAGCTGGCGCAGAAAGCGCAGACCCAGCGACCGCAGCAGCCCGCGCATGGGATGAAGATGCGCGACATGGCCAAGTTCATGAGCGAAGACGCCCGCCACCTCGTCGGGCGATTTGGCGTCCTCGATCAGCCCGCGGAACAGCACGATGCGCCCGCCGGGCAGCGCGAAGGCGTTGATCAGGCCGCTGTCGACCACTTCGACGCGCAGCGGCCCGTCATATCCCGCCGCGCGCGCCAGACGCCGCTTCAGCCCGTCGAGCGCTTCGCTGCCGGAGTCGCCGTAGCAGAGACCATAGCGATCCTCGAAATCGTCGAGGATCGCGTCGCCCAGCCTGACCTGCCAGCTTTGCGGCACCAAGGGCGCCACCACCTCCGGACCGTGCCAGGCCGCCAGGGCCGAACCGCCCAGCACCGCGACCGCCAGCGCCGCCACGATCGACCAGACGCGCAGCGCGGTCGGGCGCGGCGAGACGACCGGCAGAAGGGCGGGCAGATGCGGCGACAGCAGCGCGATGGCCTGCGGCGAGGACACGATCAGCCGCGCATCCGGATGCGCCCGGCAGACGATGATGGCCTCGCCCAGGCTGTCGTCCTGCGCCGGCACCCGCAGTTCGGACAACGGCCAGCGCACGAGTTCGGCGCCCGAGGCGTCGGCTATGGCGAGCATCGGGCCAGAAAGCGACAGCGTCACCGCCCGCGGCAGCGGCGTTACGCCATCGAAATATCGCGCCTGTGCCGTCTCCATCGCTCCCGTCAGATCACGCCGGTATCGAGCATCTCGAGCAGGCCTTCGCCGGTGCGCGGCGCGCTCATCTGGCTCTGGCGCACGGTTTCGGGATCGATCGCGCCCTCGACCACGACATTGGCCGCGATGAACCTCATCACCCGATGCATCACCCAGGGAAAGGCCAACCCCAGCGTCACCACCATGATAACGAGATTGACGATGAGATAGCCGAACATGCCCCAGGTGGTGACCGTGCCGCCAAAGCGGATGCCGGCGATCGCGGTGCTGCGCAGCAGGTAATTGTAGAGGAACGAATAGTACCAGCACACCACCGGCAACATCAGCAGGCCGACGAAGAAGGCGACGGCGTAGATGCCGAAGATCATGATGACGACGGCGCGCGGCGACGGTTTCTCGCCCGGCACACGATTGCCGAACAACTCGCCAAGCTCGCCGCCCAGGCCAATGGCATAGATCACGCCGGCGGCGATCGCCAGGCCGATAATGGCCAGGGCGGCGCTCGAGAAGTAGTAGATCAGAAAGCGACCGTAGAAATCCTTGGCCTGGGCCGAGAAGCTGGTGCGCGCGGTGCCGAAGAAGGCGTTGCGGATGCGATAGCCCAGCGTGCGGACCGTGACGACGGGCCCGAGCAGGCCGGCGGTCAGCAGGTTGACGATGTTCCAGCCGATCGAGATGCCGGCGAAGCGCCAGGGCGAGCCGGCCAGCCCGCCGCGAATGCCGCGCCAGCGGGTGCGCGACAACCGGTATCGCAAGGCGGTGAACCGGGCCACGAAGAACAGGAAGAACAGCAGAATATAGAACACACCGGTCAGCACCTGCCCGACGCCCTCGCCAAGGACGATCGTCACGACGACGAGGATGGCGCCGAATGCCAGGAAAAGTCCCAGGGCGATCAGGAAGCCCAGGAACAGTTCCTTGCCGGTGCCGGTGTATTCGAAGCGGTCGCCGAACAGCGATGTGTGAGACCACAGATAGCGCCGCACCCTGGTCTTGGCCCAGAAGCGGTAAATCCCCAGCGTGATGATCGTCAGCAGCAGGTTCTTGATGAAAATGACGTAGAGCTCGCCCAGCCGTCCGTCATAGACGAACCGCCCCGCCCCGGCGCTGTCGCCGGCCCCCGACATCGACTGCATGAAATCCCCCGCATGCGTCGCAAAACTGGGCGCAGGCTAGCGAAACTCGCCCCGCGTTGCCAACGACTACGTACAGGGATTGCTCGCCAAGGCGCAGCGTCATGGCACGGCAAGTTGTTGTTGCGCTGCAGCAAAAATCGCCCATAAATGATCCAAATCGGACCGGAAACACCGTCCAGCAGGGAAGCGAAATGAGCGACAAACCCACGCCCGAGACCCGCGACAAGCCGTGGCTGATCCGCACCTATGCCGGGCATTCGACGGCGAAAAAGTCGAACGAGCTCTACCGCACCAATCTTGCGCGCGGGCAGACCGGCCTGTCGGTGGCGTTCGATCTGCCGACCCAGACGGGTTACGACAGCGACCACGTCTTGGCGCGCGGCGAGGTCGGCAAGGTCGGGGTGCCGGTGGGCCATCTCGGCGACATGCAGACGCTGTTCGACGGCATCCCGCTCGACCGCATGAACACCTCGATGACGATCAACGCGCCGGCCGCCTGGCTGCTGTCGCTCTATATCGCCTGCGCCGAGAAGCAGGGCGTTGACCGCAAGTCGCTGCAGGGCACGACGCAGAACGACGTCATCAAGGAATATCTCTCGCGCGGCACCTACATCTTCCCGCCGCAGCCCTCGCTCCGGCTGACCGCCGACGTCATCGCCTTCACCTATCGCGAGGTTCCCAAGTGGAACCCGATGAACGTCTGCTCCTATCACCTGCAGGAAGCGGGCGCGACGCCGGTGCAGGAGCTGGCCTTCTCGCTGGCCAACGCCATCGCCATCCTCGATGCCGTCAAGGCGACCGGCCAGGTGCCCGATGCCGATTTCTCCAAGGTGTTCTCGCGCATCTCCTTCTTCGTCAATGCCGGCATCAAGTTCGTCACCGAGATGTGCAAGATGCGCGCCTTCACCGAACTGTGGGAGGAGATCGGCCGCGATCGCTACGGCGTCACCGACCCGCGCGCGCTCTTGTTCCGCTACGGCGTGCAGGTCAATTCGCTGGGCCTGACCGAGCAGCAGCCCGAGAACAACGTCTATCGCATCCTGCTTGAGATGCTGGCCGTGGTGCTGTCGAAGAAAGCGCGCGCCCGATCGGTGCAGCTGCCGGCGTGGAACGAGGCGCTTGGCCTGCCGCGTCCCTGGGACCAGCAATGGTCGCTGCGCCTGCAGCAGATCGTGGCGCACGAAACCGACCTGCTCGATTTCGGCGACATCTTCGACGGTTCGACCGAGATCGCCGCCAAGGTGGCGGAGTTGAAACAGGCTGCGCGCGCCGAGCTGGAGCGCATCGAAGCGCTGGGCGGCGCGGTGGCCGCGGTCGATTCCAGCTACATGAAGCAGAAGCTGGTCGAATCCAACCTGCGGCGCATCGCGGCGATCGAAAGCGGCGAGCAGATCGTGGTCGGCGTCAACCAGTTCACCGAGGGCGCGCCCTCGCCGCTGTCGACCGGGACCGACGCCATCATGACGGTCGATGCCGAAGACGAGCGCGGCCAGATCGAAGCCCTCAAGGCGTGGCGCGCGGCGCGCGACGGCAAGGCGGCGGCGGCGGCGCTGGAGCAGCTGAAGGCGGCGGCGAAGGAAGGCCGCAACGTCATGGAACCGTCGATCGCCTGCGCCCATGCCGGCGTCACCACCGGCGAATGGGGCGCTGCCCTGCGCGAGATCTTCGGCGAGTACCGGGCGCCCACCGGCGTGGCGCGCGCCTCGGGCCTCGGCGGCGATTCGCTGGCGCCGGTGCGCGGCGAAGTCGAGCGCGTGTCGCGCCGCCTGGGCCGTCGCCTCAAGATCCTGGTCGGCAAGCCCGGCCTCGACGGCCATTCCAACGGCGCCGAGCAGATCGCCGTGCGCGCCCGCGACGCGGGCATGGAAGTGGTCTACGAAGGCATCCGCCTGACTCCGGCGCAGATCGTCAATGCCGCGCTCGAGGAAGGCGTGCACGTGGTCGGCCTGTCGATCCTGTCCGGCAGCCATGTGGCGCTGGTGAGCGAGGTCCTCGAAGGCATGCGCAAGGCCGGCATCGCCGACGTGCCCGTGGTGGTCGGCGGCATCATTCCGCCGGCCGATGCCGAAACCCTCGCCAAGGCCGGCGTGGCGCGGGTCTACACGCCCAAGGATTACGACATCACCGCCATCATGCGCGACATCGTCCAGGTGGTCGACGGCGCGACCAAGGAAGCGGCCTGATCAGATCGTCTCGGCGATGGCCAGTATGATCAGGCCGACGGCGATCGACAGCGCTGCCTGCCCAGTCAGCGCGCTGATGCCAAGTGCTGCGACGACCGCACCGATCGCCAGCAGCGCTTCGACGGCGGGATCCTGCACGGCGCCGATCAGCGCCGGCGGCAGCAGCAGCGCGGTCAGCAGCCCGACCGGCAGCAGATCGAGCACCTGATTGCCCAGCCGGCTTTGCGGCACCTTGCCGAACACGAAGGGCAGCGCCTTCATCGCATAGAGGACCAGGCCGAGGCCAAGAACAGCGGCGAACTCGATCATCGGACGCGCTCCCATATGGCGCTGGCTGCGAGCACGATCGCGATCGCCGCCATGCCGGCAGCCAATGGTCCGAGCCGGAACGGCAAACCGAACAACACCAGCCCCAGTACGAATGCGACGGCGGCCACCGCGATCCGCAGCCGGCCCTTGATCAGCGCCATGAGGATCGGCGCCAGCACGATCGCCGGCACGGCATAGCCATGCTTCAGCGGCGGCAGCTGATCGGCCAGCAGCGAGCCGATAACGCAGGTGACCACCCAGGTCGTCCATAGCGTCAAACCGGCGCCAAGAAGGAAGCGCACGCGATCGCCGAGTGGCTCCTGCAGCGCCATGGCAAAGGACGTCTCGGTGATGAAGTAAGGCGTCACGATGCGCAGCAGGCGACTCCGGGGCCGCGGCCAGGTGCTGGCGATGGTGGCGTAGATCAGATAGCGCAAGTTGATCAGCACCAGGGCGGCCAGCACGGAGGCGAACGGCGCGCCCAGCGCGAAAAGCTGCGCGTAGGCGAGCTGGCCGACGCCGGAATAGAACAGCGTCGGAATGGCGTAGTTCACCGCCGCCGGCAGGCCCGACGAGGCGGTCGCCGCACCGGTCGCCAGCCCGAACAGCGTCGCACCCATCGTCATGGGCAACACGCGCCTGACGCCGCGGCGGAACGGCGACGGATCAGCGGGCGGAACGGAAGCGGCGGACATCGAGGGCGGAAGGATACGCAGCCATGCAGGGGGCGGATCATAAGGCGACGACAGGCGGAAAGAACACCTATCCCGACATGGCGGGCATGCCGTTCCTAGAGCGGGCTGGCGGCGACGGCGCAGGTCGCGGTGGCGTGCGCGACGGGCTCGACGGCGGCATGGCTGAACAGCCAGGCCTCGGCATGGATCAGGCGGCGGCCACGGCGCAGCACGCGCGACAGCGCCACCATGTCGGTCGCTTTCGCCGGGCGGAGAAACGCCACGTTGAGCGTCGAGGTCAGGGCGATCTCGTTCGCCGGCAGATCGAGCTGCGCGGCGGCGAAGATCGCGGTGTCGCAGAACGACAGCAGGAGCGGTCCCGAAAATATGCCGCCCGGCCCGACGTTCTCCGCCGCGAAGGGAAAGCGCAGACGGATCTCGCCTTCCTCGATCGCATCGACCTGCAGCCCATGGATGTCGCGCGCCGGCAGCACGCGGTACAGCAGCGCCTGTAGCGCGTATTCAGCCGACATCGACCACCGCCTTGGTCAGCCGCGCGGCGGCGATGACGCGGCCCTCGGCTTGCGCTTCCGCCTCGCAGAAGAACAGCGATTTGCCCGGCCGCATCACGCGCCCGGCGAGAACGATCTCGCCGCCCGCCGGCGCCGGCCGCATGACCGTGACGTGCAGATCGGCCGTGACGACGCTCTTGCCCGACGGCAGCAGGTCGAGCGACGCGATCAGGGCGGCCGGCTCCAGCAGCAAGGCGAGGATCCCGCCATGCACCCGCCCGCCGGCCTCGTTCATCCAGGTGGCGGGGCCGGCGACGAAGGCCAGGCGCGAGCGACCGCCGCCCGCCTCCAGCAGGCGCAGGCCGAAATGGCGATGGATCGGGGCATCCAGTACGGCCGCGATCTCCCGCCTGATCTCATCCGCCCGCGCGGCGCTCAAGGGTCCGTCCATGTCGCGATCCTAGCGCGCAACGGCGCGCCCTGTGTAGAGTGCCGGCATGGCATTGATCGACCATATCCGCGCCTGCAATGCGCACGACATTTCCCGCTTCCGTCCCTTCCGCGTCGCCGGCGCCACCGCCGGCTGGATACGCGACGATTTCGTGCCGACCCTGGCCCGGCGACCGGATCTGTTCATGATCCAGCCGCATGCGGTGACGTTGTCGCGCGCCCTGGCGACGCCGCAGGACAGAACGGCGGCACTCGATCCGTTCCTGCGCGAGCTCTCGGCCGAAGGCATGATCGGCGCCTGGCGCGAGGAGCGCTATCCGGTGGCGCCGCGCTGGGGCGAGCCGGCGCTGCTCGCCATGGAGCGTGCGGCCGTCGCGTTCTTCGGCATCCGCGCCTATGGCGTGCATCTCACAGGCTACGTCCGCCGACCGGACGGGCTGCATGTCTGGGTCGCGACCCGCAGCCGCACCAAGCCGACCTATCCCGGCATGCTCGACAACACCGTGGCCGGCGGACAGCCGGCCGGCATTTCGCTGCTCGACAATCTCGTCAAGGAATGCGCCGAGGAAGCCAGCATTCCCGAAGAGCTGGCGCGCACGGCACGGCCGATCGGCATCGTCACCTACTGCCTCGAGCACCGCGACGGGCTGAAGCCGGACGTGCTGTACAATTTCGATCTCGAGCTGCCGCAGGATTTCACGCCGCGACCGAGCGACGACGAGATCGAGCATTTCGAGCTGTGGCCGGTCGCGCGCGTTCTCGAACGCGTGCGCGACACGTTCGACTTCAAGTTCAACTGCAATCTCGTGCTGATCGACTTCTTCATCCGCCACGGGCTGGTCGCGCCCGACGAGCCGGACTACGTCGAGCTGGCCGCCGGCCTGCACGCTTTCGCCGAGGGCCCGCGTCCCTGAACGGTTGTGCCGCCATCGGGCATGCCTGCCCGCCAATGTCGTAAAACTGTAACATTGCAATCGCAAATGGACCGGATGGCTCGACTTGCCATGCCCGCCATGACACTCTGCGACCGGGAGACGAGCGGAAAAATGGCCAAAGACGGAAGAGATCTGGCGGTCAGCCACGCCTCGCCGCAGGCGATAGCCGCGCTCGATTTCCTGCGCGAGCAATGGTTGACCTACGGCAACCGTCTCGGCGAGTTCCTGCCAGCCGTCGACAGCGATCCCGACTGTCCGATGATCGTGATGATGACCGCGTTGCTGCACCTGTCGATGGAGAATCGCCAGGGCTACGTCGACGCCCGCCCCCATCTGGATCGCGCCCGCGCCATGATGCCGCGCATGAACGAACGCGAAATCCTGTGGCTGCAGGCGATCGACGGGCAGTGGCGCGACGATGGCGAAGCCGTCGGCCGCGCGCACGAAGCGCTGGCCGAGCGTTTTCCGGGCGACATCCTCGCGGTCAAGCTGGGCCAGAAGCATTATTTCTACGTCGGCGACTTCGAAGCCATGCTGCGCTTGGCTGACCGGACCCTGGAAGCCAACAAGGACGTGTCGCACATCCACGGCATGCGCGCCTTCGCCCTCGAGCAATGCCACAGGCTCGAAGAGGCGGAAGAGGCCGGACGTCTTGCCGCTTCGTTGTCGCGCAACGATCCCTGGGCGCATCATGCGGTGGCGCATGTCATGGAAACCCAGGGTCGGCTCGACGAAGGCATCGACTGGATGCAGCGGCAATCGCCGGCCTGGGACCAGTGCAACTCCTTCATGTACACCCACAACTGGTGGCACCTGGCGCTGTTCTTGATCGACGCCGACCGCAGCGCCGAGGCCTTGGCGCTGTTCGATCGCCGCGTCTGGGGCGTGTGGAAGGAGTTCTCCCAGGACCAGGTGAATGCCGTGGCGCTGCTGGCGCGGCTGGAATTGCGTGGCGTCGATGTCGGCGATCGCTGGCAGGACGTCGCCGCCTATCTCGAGCCACGCATCGACGAGCACGTCTCGCCGTTTCTCGACCTGCACTACATTCTGGGCCTGGCCCGCGCCGGCCGGCGGACGGCGGTGACCGAAATGCTCGCCAGCCTCGAGGCCTATGCCCAGGGCGTGCCCGCCTTCTCCGCCCGCGCCTGGCAGGATGCCGCCGTGCCGGCGGCGCACGGCATCGTTGCCCACGCGGCGAGCGACTGGCCTGCGGCCGTCAATGCTCTCGGCGCGGCGCTGCCCAATCTGCAGGCGATCGGCGGCAGCCACGCCCAGCGCGACCTGTTCGAGCAGATCCATCTCGACGCGCTGATCCGCGCCGAATGGAACGACAAGGCGCTGGCGCGCCTGCGCCAGCGCGACGCCGCCCGTCCCGCCATTCCGGCGATCAAGCGCAGCCTCGCCGAGCTCCATACCCGGCTCGGGCAGAACGAGGCGGCCGCCCGGTTCCGCGCCAGTGCCGCAGCGCTCGCCCGCGCCGGCACGGCCGCCCAATAGACGCAGCGATCGAGAGGAAGGCGATGGCGAGCGACCCGACCCAGATGACCGCCCTGGAACTGGCCGGCCACTACGAACGGCGCAAACTGTCGCCCGTCGAGGTGGCGCAGGCGGTGATCGACCGCATCGACGAGGTCGACGGCCAGATCAACGCCTATGCCATCGTCGACGCCGAAGGCGCCATCGAAGCCGCGCGGCGCTCCGAGAAGCGCTGGAAGAAAGGCAAGCCGCTGTCGCGTCTCGATGGCGTTCCGGTCAGCGTCAAGGAGCTGATCCAGACCAAGGGCATGCCGACGGTCATGGGCTCGCGCAACATCGACCCGGCCAGCCAGCCCTGGGACTACGACGCTCCGTCCGTCGCCCGCATGCGCGAAGCCGGCGCCGTGATCGTCGGCAAGACGACGTCGCCGGAGTTCGGCTTCAAGGGCGTCACCGATTCGCCGTTGCGCGGCATCACGCGCAATCCGTGGAATCCCGACAAGACCCCGGGCGGATCTTCCGGCGGCTCCGGTGCGGCCATCGCCGCCGGCATGGCGCCGTTGTCGCTGGGCACCGATGGCGGCGGCTCGGTGCGCATCCCGTCGAGCTTCTGCGGCCTGGTCGGCATGAAGGCGACCTTCGGCCGCGTCGCGGCCTATCCGCCAAGCATGCACGGCACCATGGCCAATGTCGGGCCGATGGCGCGCACGGTCGAGGATTGCGCGGCGATGCTGAACGTCATCGCCCGCCCCGATGCGCGGGACTGGTACGCGCTGCCGCCCGACACGACCGACTACGAGAAGATCCTGCGCGGGGGCGTGCGCAAGCTGCGCATCGCCTACAGCCCTGATCTCGGCGCCGGCGCCGCCGTCGATCCCGAGATCGCCAAAACGGTCGCCAAGGCGGCCTGGCGTTTCGAGGAACTGGGCGCCCGGGTCGAGCAGGTCGACCGGCCGGTCGACGGGCCGGATGCCGGCAATCTTTTCCTGACGCACTGGCTGTCCTCGGTCGCGCATCTTCTGAAGGTCACGCCCGCCGAACGGCACTCGCTCTACGATCCGGGGCTGGTGGAGGCCGGCCGCATGGGAGCGCAGTACACCACCGACGATCTCGTGGTGGCGCAACAGCAGCGCCGCGTGCTCGGCCATCTCTACGAAATGTTCTTCGGCGATTACGATCTGCTGCTGACGCCAACGGTGGCGGTGCTGCCGTTCGACGTCGGCATGAACGCGCCCCTCGACGACAAGGGCGAGCCCAACCGCCTGTGGACGCCGTTCACCTACGTCTTCAACCTGACCCGGCAGCCGGCGATCAGCGTGCCGTGCGGCGTCAGCAAGGCCGGCCTGCCGATCGGCCTGCAGATCGTCGGCGGCCTCTACAAGGATTCGCTGGTGCTGCGCGCGGCCCGCGCCTATGCCCACGCCCACCCCGTTCGGCTGCCCAGACTGCCGGTAGCCAAAGCTTCAGCCAGGAGCGCATGATGAGCAACGATCTCGCAATGATGCCAGCCGGCAAGCTGGTCAAACTGTTCCGCCGCGGCAAGGCCTCGCCAGTCGAGGCGCTGAACGCCGCCTTCGCCCGCGTCGATCGGCTGAATCCGAAACTCAACGCCTTCCAGTTCCAGGACCGCGAAGGCGCGCTGAAGGCCGCCCGCGCCTCGGAAAAACGCTGGAAGAAGGGCAAGCCGCTCGGCCCGGTGGATGGCGTGCCGACGACCATCAAGGACACGCTGTGGACCATCGGCATGCCGACGGTGTTCGGCACCAAGGCCAACGATCCCGCAGGACCGTGGACGGAGGACGCGCCCTGCTCCGCCAGTCTGCGCGCCGCCGGCGCCGTGATCTTCGGCAAGACCACGACGCCCGAATACGGCTTCAAGGGCGTCACCGATTCGCCGCTGTTCGGCATCACGCGCAATCCCTGGAACACCGACAAGACGCCGGGCGGCTCGTCGGGCGGTTCCGCCGCCTCGCTGGCGGTCGGCATGGGTACGCTCTCGGTCGGCACGGACGCCGCCGGTTCGGTGCGCATTCCCTCGGCCTTCACCGGCCTGGCGACGCTGAAGGCGACTTTCGCCCGCGTGCCGGTCTATCCGCCCTCCTCGCAAGGCACCTTGTCCAATGCCGGCGCCATGGCGCGCAGCGTCGCCGATGTCGCGCTGATGATGAACGTCATCACGCGGCCCGATCCGCGCGAATGGTACGGCCTGCCCTATGACGGCATGGATTACGTCAAGGCGCTCAAGGGCAGCCTCAAGGGGCTCAAGGTCGCGTTCTCGCCGACGCTCGGCTTCGTCAAGGACGTGCATCCGGAAGTCGCCGCCGCCGTCGCCAAGGCAGCGCGGGTATTCGCCAGGCTGGGCGCCAAGGTCACCGAGGTCGATCCCGGCGTGCCTGACACCCGCGCGATGCTCGACGTGCACTGGATGGGCAATGTCAGCGTGCTGATGAAGAAATTCACGCCGGCGCAGCGCAAGCTGATGGATCCCGGCCTGCTGCGCGCCGGCGAGATCGGCGCCAGCCAGAGCGAAGCCGATTACATCACCGCCATGAACGAGCGGCAGGAACTCGGCGCCAAACTCAACGTGTTTCTGTCGAAATACGATCTGCTGCTGACGCCGACCCTGCCGCTGCCGGCATTCGACGTCGGCATGGCGACGCCCAAGGGCGGCGACGACGTCAGCCTGGGCTGGACGCCTTTCACCTCGATCTTCAATCTGTCCCGGCACCCGGCGGCGTCGGTGCCCTGCGGGCTGACCAAGGCCGGCCTGCCCATCGGCCTGCAGATCGTCAGCGGCCACTACAAGGATGCGCTGGTGCTGCGCGCCGCCAAGGCCTTCGAGGACGAGGTCGGCACCTTCACGCCGAAGATGGCGCTTGAATAGCGCGGTGCGGTAAACGGCCGTTTATTGACGGCCGTCGCCGCCCCTTCCATAGTTGGCGGCGGACGTCAGCCGAGCGGAGCCGCCATGAACAAGCACAATCTCGTCGTCGACCCCTTCCATGCGGGCGCGCAAGGCGACCACAAGGCGGATCGCCTCAGCACGCCCGAGCAACGAGCGGCGCTGGCCGACGAACTCGCCGCGTTGCGCCGCGACGGCTACCTGATCCTCAAAGGCCTGATCCCGGCAGACAAGGTCGCGGAAGTCTGGGCGGAGATGGATCGGCTGCACAGGGACACGCCGATGGGCCGCAGCGTGTTCGAGGGCTTCAATACGCAACGGATCTACAATCTCGTCGCTAAGACGCGTGTCACCGACGACCTGCTGATGCATCCGACGGTGATCGCTCTTTCGGAAGCCTATCTCGACGATCAGATCCAGCTTTCCGTCGCCTCCACCATCACCAGCTATCCCGGCCAGACGGCGCAGGTCCTGCACCGCGACGACGGCTACTACCCGCTGCCCAGGCCACGCCCGCCGCTGTCGCTCAACTGCCTCTGGGCAATCGACGAATTCACCGCGACGGGTGGCGGCACCCTGGTCGTGCCCGGCAGCCACACCAGCGCCAGCGAGGAGCGGCCGGCGCAGCCGCCGATCAGCGTCGAGATGCCTGCGGGCTCCGTCGTGCTCTATGACGCCAGCCTGTTCCATGGCGGCGGCGCCAACTCCAGCCATCGCCGCGCAGCGGTATCGACCGTTTATTGCCGCGCCTGGCTGCGGCAGCAGGAGAACCAGTATCTCTGCGTGCCGCCGGATATCGCCCGCACCATTCCCCGTCCCCTGCAGCGGCTGATCGGCTACTGGGTCGTCGGCGCGCTGCTCGGCGTCGTCGAAGGCGGCAATTGCCGCCAGGTGCTCAGGGACTAGTTGCCGACGACCGTCAGCACGTTGGTCGTGGGAATGTCCTTCGCCGACCGGTTCAATGAGATCAGCTGCCGCACGATATTGATCACCTGCGCCGTGCGCGTGCCGGAGGCCGGCGCGGAATAGGACGTGCCGCGATAGACGATCGTCGCCAGCGGGTCGGAAACGCTCGACGGGCTCAGCACGAAGAGCGGCTCGCTGTCGCCGATGCGGCCGACCGGCACGCGGACCAGAGATTTGCCGGTGGGATCGGCGTTCTGGTAGCGAATGACCTCGCCCAGATAGTAGATGATCGCCTCGGTCGAGCGCGGGTAGATGCGATAGCGATAGCGGGCGAATTGCTGCTGCTTGGGCGCCAGCAGGAAGGTCTTTGCCTCGCCTGCCGCCGCGCCGTCCTTGCCGGAGGCGGAGCGGAGCGGCCGCTCGCGCTCCTGCTGGGTGGCGCCGCAACGGTCCGGCCCGTCGCCGCCCTCGTAGCAGAAACGCACGTTGTTGACCCGCTTGCGCAACAGATAGTCGCCCCGGGCGTTGCGCTCCAGCAGAATGCCCGCCTGATCGATGCGCATCTGGAGATCAGCGTTGCGGACGTCGCTGGCTGGAATCGCGGGGCCGAGATCGACGATATCGGTGGTCGTCTCCGTCTTCAGATTGTCGGCAATGAAGCCGTCGACCACGTCGCCGAATTCGCTGAACTGGGTGATGCCCGGATAGTTGTCAATGGTGCGCACGACCTTGTTGTTGTCGTCGACCACCTCGATGCGGTCGATGATCAGATACAGCATAACGCCGCGCGGAAAGCCCTGCTGCAGGTAGTAGTCGATCGTCTTCATGTCGAGCGGGCGCAGAATGCCGCTGACGAACTCCTGGCTGTCGAGAATCTGGACGACGAAATTCTGGTTGCTCTGGTAGGAGACGTTGGGCGAGGCGGAATAGGTGCGGATGGCGTCGACGCTGAACGGCACGGTCAGGCCGACCGAAGACACGCCAAGGCCCAGGCTGGCATTGGCCTGGGCGCCGCCGGTGGTGTTGACGATGGCGGTGAACTCCAGCGGATGCCTCTGGCTGGCGCGCACCACGTTGAGCATCACGCCGGTCATCTGCGCGCTGTGCGTCTCGGCGTTATAGGTCGCGGCGCGCGGCGCGATATTGTCGACGATAGCGTCGCACCCGGAAAGCAGCATCGACAACGCCAGAACAGCGCAACTTCGCACGATCACCGCAGCCCCCGAATTTGGCGACACCGCGCCATCATACGAAAATTCCGCGACGGCTGAGTATGGGGATAATTCGGCTAGAGCGCGTAGCCGCCGTCGACCATCAGGGTCTGGCCGGTGATCCACCGCGCCCGGTTCGAGGCGAGGAAGACGGCGGCCTCCGCCACCTCCCCCGCCGTACCAAGGCGGCGCAAAGCCATGTTCTGGCGCGACGCGTCGAGGAAGCGCTGATCGAAATCGCCGGTCTCGAGCAGGGCGTGGTACATGCCGTCCTCGATGACGCCGACCCCGACGCCGTTGGCCCGCACGCCGAACCGGCCTTCCTCGGCCGCCACGCCGCGCACCAGCGCCTCGATCGCCGCTTTCGGCGCGACCGACAGCAGGTCTTTCACGGCATAGCGGCGCAGCGCCGGGGTGGCGAGGGCGACGAAGCTGCCCTTGGCGGCCCGCAGATGCGACAACGCCGCGTGCACAAGATTGAAGCAGCCGAAGGCGTCCTGCTCCATCGTGTCGCGGAACAGCGACGGCTCGATGCGGCTGACGTGACGCATATGGATATAGGGACCGGCGGCATAGACCACGGTATGCAGGCCGCCGAAATCCAGCGCCGTCTCGTCCACCGCCCGCGCCACCGCTTTCTCGTCGCGCAGATCGAGCGGCAGGACCACGGCCCGGCGGCCGGCATCGCGCACCAGCGTCGCCGTTTCCTCGGCCCGCTCGCGACCATTGCGGTAGGTCAGCGCCACGTCGCAGCCGGCCGCGGCCAGCAACCGGCAGATTTCACGGCCGATGCCGCCGGAGCCGCCGGCGACGAAGGCGGCGCCGCTATTCGGGAAGTCGCTCACAGCGGTGGCAGGCCCAGCGCCTGGCGCACGCTGGCATGGAAATGGATCAGCGCCGCCTCGTTGCGACCGTAAATGACATGCTCCTGGGCGCCGCTGTGGAAGGCCTGCTGCATCTGGGCGCCGATGGTGAAGTCTTCGGCCTGCACCGTCTTCACGGCCAGATCGAAATTCTTGTTCCAGTACTTGACGGCTTTCTCGCCGTCCGCCGGCTCGGGAATATAGAAGCCGAAATCGACCGTACATTCGTCGGGACGTTCCGGCGACGGGTAGACGCGCCAGGTTTCGACATGGTCGGCCTGGAAGATGAACATGGAGCTGGGGAACAGCGTGTAGAGCACGATCACGTGTTTCAGCGGCGTGTCGCCCCATTCCGCATCCGGCAGCTTGCGCAGCTCGTTGGCCGCCTTGCGCAACGCGGTCATGCGCCCGTGCAGGCCGTAGGTTTTGCAGCCGGAGAGATTGGAGTTGAAGATCGGCGCCACGGTTTCCTTGTGCAGGAAGGCGATGTGGTAGGATTCCAGGAACGTATCGATGACGAATTTCCAGTTCATCGCCACCGGAAAGCGCACGCTGCGGAAATGGTGGTAGTCCTCGAACCGGAACGGCGCCAGTTCCTCCAGCATGGCGCCCAGATGCGCCTCGACGTCGATGGCGGCGGATTGCCCCTCCGCCACCGGCCAGGGCTGCACGAAGATCATGCCGTGCTTCTCGGCCGCCGGCAGCCGCTTGAGATGCAGGTTCTCGCGCTGCACGCCGGGGAAAGCCTTCTCGTCGGAGATCGACAGCAGGCGGCCGTCGGTGCCGTAGCACCAGCCGTGATAGGGGCAGACGAAGGCGCGCGCATTGCCCTCGCCCTGCGCGACCGGCGCGCCACGATGGCTGCAGATATTGGCCAAAGCCTTGACGCTGCCGTCGCGATCGCGCGTCAGCAGCACCGGCAGCCGGTCCACGGTCTCGACGCGATAGTCGCCGACATTGGGCAGGGTGCAGGACAGGCCCATGAACAGCGGATGCTCGCCGCCGAACAGGACGCGGCGCTCCTGCTGCCAGCGCGCGACGTCGGTATAGGCCGAGACCGGATTGCGCATGACGCGTTCGGCCTGTGCGGTGCTGCGCTGGTCGAGATAGCCGAAGAGTTCGCGCACCAGGGCAACCTGCAGATCCCGCTTCATGGCTGCTTCATCCCTTGTCGTTTTGTCGAATTATGCGCCCCGGCAAACAGCCGGCGCAATGCAGCTGGGACCGTCAGGCGAAACCGGCCAGCGCGCGCACCGCTTCCGGCGTCTGTCCCGCCGCGCGCATGGCGCGCAGCGTCGCCGCCTTGTCGCGCTTGGCCAGCCGGCGACCCGACGGATCGGTCAGCAGCGCATGATGCCGATACCGCGGCGTTTCGTAGTCCAGCAGCGCCTGCAGCAGGCGATGCACATGCGTGGCATGGAACAGGTCGACGCCGCGCGTCACCAGGCTCACGCCCTGCAGATGATCGTCGACCGTCACCGAAAGATGGTAGCTGGTCGGCGTATCCTTGCGCGCCAGCACGACATCGCCCAGCGAGGCCGGATCGGCCGCCACCAGCCCGGCATGCTCGTCCTGCCAGTGCAGAGCGCCGGCCCGCGCCACCGCCGCCGCGACGTCGAGACGCCAGGCGAAGGGCTCTCCCGCCGCCATGCGCTCTTCGCGTTCCGATGCCGAAAGCCGGCGGCAGGTGCCGGGATAGAGCGGCCCGTCCGGCCCGTGCGGGGCGGCAACCGCCGCCTCGATCTCGCGCTGAATGTCCTGACGCGTGCAGAAGCAGGGATAGACCAGTTCCATCGCCCGCAACCGCTCGAGCGCGGCAGCATAATCGGCCAGATGCTCCGACTGCCGGCGCACCGGCTCTTCCCAGGTCAGGCCCAGCCACGCCAGATCCTCGAAGATCGCCGCGAAGAATTCCTCGCGGCAGCGGCCCGTGTCGATATCCTCGATCCGCAGCAGGAAGCGGCCGCCGCCCGCGCGCGCCGCACGCCAGCCCTCCAGCGCCGAGCGCGCATGGCCCAGATGCAGCAGCCCCGTCGGGCTGGGCGCGAAGCGGGTAACGAGCTTGTTCACGCGCGCGACATTAGCGAAGATGCCGGCCCACGCAACAGCACCGGTATGGCCGATGGCGCGCCTTCGCCGCCTCAACCAGCGCACTCTGAAGGAAGGCGCCACGCATCTGGCGACGATCGATCCCGATCTGGCGCGGGCGCTGGAGCAATGCGGCCTGCCGCCGCTGCGCAATGCCGAGCCGGGATTCGCCACCTTGCTGCGCTCCATCGTCGGCCAGCAGGTGTCGGTGCATGCCGCCCGCGCCATCTGGGAGCGCCTGGCCGCCCTGGTCGACCCGCTGACGCCGGAAACCCTGCTCGCCGCCGGCGAGGCCACGCTGCGCCAGGCCGGCTTCAGCGGACAGAAGATCCGCTACGGCCTGGCCCTGGCGACCGACGTCGCCGAAAAGCGGGTCGATCTCGACGCCCTGCAGCGCATGGACGACGAGGCCGCGATCGCCGAGCTGGTCAAGGCCAAGGGCATCGGCCGCTGGACGGCGGAAATCTATCTGATGTTCGCGCTGGGCCGGCACGACATCATGCCGGGCGCCGATCTCGGACTGATGGTGGCGGCGCAGCATCTCAAGCGGTTGCGCAAGCGGCCCGACGCGGCGCGGCTCATCAAGCTTGCCGAGCCGTGGCGGCCCTGGCGCACGGTGGCGGCGCTGATGCTGTGGCACTATCGCCGCAACATGCCGGACTGGGCGAAGACCGAAGAGAAACTGGCGCAACGCGCCGCGACCGTCGCCTCGCGCGATCCGCTGGCGCCGGCC
>JBDZUM010000009.1:17703-23227 GCA_040255215.1 Rhodospirillaceae bacterium
TTCCAGTGGTTCGGCATTTCCAATCTCAATCCCGACATCATGCTGGCCGGGACGCGATCGGTGGCGCCGACGCTCGACGCCTACCTGACGGCCGAGATGGCGCGTCATGGTCTCGACGAATCGAAGACCGCGCTGGTCGGCTTCTCGCAGGGCACGATGATGGCGCTGCATGTCGGCCTGCGCCGCTCCAAACCCTTCGCCGGCATCGTCGGCTATTCCGGCGCCCTGCCCGGCGCCTCGACCCTGCCGGCCGAGATAAAATCGCGGCCGCCGGTGTTGCTGGTGCATGGCGATGCCGATCCGATGGTGCCGGTTCAGGCGATGAAGCTCGCCGAGCAGGGCCTGCAGGCCGTGAACGTGCCGGTCGAGGCGCATGTCTCGCCCGGCCTCGAGCACGGCATCGACCAGCTCGGCGTCGAGCTGGGCGCACGCTTTTTGCAGAAGGTACTGAGCTAACTCAGGCGGCGCGATCGCGCAGTCTCTGCGCCGTCTCCTCTTCGTTCTTGAGGTAAAGGTCGATCGCCTCGGGGCCGGTCAGCGTCGTGTTCGGCGTCTTGCCGTCGCCATGCGCCAGCAGCGCCAGGCAGAACCACGCCAGTCCGGCCTTGGCCGGCTTGATGTTCTTCTCCCACGCCGTGCCGTCGCCGCCGGCCAGCACCCTGTTCGGCAGATCGGTCTCGACGCACATCGGCCGCCCCAGGCCGACGACATCGAGCGCGCCCGACGCCAGCGCCGCCTCCATCGCGGCCTTGCTGCGGAAACCGCCAGTGACCATCAGTGGAACCTTCGACACTTTGCGGATCTGCTCGGCGTATTCCATGAAATAGGCCTCGCGGCGCACGGTGCTGTCGGCCACCGCCGTTCCTTCCGAGGTCTTCGACCCCATCATCGAGGGCTCCTCGTAATTGCCGCCCGAGATCTCCAGCAGATCGAGGCCGGCCTCCTCCAGCCAGCGCACCACCTGCAGGCAGTCGGCATTGCTGAAGCCGCCCTGCTGGAAATCCGAGGAGTTCAGTTTCACCGAAATCGGAAATTCCGGCCCCACGGCCTTGCGGGTCTCGCGCACGATGGTGAGCAGCAGCCGGGCGCGATTCTCCAGCGAGCCACCCCACTGGTCGGTGCGCTGATTGACCAGCGGCGTCAGGAACTGGCTGATGAGATAGCCATGCGCGGCATGCACCTGGATGCCGGTGAATCCGGTCTCCTTGGCGGTGACGGCGACATGCACAAAGCGGCGGATCACATCGTCGATCTCGGCGGCTTCCAGCGCGCGCGGCGGCGCGAAGGCGCTCTCGGGCAGGTTCTTCAGCTTGACCGCCGAGGGCGCCACCGGCTGCTCGCACACGCGGCGCGGCGTCTGGCGGCCGGGATGGTTGATCTGCATGAAAAGATGCGTGCCGTTGCGCGTCCCGGCTTTGGCATAGGCCTTCAGTTCCTCGAGCCCGCCATTGCCGTCGATCACCACGTTGCCGGGGCGTTCGAGATAGCGGCGATCGACCTGCACGTTGCCGGTGACGACGAGACCGGCGCCGCCGTCGGCCCAGCGGCCGTAGAGCGAGACGTGCCGCGCCGTGGCCCGGTTCATCTCGTCGGCCAAGCCTTCTGTGAGCGGCGCCTTGCCGAACCTGTTCTTCAGAACCGCGCCGCAGGGCAGCGTCAGCGGCGACGCCAGCGTGAGAGAGCTCGAGGTTGCCATAGCGTTTCCCGTCGTGAATGGTTATGGCCGGGCGCAACGCCCGGGAGGACAGAACGAAGTCATGCCACAGACCGATACGATCGACCAACCGCTACCGCAGGGACGTCTGCAGGGATTTTGCGTACCGGAATTCAAGCCGGTGCTCGACGCCTTCGCGGCCAATTTTTCCGAGCGCGAGGAGACCGGCGCCAGCGTCTGCCTGACCGTCGATGGCCGCACCGTCGTCGATCTGTGGGGCGGCATGGCCGATCCGGCGGCGCAGCGTCCGTGGACGCGCGACACGGTGTCGATCGTGTTTTCCTGCACCAAGGGGGCGACGGCGATCTGCGCCCACGTCCTGAAGAGCCGCGGCCAGCTCGCCTACGACGATCCCGTTGCCCGCTTCTGGCCGGAGTTCGCCCGCCACGGCAAGGGCGACACGACCGTGCGCATGTTCCTCGACCATTCCTCGGCCGTCGCCGCCTTGCGCGCGCCGGTAAAGAAGGACGGCACCTACGACTGGACCTACATGATCGAGCGGCTGCAGGACGAGGAGCCGTTCTGGGAGCCGGGCACCCGCAACGGCTATCACGGCCTGACCTTCGGCTGGACCGTCGGCGAAATCGTCCGGCGCGTCTCCGGCAAGAGCCTCGGCGCGTTCTTCCGCGACGAAGTCGCCGGGCCGCTCGGGCTCGACTTCTGGATCGGCCTGCCCGAAGAGCACGAGTCACGCGTCGCGCCGATGATCCGCCATGTCTGGCCGACCGACGTCGCGCTGCCGCCGTTTCTCGACGCCGTTGTCAACGACAAGACCTCCCTGCCCCATCTCTTCCTGATGAACACAGGCGGCTTCATGCCGAACGGCGCCAATAGCCGCGCCGGCCACGCCGCCGAGATCGGGGCCGCCAACGGCATCTCCAATGCCCGCGGCCTGGCCGGGCTCTATGCGCCGCTGGCCAAGGGCGGCGACAGGCTGGTCGATGGCGAGACGCTGGACGAGATGGGCCGGGTGTCGATGGCGACGCATTTCGACGCCACGCTGTGCATCCCCACGCGCTTCGCGCTGGGTTTCATGAAGTCGATGGACAACCGCAAGCGCAGCGTCGGCGCGACGCTGATGCCCGGAACCGACAGCGCCATACTGGGCGATGCCGCCTTCGGCCATGTCGGGGCCGGCGGCAGCATCGGCTTCGCCGATCCCGCCTGCCGGATGTCGTTCGGCTACAGCATGAACCGCATGGGCGCCGGCCTGCTGCTCAACCCGCGCGGCCAGTCGTTGGTCGACGCCGCCTATCGCTGCCTCGGCTATCGCGACAGCGACAGCGGCGTGTGGCGGCGCTAGGGGGATCGGGGTCGATCAGGCCAGCGTGCCGCGGATAGGATAGCCTTTCGCCTGCACGAAGGAGATGCCGTTCAGGATGCTCTGCAGATCCGGGCGCGCGAAGGGCGCGTTGGAAATGTCGACGATCTGCACCTTGCCTTCGGGGTTGACGGCGAACAGGCCTGGCTCGGCGAAGGGACGATCCGTCTCCTGCGGCGAGCGCGGTTCCGACACGTAGAGGCCGAGCCTGCCCATCTGCTCGACCGACAGCCCGTAGCCCACCGGCAGGGTCAGCTTCATTTCCGCCACGTCCGGTTCGGCCTTCTCTTTCGGATCGGCCGAGATCGCCAGCACTTCGACGCCGGCCTCGGCATATTTGTCCTTGAGCTGCTCGAGCGTGCCGAGATAGCGCTTGCAGATCGGGCAATGCTTGCCGCGATAGACCACGACGAGCTGCCAGCGGCCGTCGCCGCCCACCCTGGCTTCACCGCCGCCGACCTTGGGCAGGGTGAATTCCGGCATCTTCGCGCCGGCTGCCATCTTCTCGGACATGCCTTCCTCCTACGTCGTTGATTCCTCGGCGCTGTTGTCCCCCGATTCGCCGCCCGACGATAGCGTGCGCGGCCCCTGCTGACGCAGATGTGACTATGGCATGACGCTGGCGTTGCATCTCCGCTTGTGGCGGACCGCGTTACGCAACCCAAGCTATTGTGTTTTTCGACGGCTTTCCCCAGAATGCGCGCCATGAGCGCGCTATTGCATAGTCGAAGGAGACCGAGGCATGGCACCGCCGCCTGACTCCTGTCCGGCGCTGGTGCTCAATGCCGATTTTCGGCCGCTCAGCTATTTCCCGCTGTCGCTTTGGTCCTGGCAGGACGCCGTAAAGGCCGTTTTTCTCGACCGCGTCAGCGTCGTCTCCGAATACGAGCGCACGATCCGCAGCCCCAGCCTCGAGATCCGCCTCCCCAGCGTCATCGCGCTGAAGGAATACATTCCCGCGGCTCGGCGGCCGGCATTCACGCGCTTCAACGTGTTCCTGCGCGACAAGTTCACCTGCCAATACTGCGGCGGCGCCTTCGCCGCGCACGACCTGACGTTCGACCATCTGGTGCCGCGCTCGCTGGGCGGGCGCACCACCTGGCGCAACGTTCTGGCGGCCTGCTCGCCCTGCAATCTGCGCAAGGGCAGCAAGCTGGCGCACCACGTCGGCATGCTGCCGATCAGGCTGCCGGAAGAACCCAGCACCAGCGAGCTGCAGGAAAACGGCCGCGCCTTTCCGCCCAACTACCTGCACCAGAGCTGGCGCGACTTCCTCTATTGGGACAGCGAGCTCGATCCGGCATAATCGGCGCCAAATTCCGGCGTCGCCCAGGCGCCGGCACGAGGGAGACGCGCCATGCCATTCGACCTGCCCAGCGGCGATCCGCAGAAATTCGGCTTCGATCAGGGCCAGCTTGACCGCCTGATCGCCACGATCGAACGGCAGATCGACGAAGGCTGGTATCCCGGCTGCGAGATCGCGCTGGCTCGGCATGGCAAGCTGGTGCTGTCGCGCCATTTCGGCCACGCGCGCATTGCGCCCGCCAAGGTCAAGGCCGACGACAGCACGCTGTGGCTGCTCTATTCGAATACGAAGGTGCTGACTGCCGCCGCACTGTGGCAGCTCGCCGAGCGCGGGTTGATCCGTTTCACCGACACGGTCGCCGAGCACTTGCCGGGCTTCGCGAAGAACGGCAAGCGCGACATCACCATCCTTCAGGTCATCACCCATCAGGGCGGTTTTCCCGACGCGGTGTTCCGCGGCGATGCTTTCGAGGACATCGACAAGCGCCGCGAGACGGCCTGCAACATCTCCCTGCAATGGACGCCGGGGTCGAAAGTCTCCTATCACCCGTTGGCGGCGCACTGGGTGCTGGCGGCGATGATGGAGAGCGTCACCGGCCGCGACTTCAAGGATCTGATCCGGGAGAATCTGATCGAGCCGCTGGGACTGGGCGACGAGATCCGCGTCGGCCTGCCCGAGAACCTGCATGCGCGGGCGGCCGACATGCATATTCCGGAAGACGGCAAACCCACCGTGCAGAAGCCGCTCGACGAGGCGAACAATGCGCTGTGGCGGCGCGGCGGCGCGCCGGGCGGCGGCGGCTACGCCAGCGCGCGCGCCATGGCGGCCTTCTACCAGATGCTGCTGCAGGGCGGCGTGCTCAACGGTCGGCGCGTGCTGTCGCCGGCGACGATCCGCTACGCGACGCGGAACTTCACCGGCGATCGCGACGACGTCTACATGGGCATGCCGATGCATCGCGGGCTCGGGCCGCATGTGCGCGGCACCACGCCCAACATTCGCGGCCTGGGATCGCTGGCGACGCCCGAGACTTTCGGCCATGGCGGCGTCGGCTCGTCCTATTGCTGGGCCGATCCGGTTTCCGGCGTCTCGTTCGCCTATCTGACCAACTCGCGCCAGCCCGATCCCTGGCACAGCCAGCGCCTCGACACGATCGCCAACTTCGTGCACAGCGCCATCGTCG
>JBDZUM010000009.1:23327-25031 GCA_040255215.1 Rhodospirillaceae bacterium
TCGGGCAGGCCGACCTGGAAGATGTTGAGCGTCAGCGACACCAGGCAGTAATAGCCGATGACGCCGACCAGCTCGACGACTGCCTTCTCGCCGAGCAGCTTCACCGCGCGCGCATAGGTTTCGTCGGTAACGTAGTGCAGCGCATAGGCCTCGCTGGCGAAATCGTACACCGCCTTCTCGTCCGCCTGCATGCCTGGCGGGGGCAGACGGTCGCGTATGGCGTCGATGATCGGCTGCGCCAGCCCGCCGTCGCGCGCCATCTTCTCGTGCGCGTACCACTCGAACTGCGCCTTCCAGTATCGCGCCGTCACCAGGATGGCGAGTTCGGACAGCCGCTTGGGCAGCGACGTGTTGAAGCGGCAGAACTCGCCCAGTTTCTGCGCCCGGTCGGCCAGAACCGGGCTGCGCAGCCATGGCGCAAACGGCCCGCCGATGGAGCCGCGCGGGCCGGAAACGATGTCGTCGTAGATGCGGCGCTGTTCGGGTTCCAGCCTGTCGGGCTCGAGCTTGCCTAAACGGGACATCGTTGTTCCTTTCTAGAGCGCCGACCAGCCCGGCGCCTCGCGGTCCAGCTGCCGCTTGAGCGCGTCGAAATGCAGGAAGGCCTGCTGGCTCTCGCCCTGCATCTGCTTCGCCGTTTTCGCCGCCATGTCTTCCGGCACAACCGCGAGCGGCCGGCCCGTCGACATGGCGAGAACCTGCACCATGCAGGCCCGCTCCAGATAATAGAGTTCGTCGAAGGCCATGGCGATGGTCGAGGCGGTGACGACGACGCCGTGATTGCCGAGAAAGGCGATGTCGGCATCGCCCATCGACGCGCAGATGCGGTCGCCTTCCGCCTCGTCCAGCGCCAGCCCGCCGTACTCGTCGTCGTAGGCGATGCGGCCGTGATAGCGCAGCGCGTTCTGCGTGCACATCTCGAGCCGCCCGCCCTGGATCGTCGTCAGGGCCGTGGCGTAGGGCATGTGCGTATGGAGTACCGCTTTCGCCGACGGCTTGCCGATATGAATGCGGCCATGGATGAAGAAGGCCGTCGGCTCGACCGGGTGCTTGCCCTCGACGATGTTGCCCTTGGCGTCGGTCATGACGATGTCGGCCGCCGTCACTTCCGACCAGTGCAGCCCCTGCGGATTGATCAGGAACCGATCGTCGGTATCGGGCACGACGACCGAGAAATGGTTGCAGACGCCTTCGTGCAGATTGAGCCGCGCCGCCGAACGCAGCGCCGCCGCCAGATCGATTCGTGCCTGCGATACGGGATTGTTGCGGATCATGCCAGGCTGCCTCCTTGTTGCCGGCAAACCATAAGTGCATGAACGACGGCACGCCAGATACGGCCGAAAGATTCGCAGAACAGCCGGTGCGGCTGGCGAGCGAATCGGTACGCCTTCAGAATCGGGTCGACAGCCAGATCGCCAGGCGCGAGGCGGCCTTGATGCCGGCGCTCAGCGCCGGATAGCCGGGCGCCTGTTCGGCGCCCTGGACCAGCGCCTCGTCGCGATGCTCGAGTTCCTCCGCCCGGAACTCCTCGATCGTTTCGCGCAAGGGCTTTTCGTCGTCGCCAAGCTGAGCCGCCTGCTTCGCGTAGTGCTCGTCGATGACTTCCTCGACCGCGACCGTGCAGGCCATGGCCGCCTTCTCGCCCATCAGCGCCGTCGCCGCACCGAGCGCGAAGCCCGCGACATGCCAGATCGGCTGCAACAG
>JBDZUM010000009.1:25131-56455 GCA_040255215.1 Rhodospirillaceae bacterium
TGCCGGCCCTCGCCGGTGCGGCGCGGCGGCACGGGTCGCTCTGCGTTGTCGCCAGGCTCGTTCATCGCGGCATCCTCGCCAGGCGCAGGCTCGCCCCGACTGCCAGCAGAATGCCGGCAACGCCCGAGACGATCATGTTCCATCCCGCCATCGAAATGCCGAACAGCGACCACGGCACCTCGTCGCACCGCACGACGGGCGTTTCCATCAGCCGCTTCATCGCCTCGGCCGCATCCAGTCCGACGAGACTGCCGCCGCTGCAGCCGGTCGGCCCGGCCCACCATTTCTGCTCCACGCCGACATGGAAGGCGCCGATGCCGGCTGAAACCACCATGGCCAGTCCGGCCAGCGCGACCAGCGCCCAGCCCGTCCGGCCGCGCGCCAGCAATCCGCCAGCAGCCAGGACGAGGGCCGCGCCATGCGCATAGCGCTGATCGAGACACAGCGCGCACGGCGCCAGCCCGCCGACATACTGAAACGCCAGCGCCCCCAGCAGCAGCGCCCCACTCACGCCAAGCGGCGCCAGCGCGGCGTTGCGCGGCGTGCGCCAGAACCAGGCGGAGGCGAGCGAAGCGGCTGTCATGCGCAGACTATGGGGCGGGCGACGGCCCGAGGCCAGCGCCAAGCGGTCGCAAGCAAAGCCGTTCTAGAGCAGATACTTGACCACGACGAAGCCGCCCACCAGCGCCGCCAGGAAAACCCAGGTGACGAGTTCGAGGCGCTTTTCGATGAAGGCGCGGATCGGCTCGCCGAATTTCCACAGCAGGGCGGCAACGAGAAAAAACCGCGCGCCGCGGGTGACGATCGAGGCCCAGATGAAGGTGAAAAGATCGAACTGGGCGACCCCGGAGGCTATGGTAACCAGCTTGTAGGGTATGGGCGTCAGGCCTTTGACGAGGATTATCCAGGTACCGTACTGGGCGAATTCGTCCCGGAACGTCTGCATGGCGCCTTCAAGGTGGTAGACCGAAATCACCCAGGCGCCGATGGTCTCGAAGAGAAAAAAGCCGATGGCGTAGCCGAACAGCCCGCCGATGACCGAAGCGAGGGTGCAGACGCCGGCGATCAGGAACGCCTTGCTGCGCTGGGCGATCACCATAGGCACCAGCATCACGTCGGGCGGGATCGGGAAGAACGAGCTTTCGGCGAAGGAAATGGCGGCGAGCGCGGGAAGCGCGCGGCGATGGCCGGCCAGCCGCATCATCCAGTCGTACAAACGTCGGAACATGGGCAACCATCGCTGTTCGGCCGGCGTCGCTGTGTAGCAGCGCGCGTCATATCCCGCAATTGCGGCGGCGGTGACCAGAAGGGGATTTCGGCCAGCGATTTGCCGTATATCCAAGACTCCGGTATCTAGAAGCAGACAAAATCATGCTGCGTTGCAGCAAGAAAACGGACGGCAAATGAAGAAGGCAGGGTCGGGCAGGAAGCCCACGATGATCGTGGCGCTGGTGTTGCTGGTTGCCGCCGCGGCGGGCGCGTGGTGGTACAGCAACCGGGGCGGCCTCAGCCAGGGTACGCCGGCAGGCGGCGGCCAGCAGGCCGCGGCGCCGGCCGCCAAGCCGGCGGGGCCGCCAGGCGGCTTCGCCGTGCCGGTCGAGGCGGTAAAGGTCGCCGTCGATACCGCCAAGCGCGAGACGCTGGCGATCGGCACCTTCCGCTCATTCGAATCCGTCATGATCCGCCCCGAGGTCACCGGGCGCGTCGCCGAGCTGTCGTTCCGCGAGGGCGAGAAAATCGCCAAGGGCAAGGTGATGGTGCGGCTGGACGATTCGGTCGAGCGCGCCAATCTCGCCCAGGCGGAGGCGCAGCTGGCGCTGGCCAAATCCAACTTCGAACGCGCCCAGACGCTGGTGGCGCGCAACGCCGGCACGGTCAAGGCGCTGGACGAGGCCCGCGCCAGCCTGCTGAGCGCCCAGGCCGACATCACCCTGGCCAAGGCGCGGCTGGAGAAGATGAGCATCGTCGCGCCGTTCGACGGCATCACAGGGTTGCGGCGGGTCAGCGTCGGCGATTATCTCAGCCCCGGCGCCGACATCGTCAATCTCGAGCAGATCGACCCTCTGAAGATCGATTTCCGCGTGCCGGAGATCTTCCTGCCGTCGGTCAAGGACGGCGCCAGGATCGACGTGACGGTAGACGCGTTCCCCGGCCGCACCTTCATGGGCCGCATCTACGCCATCAACCCGCTGATCGACCAGGCGGGGCGTTCCATCGTCGTGCGCGCGCGCATCGACAATCCCGGCGACATCCTGCGTCCCGGCCTGTTCGCGCGCGTGTCGCTGACCCTGGCGGTGCGCGAGAACGCTCTGTTCATTCCCGAACAGAGCATCATCCCGATCGGCGAGAAGACCTTCGTCTACCGCATCGTCGACGGCAAGATCGTCAACACGCAGGTCAAGCTTGGCCTGCGCCGCGCCGGATCGGTCGAAGTCGTCGAGGGTCTGTCGCCGGGCGATTCGATCGTGACGGCCGGCCAGCTCAAGGTGCGCGACGGTTCGGCGGTGACGGTGGTGCCGGCGCCGGGCTCGACCCCGATCGCCCCGCGCACCGGCGCCCAGAGCGAGCCGGCGGCCGGCGGCGAGCGCAAGACCAACTAGCGGAAAGATCCGAGCATGACCCTGCCCGAGCTGTCGATCCGGCGTCCGGTCTTCGCCACGGTGATGAGCCTGGTGATCCTGCTGGTGGGATTCATCAGCTACCAGCGCCTGTCGGTGCGCGAATATCCCAATATCGACGAGCCGGTGGTCAACGTGAACACGGTCTATCGCGGCGCCAGCGCCGAGATCGTGGAAAGCCAGATCACTGTGCCGCTCGAGGATTCGCTCTCCGGCATCGACGGCATCGACGTGCTGAGCTCGGTCAGCCGCGCCGAGCGCAGCCAGATCACCGTGCGCTTCCGCCTCAACCGCGATCCCGACGGCGCCGCGGCCGACGTGCGCGACCGCGTCAGCCGGGTGCGCCAGCAACTGCCCGACGACATCGACGAGCCGGTGATCGAGAAGGTCGAGGCCGACGCGCAACCGATCATCTACCTGGCCTTCTCGTCCGACCGCCATTCGTCGCTGGAAATCACCGACTACGCCGACCGCTTCGTCAAGGACCGCCTGCAGAACATTCCCGGCGTCTCGGGCGTGCGCATTTTCGGCGAGCGCCGCTATTCGATGCGGCTGTGGCTCGATCGCGCGCGTCTGGCCGCCTACAACCTGACGCCGCAGGACGTGGAAACCGCGCTGCGCCGGCAGAACGTCGAAATTCCGGCCGGCCGCATCGAAAGCCAGGCGCGCGAATTCACCATCATGACGGAAACCGATCTGCGCACGCCGGAGCAGTTCGAGCGGCTGATCCTGCGCGACGCCGACGGCTATCTCGTGCGATTGCGCGACGTCGGCCGCGCCGAGCTGGGGCCGCGCGACAGCCGGGTAATCGCCCGCTTCAACGGCAGCAACGCGGTGGCGCTCGGCGTCATCAAGCAGGCGACGGCCAATCCGCTCGACGTCTCCACGGGCGTGCGCCAGGAGCTGCCGCGCATCGAGGCCGAGGCGCCCGAGGGCATGAAGGTCGGCGTCGGCTACGATTCCTCGATCTTCATCGACCGCTCGATCGACAACGTGTTCCACACCATCGGCGAAGCCGTGGTGCTGGTGATCATCGTGATCTTCCTGTTCCTGCGCTCGCTGCGGGCCACGATCATTCCGCTGGTGACCATCCCCGTGTCGCTGATCGGCGCTTTCGCCCTGATGCTGGTGTTCGGCTTCTCGATCAACACGCTGACCCTGCTGGCCATGGTGCTCGCCATCGGCCTGGTGGTCGACGACGCCATCGTCATGCTGGAAAACATCAGTCGCTACGTCGAGCAAGGCATGAAGCCGTTCGACGCCGCACTCAAGGGCGCCCGCGAGATCGCTTTCGCCGTCATCGCCATGACCATCACCTTGGCCGCGGTCTACGCGCCCGTGGCGTTCCAGACCGGCCGCACCGGCCGGCTGTTCACCGAGTTCGCGCTGGCGCTGGCCGGCTCGGTGCTGGTTTCGGGCTTCGTCGCCCTGACCCTGACGCCGATGATGTGTTCGAAGCTGCTCAAGCACCAATCCTCGCACAGCCGCATCTACATGGCCGGCGAACGCTTCCTCGAAGCGCTGAACGGCGGTTACCGCCGCATCCTGACGCTGTCGCTGAAGGTTCGCCCGATCGTCGGCCTGCTCTGGCTCGTAACCGTCGTCGGCGCCGTCTTCCTGACGCTCTCGCTCAAGAGCGAGCTCACGCCGACCGAGGATCGCGGCACCGTCATCACCTTCGGCATCGCGCCGGAAGGATCGACCATCGACTACACCTTCGACTATGGCCGGCGGATCGAGCAGATCCTGTCGGAAACGCCCAAGGTCGCCACCTACTTCCTGATCGTCGGCTTCCCGCAGGTCAACAACGTCATTTCCTTCGCCCGGCTGGTCGACTGGCGCGATCGCGACATCAAGCAGCAGCAGGTGGTGACGTCGCTGCAGCCGAAGATATTCTCGATCCCCGGCATTTTCGGCGGTCCGAGCAATCCGCCGTCGCTGGGTCAAAGCGCCATCGAACGGCCGGTGCAGTTCGTGCTGCAGACGTCCGGGCCCTACAGCGAATTGCAGAAGGCGGCCGACCAGATTCTGGCCAAGGCCCGCGCCAATCCAGGCCTTCTGAACGTCGATACCGACCTCAAGCTCAACAAGCCGGAGATCCGCGTCAGCGTCGATCGCGAGAAGGCGGCCGATCTCGGCATCGAGGTCGAGGTCATCGGCCGCACGCTCGAAACCATGATGGGCGGCCGACAGGTGACCCGTTTCAAGCAGAACGGCAAGCAATACGACGTCATGGTGCAGGTCGCCGACGCCGATCGCACCAACCCCGACGACCTCGATCGCATTTTCGTACGCGCCGCGTCGGGGCAGATGATTCCGCTTTCCAACCTCGTGTCGTTCAAGGAGACGGTGGCGGCGCGCGAGCTGAACCACTTCAACAAGCTGCGCTCGGCGACCATCACCGCCTATCTGGCGCCCGACTATTCGCTGGGCGAGGCGTTGAACTTCCTCGAGCAGGAGGCGGCGCAGTTGCCGCCGGGCACGATCTTCGACTACTCGGGCAACAGCCGCGAATTCAAGTCGGCCAGCGGCGGATTCTGGGTCACGCTGATCCTCGCCGTGCTGTTCATCTTCCTGGTGCTGTCCGCCCAGTTCGAGAGCTTCATCGACCCGTTCATCATCATGCTGACAGTGCCGTTGTCGGGCGCCGGCGCCATGCTGGCCTTGAGCCTGACCGGCGGCACCATGAACATCTACAGTCAGATCGGATTGGTGACGCTGGTTGGGCTCATAACCAAGCACGGCATTCTGATCGTCGAATTCGCCAACCAGCTCCAGGAGCAAGGCCGCAGCAAGCGCGACGCGGTGATCGAGGCGGCCGTGCTGCGCCTGCGCCCCATCCTGATGACCACCGGCGCCATGGTGCTGGGCTCGGTGCCGCTGGCGCTGGCAGCCGGCGCCGGCGCCGAAAGCCGGCAGCAGATCGGCTGGGTGATCGTGGGCGGGCTGCTGCTCGGCACGCTGCTGACCCTGTTCGTCGTGCCGACCTTCTACACGCTGCTCGCCCGCACCCGGCAGACCGAAGCGGCGGCCGCTTCGCCGCAAGCCAAGCCCGCGCCGCATCCGGCGGAATAGATGGCCGGCCGGATCGAGTTCTGGTTCGAGTTCGCCAGCACCTATTCCTGGCTGGCGGCGGAACGCATCGAGGGTATGGCCACCGCGGCCGGCGTGAGCGTCGAGTGGCGGCCCTTTCTGCTAGGGCCGATCTTCGCAGCGCAAGGCTGGAACAACTCGCCCTTCAACATCTATCCGGTCAAGGGCCGCTACATGTGGCGCGACATGGAGCGCCTGACTGCAGACTACGGCCTGAAACTGCGGCAGCCGTCCGCCTTCCCGCGCAACGGACTGCTGGCGGCCCGCATCGCGCTGGCGCATGACGAAGCGCCGTGGATCGGCGATTTCGTGCGCGGCGTCTATCGCGCCAATTTCGCCGAGGACCGGGAGATTTCGGACCCCGCCGTGATCGCCTCGATCCTGAAAGGCTTGAACGTCGATCCAGCCGCCGCAACCGAAGCGGCCGCGCTGGATGCCAACAAGGCCCGCCTGAAGGCGCAGACCGAAAGAGCGCAGCGGCTCGGGCTGTTCGGCGCACCGAGCTTCACGGTCGGCGATGAGCTGTTCTGGGGCAACGACCGGCTGGAGCAGGCGCTGGCCTTCGCGCAAAAAACCTAGCGCACCTCGCCGCGTTCGATGCGCGTCTGGCGATCGGCCTCGATCAGCAGGGGAATGCCGCCCAGCAGCAGGCCGCCGAGCGACACCATCATCACCGCCGTGTAGCCGCCCGTCAGATCGTGCGCGAACCCGCCGACCCAGGCGCCGAACGCGCCACCCAGACCCATGGCCAGGGTGATCGAGCCGTAGATCCGCCCCAGATGCGGCCCGCGGAATCGCAGCGTCGCCAAGGTCGAGATCATCGGCCCGCGCGAGCCCATCGAGATGCCGAACAGCCCGACGAACACCGCCATCAGCCAGAAATCCTGCGGCCCGGAGAACGCCAGCAGGGCGCCGATGCTGGCCATGGTGCAGCCGTAACTGGCGACGACGGAAAAGCGCCGGCCGCCGCGGTCGGCCAGCCAGTTGAAACCGATCATGCCGACCGGCATCAGCAGCCCCATGACGCCGATGGCGCCGGCCGCTTCGAGCGGGCTGACGCCGCGCTCGATGAGATAGGCGACGGTCTGGGGCGTCAGCGAATAGATACCGACCGAGGTCAGACAGAACGTGGCGCACAGGTTCCAGAACGGCGCGCTGGTAAGCGCCGTGCGCAGATTGGGCGCGGCGACCGGCTCCGTCCCGCCATCCATGGTCACCGGCCGCACCAGATCGGGGTGGCCGGCGGCGATCAGCCGCCAGGGCAGGACGAGAATCGGCACCAGCAGCAGCAGTACGGCAGCACCCAGCACGCCATAGGCGACGCGCCAGCCGTAGGCCTCGATCAGCAGCTGGGCGGCGGGCGCCATGATCATGACGCCGACGCCGTTGGCCGAATAGGACACGGCCAAGGCGGTGCCGAGCCGCCGGCTGAACCAGCGCCCCAGCAGCGACGATTGCATGACCGACCCAAGGGCGGCGCAGCCGACGCCGCCCAGCAGCCCGAAGGTGGGGTAGAACTGCCAGACCGCCTCGGCCAGCGCCGACAGCGCCATGCCCAGCCCCATGGCGGCGACCCCCACCACGACCAGCTGTCGTGGCCCGAAACGGTCGACCAGAATGCCGGCCAGGGGACCGCCGAAACCGATGCCCAGCATGGCGACGGCATAGATGCCGGTCACGGCGGCGCGATCGACGCCGAAGGTCTCGCCGATCGGCAGCACGAAGACGGAGAACGCGTCGGTCAGCCCGCGACTGACCATGCCCATGACGAAGCACAGGACGATCAGGAGCAGGCCGAGGTGACGGTAGCTGTGCTGGGTCCCGCTACCTGAACGCTGTGACATTTACGCTGCCGGGTGACATCAGTTGCCCAGCATAGCGTTCGGCAGGAAAGTGACAATCTCCGGAATGGCGATGAACAGGCCGATCACCGCCAGATCGGCGAGAACGAACGGCCAGACGCCGCGGAATATCTGATCCAGCGGTATGTCCGGTCTGACGCCGTTGACGACGTAGCAATTGAGGCCGACCGGCGGCGTCAACAGGCAGATCTCGACCAGCTTGACGACGATGATGCCGAACCAGATCGGATCGTAGCCCAGCGCCACGATGGCCGGGAAGATGACCGGCAGCGTCAGCATCAGCATGCCGATCGCATCCATGAACATGCCGAGGACGAAATAGATCGCCAGGATGATCAGCAGGATGACGAAGCGCGGCAGGGGCAGTTCGACGATCCAGCCCTTGAACGCCTCCTGGATGCCGGCGAAGCCGAGGAAGCGCACGAAGATCAGCAACGCGAAAATGATGGTGAAGATCATCACCGTCAGCCGCGCCGTTTCCATCAGCGCCTTGCCGAAATCGCCCCAGCCCATCTGGCGGCGAGCGATCGCCATCAGCAGCACGACGCCGGCCGCACAGGCGCCCGACTCGGTGGGCGTCATCCAGCCGAGATAGATGCCGCCCATGACGAAGCCGACGACGAAGAGAATGGGCCAGAAGCCCTGCGAGGCGACGAGTTTCTCCCGCAGCGTGAACCGCTCGGTGACCGGCGGCGCCATCTCGGGATTGATCTTCACCCGGATGATGATGGCCGCCGCGTAGACGATGGCCGAAATGATGCCTGGAATGAAGCCTGCAACCAGAAGACGGCCGACCGATTCCTCGACGATGACGCCGTAGATCACCAGGATGGCGCTGGGCGGAATCAGCGAGGCCAGCGTGCCGCCGGCGGCGACGCAGGCGGCGGCGAGCCGCTTGTCGTAGCCGAAGCGCAGCATGTCGGGAATGGCGATGCGGGCGAACACCGCCGCCGTGGCCGTGCTGGCGCCCGAGACGGCGGCGAAACCCGCGGTCGCGAAGATCGTGGCGACGGCCAGACCGCCCGGCACCCGCGCCAGCCACTTGCGGGCCGCGTCGAACAGCCCGCGCGTGATGCCGGCATAGAAAGCGAGATAACCGATGAGGATGAACATCGGCAGGACGCTGAGCGTGTAATGCGTGGTCTCGGCATGCGGGATCAGGCCCGAAATGCCGATGCCGGCGGGCCAGCCGCGCATGTAGACGAGGCCCAGAATGCCGACGAGCGCGGCGGCGAAGGCGACGCGGACGCCGAGCACGACGAGCACGATCAGCGCGATCGAGCCGACGACGCCGATGGTCAACGGCTCCATCAGGCGTGCTCCTCGTCATGCCCGCCATGGCCGCCGCCCGGCGGCGGCGGCACGGCAACGCGTTCGGCGTCCGGATAGGCGATCAGTCGCACGAATCCGACGAAATTGAGCAGCAGTCGAAGCCACAGGAGGCTAAGCCCGATCGGCACCATCAGCTTGGACGGCCAGACCAGCAACGTGGCGTCGATCGTGCTGTCGCCACTGTTGTAGCTGCGCAGAAAATGGTCGGTCGTCGCCTTGATCAGGATGGCGACCGCGACCAGCGCCGCAACGATGGCAATGCATTCGACGACGTGCTGGACGCGACCCTTGAGCAGACTGACGACCAGATCCATCCGGATATGCGTGCCGAAGCGCTGGCAATAGGCGGCGCTGAGGAAGGCGAATACCGCCATCGTCAGTTCGATCAGATCCAGATAACCGAAGATCGAGAAATTGAAGACCGTGCGCAAAACGACTTCGGCGATGCCGACGCCCATGACGAAGAAAATCGCTATCGCGGCAATGAACGCGAAAACGTTCTCGATGCGGCTGTACGCCGCATCGAAACGGCTCAGCGGCCCCGCCTCTCCGGCGGGGCCGCCCGAGGTCCGGACATTCATCGGAGTGAACGCCTGGTCTGGCTAGCAATCGCGGCGCGTCAGGACGCGCCGGCCTTCTTCGCGGTGTCGAGGATCAGCTTGATCAGCTCTTCGGCCGGAAACTTGTCCTTGTTGTCCTCGACCCACTTGTCCCAAACCGGCTTGCCGCCGATCGCCTGGAACTTCGCCAGCTCCTCCGGCGGATAGGTGATGGGAGTCAGGCCGCGCGCCTTGAAATCCGGGATGTTCTTGTCATCCGCTTCCTTGTACGCCTTCTTGAGTTCTTCATAGGCGCCAAGACGGGCCTCGGTCAGCAGCTTCTGATACTGCGGCGGCAACTTGTTCCAGGCGGTGATCGAAACCACGGTCGGGCAGTTCGTGGTGGAGGGCGACATGTTGGTCGTCCACCACTTGCTGATCTCGTGCAGCTTGTAGGAAGCATGCGCGTAGGAGAAGGGGAACGAGGCAGCGTCGACCGTCTTGCGATCGAGCGCGGTATAGACTTCGGCGGCCGGCGGCGACGCCGTATTCGCGCCGATCAGCCGCATGGCCTCGCCAAGCCCGCCGAGCGCGCGCACGCGGCGGCCCTTCCAGGCGTCAACGGTCAGCGGCGGATCGCCCACCCCCATGAATTCGTACTGCGGCAGGAGGCCGGCCATCAGAATCTGGGCGTCCCACTGCTTCATCTCCGCGATGACGGCCGGATGCTTGTACATCGCCTCATACACGGCGATGGCGACGTCCGGATTGGAAAGCGGCATGAACGGCAAGTCGGCCGCAAGCGACGCCGGCGTCTTGCCGGGATGGTATGCGGTGCAGATCGCCGCCATCTCGAAAGCGCCGATCTTGATGCCGTCGAGATTTTCCTTGGCCGGAGACAACGTGTCTCCGTAGCCGATCTTGATCTTGAAATTGCCGCCGGTGCGCCTCTCGGCCTCGGCGGCGACGTATTCGATGCCCTTGGTGAAGGCGCGGGGATTGCCCCAGACGGAGAGCTGCCAATTCAGCTTGGGACCATCGACCTTGTCCTGGGCCTGAGCCGCAACAGGCGCCAGCAGCGCCAGCGACGCGATCGAACCAAAAGCGAGCGCACAAGCGCGCGCAACAACAGGCATGCGGGGCATGTCTTCGTTCCTCCCTATTTGACTTCCGCCGGGGTTATTTCCCCTTGTTGGTCGGGACCGTAACACGGGGGTATGTGAGCGACAACGCCGTATTGCCCAGCGGCTTGCGGCTTCGCTGCAGTGCCGCAGAACGGATGGCAGCGGTACGCAGGGCGGAACGCCGCCGGCTCAGGCGATGCGTTTCTTGCTGTCGCCCCAGTAGCGGTCGCGCAACAGACGCTTGTAGAGCTTGCCAGTGGGATGGCGCGGCAGTTCGGCCTCGAAGTCGACGCTCTTGGGACACTTGATCGGCGACAGGTGCTCGCGACAGAAGGAGATCAGCTCCTGCGCCAGCGCCGGGCCGGCGGCGCGCGGATCGGCCGCCTGCACCACGGCCTTGACCTCCTCGCCGAACTGCTCGCTCGGCACGCCGAAGACGGCGACGTCGGCCACTTTCGGATGCGTCACCAACAGATCCTCGACCTCCTGCGGATAGATGTTCACGCCGCCGGAGATGATCATGTAGGCCTTGCGGTCGGTCAGGTAGAGATAGCCCTCGGCGTCGACGTAGCCGATGTCGCCCAAGGTCGACCAGCCCTTGTCGTTGAACGCCTGGCGGGTCTTGTCGGGATCGTTGTGATAGGAGAACGGCCGCCCTTCGGCGAAGTAGATGACGCCCGGCTCGCCGACCGGCATTTCCTCGCCGTCCTCGCCCAGGATGCGCAGCTGGCCGATCAGCGCCCGGCCGACCGATCCCTTGTGCGCCAGCCAGTCGGTCGAGTTGATGGCGCAGAAGCCGTTGCCTTCGGTGCCGGCGTAATACTCGGTCAGGATCGGCCCCCACCACGCGATCATCTGCTCCTTGACCTTGACCGGACAGGGCGCGGCGGCATGAATGGCGCATTTCAGCGACGAGACGTCGTACTTCTTCCGCACCTCTTCCGGCAGCTTCAGCATGCGCACGAACATGGTGGGCACAAGCTGGCTGTGGGTCACGCGATGCTTCTCGACCAGCCGCAGATACTCCTCGGCGTCGAAATGCTCCATGATCAGCGACGTGCCGCCCATGCGCATGATCGTCATGTTGAAGCGCAGCGGCGCCGCGTGATAGAGCGGCGCGGGCGAAAGATAGAGCGTGCTCTCGTCGATGCCGTAGAGCTTGCGCGACAGGTCGAGCAGCGGATTGACGGCGTCGATCGGCTCGTTCAGGAACGGCGCCTTGATGCCCTTTGGCCGCCCCGTGGTGCCCGACGAATAGAGCATGTCGTAGCCGGCGACCTCGTCGGCGATCGGCGTCGTCGGCTGGCTGGCGCGCGCCTCCTCCCACGATTCGTAGCCCGGCATCGTGGTCTGGACGGAGAAATAGCGTCGCACCGTAGCGAGCTTGCCAGCGACTTCCTGCGCCACCGCCCCGACGGCCGGCCCCGATATGAAGACCTGCGCCGCGCAGTCGCCGGCGATGTAGTCGACCTCGGCGGCGGTCAGGCGCGAGGAGATGGCCGTGTAGTACAGCCCGCAGCGCTGCGCCGCCCAGCAGATCTCGAAGAAGCGCGGATTGTTGTCGAGGAACAGCGCTATATGGTCGCCCGGCTTGAGACCGAGGGAGCGGAACAGATGCGCGCCCTGGTTGGAGCGGGTGTCGAGTTCTCCGTACGTCACCGTTTCGCCAGATCCAGCCATGACATAGGCCGGCTTGCCGGGATTGTTCCGGGCATGGATGCTGGGATGCGACACGCTTTCCTCCTGCGATTTCTTCGTTCTGCCGGCGACTTATAGCCTAGCGGAGCGTACCCGTCCCGCGCCGCCGCCCGGCTTTTCGCCCTGCGGGTCTTCCTGGGGCCATGGCGGCTGTTGACCCGCACCGCCCGTTCGGCTTTTATCCGCCCCGCCCCTGTGCCCCAGTGGCGGAATTGGTAGACGCGGCAGACTCAAAATCTGTTGTTGGCGACAACGTGCTGGTTCGAGTCCGGCCTGGGGCACCAATGGACGTTCGAGCCGCGATTCTCTGTTCGGTTCTCCTGCGTTTGGTCTCGCCGCCGCCATTGTCGCCCGGGACGATGCCCGCCCGCCCCCTCCCGCTCGACTCGTCTTCCCGTGCTGGCGCAAAATGACAAGGCAAATCCGGCTCTATCGACGGGATAACAACTAAACGCACCGCCGATTGCGCTGGCACGTGCTGAAATTGTGGGGACCTGAACAATGGCCGTGAACCAAGCCTTGCTGCGGCTTAGCGCTCCCGCAGGCATTGCGCTCGCTCTGAGCGGCATGAGCGGGCTCGCGCTGGCCCAGAACGTTTCGCCGGCGACCGCTGGTTCTGGCGACCCCGCGAGCATGGAGGCGCTCTGGTCGGCGCGGCTTGCGGCCGTCGAGAGGCACGTTGAGTCGCTTGTCGTCGCTCTTCCTGGACTTCCGTCGGAACTGGAGCGGCTGTTCGATGTCTTTCTCCGCTCGCTCCACGACTGGTCCCTGACGAGGTTCTGCGGCGCCATCGTCGTCGTTATTCTTTCGGCCGCCGTGGCCGCATTCGGCTTCCGACGCGCAACCCGCTCGGTCCGCACGACGACGGGAGACGGAAACGTTCCAGACCAGTCGACCAGACTCCGAAGAATAGCCGTCCTCGCCATGCTGAACTTTGGCGAGGTGGCCGTCGCAGCGCTGGCCGCGATAGCGGCCTTTCTCGTTCTGCACTGGCCCGCCGGGATCGGCCTGCTGGTTCTTCCCTTTCTTGCCGCCGCAGGCGCTGTCTACCTTGTCGCTGCCGCGCTGCGGACCGGCTTCGGGCCAGGCAAGCATCCGAACGATGCTGCACCACTTCGCATGGTCCCGTTGACGACGTCGGAATCGACTTGGTGGCGGCGACGGCTGATCGCGATCGCGGTGATCTTCTTTTTCGGATGGGCGTTCGCCGCGGTGCTGGGGACGCTCGGCGCCCGATTGGAGATTCGCCAGCTGGTGGTATATGCCATTGGCATCGGCATTGTTGCGATCGTGCTCGATACGACGTGGCGACGCCCGCACGCCGCCGCCGCCGGTTCGTTTCCATTCGCCCGCCTCGCGATGACGCTTCTTACTCTTGCGGTCTGGCTCACCTGGGTCGCGGGCGCGAAGACGGTTCTCAACCTTCTGCTGATCGGGACATTGCTCTGCCTGGCAATTCTGGTGCAGCGGATCGTCGTTCGGCATCTTTTCCGACCGGCAGACAACGGGGAAGCGGCAGGCGATGCCTCGCCAGTCCTCGTGGTCGCCATCGATCGGCTTATCCGCGCGGTTCTCGTGGTCGGCGCGGTCGTCATCCTGCTTGATGCGTGGCGCATCGATTTCGTCGGCGTGGTCAGCGGCAGCGGCGGCCCGCTGGACAGGATCGTGCAGTCCGGCGCGCATGCGCTCGTGATCGTGCTTCTGATCGATCTGAGCTGGAGCGTACTCAACGCCATGATCGAAAAAGCGCTCGCAGGCGGCGACGCTCGCAGCGAAGCTTCCGGCGACGCGGCGCGGCGCGATGCGCGCATGCGTACGCTGCTGCCGATCCTGCGCAATGTCGTCGGCATCGTCCTCGTCGTGCTGGGCGTGCTGATGGCCCTCGCCGCATTCGGCGTCGAAATCGCCCCGCTGATCGCCGGCGCTGGCGTGATCGGCGTGGCCGTCGGCTTCGGCGCCCAGACACTGGTCAGGGACGTGTTCAGCGGCATCTTCTACCTGCTGGACGATTCGTTCCGGGTCGGCGAATACATCCAGAGCGGCAGCTACAAGGGCGTGGTGGAATCCTTCAGCCTGCGATCGGTCAAGCTGCGGCACCATCGCGGGCCTCTGTTCACCGTGCCGTTCGGCGAACTAGGCGCGATCCAGAACATGAGCCGCGACTGGGTGATCGACAAGATGGTCATAAGCCTCGCCTACGGCTCCGACTTCGACAAGGCCAAGAAGATCGTCAAGCAGATCGGGCGCGAGCTGGCCGAGGATGCGGACCTGGGGCCCGATATCATCGAACCTCTGAAGATGCAGGGCGTCGAGCAGTTCGGCGATTTCGGCGTCGCCATCCGGCTCAAAGTGATGACCAAACCAGGCAAGCAGTTCGTCCTGCGCCGACGGGCGAATGCGCTGATCAAGAAGAGATTCGAGGAAGCCGGGATTCATTTCGCCATTCCGGTGGTCCAGGTCTCCGGCGATGCGCCGGCTGGCGCTGCGGCAGCCCATCAGGCTGCGGCCATGCTGAAGAGCGGCGAAAAGCCCGCGTGACATCAGTCCTTCCGGATCATTCATGGCCGTGACGGCACGTTGAGTAGAACGGCCGCGCGAACCGGCGCTACGCGCGCTTCTCGATCGGCGCGTCATTCCCAGTTTCGGGGACAGGCGCAGGCGTCGATCCGATTCCGATCTGCAGGCGGTACTCGGTGGGCGACATGCCGGACCACTTGGCGAAGGCGCGCGTGAAATTGGCCTGCTCGGTATAGCCGAGAGCAGCCGCAACGTCGCGCAACCGGCTTTGCGGATCGGCGATCAGGCGCTGCGCCTCCTGGAAACGAAGTTCGGCGAGGAAACTGCGGAACGGCGCCCCGACGAGATCATGGAACCGGCGCTGAAACGTCCGCTTCGGCAGATCCATGATGCGGGCGAACAGCTCCTCGTTGGCCTGCCCCGTCGCCAGCATCGAGCGCGCCAGAGCCCTGACCGAGACCGCAAGGTCGGCGGCAAGCGCCGTTTCTTCAAGAGCAGCGTGGGTGTAGTTGGCCGTGCACCAGGACGGCCGTCTCATCGGCAGCGCGAGCAGGCTCCTGGGAAATACGATGGACCATTCGTTTTCGACGAACCGCAGCGGCGCGCCGACGAGCTGTTCCAACACTGGAGACAGATGGGCCCGCTCGCCGATGCGAATCTCGGTCGGCCGCCAACCGGCCGGCGCCGCCAGCCTGAGCAGCTCCGTCATCAGGTAAATGGCATGCAGACTGCCATGATAGTTGTAGCCGTTCGACCGCTCGGGATGTCGGATCTGCCAGATGGCGCTCGGTCCGTCGCGGAGCATCGTCAGGCTCGAAAACGGCGAAACCCATCGGATCGTCGCATTGGCCCGCAATGTCGCTCGATACAGCGTCGGCGCGCCGGCGACGAATTCGCCGAACGGGCCGAGCGAGCGCAGACCCTGCGCCTGGGCGAAGACGTAGCCGAGATGTTCGATGCCGCTTCGCAACGCCGCCTGGTTGATCAGCGTCATCGCATCGCCGAACGGATAGAAGGCGGCAAGATCGCGCGGCAGGCGGGCAAGGCCCGTCCGTCCGACCATGGCCGGCACGTTGACGCCCGATTTCCCCATCATCTCGAGAAGCGGCCGCAGCAAGCCGATCCGAATCAGGGACAGACTGGGCGAACGACGATTGTGGCGATCCTCCACCCTTCCCCCGCCGGCATGCTCCGATGCCTTCCCCTGGGACATGCCCACTCGACGATTCTACGCAAATCCAGAACGTCGCGCCGCAATGGAATCCGGTTGGCTTCCGTTCGGCATTGAAACCATCGCAGCGGCCTGGTGCCGGCAACTTGACAGAACCGCATCGGCCAGAGATATTTAACCAATAAGTTTACTAAGAGCGTGGCATCCCATGGTCTGGCTGCTGCACTACCGGCGCTTCTGGCACGTCCGTCTTCGGCATCTGGCCGCTTTCGTGGAAAGGCAAACATGTCCGCCAAACCCAGCCTCACCCTCAAGCGCCGCATCAAGGCTCCGGCGGCCAAGGTCTTCGAAGCGTGGACCGACCCGAAAATGATCGTCCAGTGGTTCGGGCCCGACAGCGGCAAGGTGGTAAGCGCCGAAACCGACGTCAGGGTCGGCGGCCGCTACCGGATCGTATTCCACACCGAAGACGGCGAGCAGCATGACGTCAGCGGCGAATACAGCGATGTCGTGCCGGCGCAGCGCCTCGCTTTCACCTGGCAATGGCGCACCATGCCCGAACGCCAGTCGCGGGTCTCGCTGACTTTCAAGTCCGAGGGCGACGAGACCATGTTCACGCTGTTCCACGAACAGTTCTTCGATCAGGCCGCCCGCGACGGCCACGAACAGGGCTGGAGCGGCGCCCTCGACAAGCTGGAACGTCTGTTCGCCTGAACTGCCGAACGCCCTTCAAACCCAAGGGTCGCGCCGGGCCAGACGCCCGCAGGCGGTTCAGGGACCGGCCGGAACCAAAGTAGGTTTGCCCTGCAGGATCACCGGACCGGTCGGCGCACCGGCCGTGGAACCGCCGGACGGCTCCACGCTGACGGCAAGCACGCCGGGCTCTGCCGACGCTCCGAACGTGCCGTCGCCGATCGGCAGCGTGGTCAGGCCCGTTGGCTGCAGCAGTCCAAGCGATCGAGGTCCGGCGGAGCCGGAGGACGGAATCAGCCAGAGCTGCATGTCCTTGCCGGCTTCGACTGGAACATCTAGGGGAATCACGGTCATCAGCTTGCGCTCTTCGTCGTACCTGACCACAAAGGTCGGCCGTTTCTGGCCATCGCTGAGCACCCAGACGAATTCGCGCGTACCCTGCTGCGCGCCGCTCGATATCGGCCCGCTTGCAACGAAATACGCCAGCACGATCGCAGCCGTCAGACTGGCGGCGGCAGCCAGTCTCCAGAGTATGATGCTTCCCCACATCGACTGTCGCGCCTCCCTGCCCGATCCGACGAATTCCGGGATCGCTCGCTCGACATCATGCCATACGGCGTCGGACGGCCGCACAAGCGCCAGGCGCCCGGCGAGGTTGTCGAAATGCCGTTCCGATTTGCCGACGAGATCGCTCAGCGCCGGTTCGTTGTCGAGACGGCGTTCGAATCCCTGGCGGTCCTCCGCCGGGAGATTCCCCAGCACGTATTCGGCGGCGTTCGCGCCGTCGCTCTGGTTCTTGCGATCTTCCTGGGTCACTGCACAGACACCATACAAGCCGCAACTGGCAATGGGCGATCGCCTTCGGTCCGTGCCGGCCCGGTTCGCCATACCACCGAAAACATCGCCGCAGCCTGAACCATAGCCGGCCGGCGCTGTCTGGCCTTGATCGAGGTCAATCGGTCGTCTGGAGAATCGGGAGCCCCGAACGAAGACGCTCCGGCCTGTTGCGACCGGAGCGTCGGGATCTCCCTGGCGGCTTTCGATCAGCCGCCCAGATCGCGCTTTAGAGCAGCTTGCAGGCCTCGTCGAAGGCCAGGCGCGGGCTGCGCGGGAAGAGCGTCGAGGCATCGCCGTAGCCGAGATTGCAGAGGAAATTCGATTTCACCTTGCCGCCCGGCCAGAACTCGGCGTCTACCTTGGCGTTGTCGAACCCCGACATCGGCCCGCAGTCGAGACCGACGGCGCGGGCGGCCAGCATGAAATAGGCGCCCTGCAGCGAGGAATTGCGGAACGCTGTGGTGAAGATCGCCTGCTCGTTGCCGGCGAACCAGTTACGGGCGTCGAGATTGTGCGGAAAGAGCTGCGGCAGCTTTTCATAGAACTCGAGATCGTAGCCGATCACCGCGACGACCGGCGCTGCCATCGTCTTGGCCGAGTTGCCGGCGCTGAGAGCGGGCTTCAGGCGCTGCTTCGCTTCCTCGCTGCGCAGGAACAGGATGCGCGCCGGCGAGCAATTGGCGCTGGTCGGGCCGAACTTCATCAGATCGTACAGCGCGCGCAAAGTGTCGTCGCCGACCGGCTTCTTGAGAAAGTCGTTATGCGTGCGGGCGTTGCGGAAAATCTGGTCGAGGCTGGCGCTGTCGATCGTGCCGGACATGGGTACTCCTGCGACTTGCGGGGAATGCTCGACAGTAGCACGGCGTCGCGACTCGGCGCAAAATGCGTCCATGCCGGCACCCGCCATCCGCACCCTCGCTTCGATCGCCGCGATCTTCGCCGGCGTCGCGATTTCGCTCGCCGGAACCGATGGCCGCGCACAGGCGCCGATCAAGGGCTTCCTGCTGCAGCCCTTCGAGGGCATCGCCATGACGATCACCTCGCTCGACGTCGCAGCCGGCGGCGACATCGTGCTGGGCGCCTTGCTGGCGGACGGTCCGCATCTCGATCCCGGCCTGCGCATCGTGCGCTACGACGCCGCCGGCCGACGATTGTGGGAGCGCAATCCCGCGCCCCGCGCGGAACTGACCAGCACCGCGATCGCCCGCACCGTCGGCGCGGATGGCACACTGGTGCTGCTCGACGAGACGCCCAAGGAGCAGCCGCAATTGACGCTGCTGCGGCTGAACGGCGCCGGCAACGCCCTGTGGCGGCGCGAACTCGGTCCTGGTGCCGCGTCGGACCTGCTTGTCGGCCCCGATGGCGGGGCGGTGGTGTCGGGCAGCGTCGGACGGGAAAAGAGCGGCGGCATCGAGGCGCTGGTCATGGCGGTATCGAGCGACGGGCTGCCGGTCTGGCGCCGGCGCTTCAGCGGCGATGCCGAAGACGGCGGCAACTCCGCCGATCTGCTGCGCATGGCCGACGGCAATGCGCCGCTGGTCGGCGGGCTCGCCGATATCGCCTACGACGAGCGCAATGCCGTCATCGCCGCCAAGGGCGCGGCCATGAAGTTGCGGCCGGACGGGCAGCCCGCCTGGCGCCTGTTCTTTGGCGACGGGCAGTCGCTGACCATGGTCGGCGGCGTCGCCCCCGGCCCGATCGGCGATGCCTATGTATTGACCGTGACGGAAGCCGCCGGCGCCAGCCAGTTCCTCGAGCTGGTCCGCCTGCGGGCCGACGGCAGCATCGCCTGGCGCCGGCCGATCGCCGGGCCGGCCGATCAGGAGATCAACGACATGGTGGCCCTGCCGAACGGCGGCATCGCCATGGCCGGCTCGGAGGCGCAGGGCGAAGAAGCGCGCTCGGCGGTTCTGGTGCTGCTCGACGGCGAAGGCATCGAGCGCGCCCGCGTCAACTATCGCGGCTACAAGATGCGGCGCGCGCTGATGCTGCGCCGCCATCCCGCCGGCGGCTTCGTCGTCCTGTTCGAAGGCCCCGAAAGCTCGGACGACGAGGTCACGATGTGGCTCGGCCGGGTCGACGGCGAAGGCCGTTTCTGATCAGCCGCTTCCGATCAGCCGTTCCGGCTGGCCGACCCGCCGTCGATGTCGAGCACGATGCCCGAGACGTAGGAAGCGCGCGGCGAGGCCAGGAACACCACCGCGTCGGCGATCTCCTCCGGCGTCGCCGGCCGGTCGAACGGCAGGCCCTTCAGGGTCTCGCGCCAGCGTTCGGGATCGCCGAACTGTTCCTGCGCCCTCGTGCGGGACAACGTGACCATGCGGTCGGTCGCCGTCATCGGCGGGTTGACGCCGAACACGCGCACATTGGCGTCGACGCTCTTGCTGCCCAGCGCCTTGGTGAAGGCGACGAGACCGGCATTGCCCATGGTGCCGGCGATGTAGTCGAACATCATGCGGGTTGCCGCCAGGCCGATCACGTTGGCGATCACGCCGGAGCGCCGCGCCTTCATGCGGGCGAAATACTGGCGGCAGATATTGACGTAGCCGAATACTTTCAGCTCCCACGCCTGGCGCCACAGCTCCTCGCCGATCGCCTCCAGATTGCCGCCGGGAATGGCGCCGGCGTTGTTGACCAGAATGTCGATGTCGGGAAACGCCTCGACCAGGTTTTCGGCGCTGCCGCGCTTGGCGATATCCAGTGCAAGCGTCTCGACGCCGACATTGTGGCGCTGGCGGATCTGCTGCTGCGCGGCCGCCAGCGTCTCCTGGGTGCGCGCCACCAGCACGACGTTGCAGCCTTCGGCGGCGAAGGCCGAAGCAACCGCCAGTCCGATGCCCTTCGATGCGCCCGTGACCAGGACTTTGCTGCCCGCCAGCTTGAGATCCATGCGCCTTCCTCCCTGCCGTCATTTCGCCGCAGCTCTGCGGCTTCCAGGCCTTTCTAGCACGGAGAACGGGCTTGGATAGCGACCCCGGATCGCCCACATTCAGGGCCTGATGAAAAGCGCCGCGCCCAGACGTCCTTCCGACGGCCTCTTCTGGCAGCCGTCCCGCCAACGGCGGCGCCTGGTGCTGGCGCTCGTCGCCTCGGTGCTGCTGCATTTGCTGGTATCGGTCCCGATATTCGTGCCGATCGACCTGTTCGCCGCCCGCCGCGAACCGCCGCCCGAGCTGATACCGGTGCAGGTCGTGACCCTGCCGCCCGCCCCGACGCCGCAGGCCGAACCGGAACCGCCCAAGCCGATGCCGGAGCCTGAGCCGCAGCCGCAGAAGGTGGAGCTACCGCCAGCGACGCCGCCACCGCCCGTCACGCCGCAGCAGATCGTCATCGCCACGCGCGCCGAGTCGACGCCGCCACAGGGCGACGAGCGCGACACTGCCGCCGACAAGGCCGATCCGACGGCGACGGACAAGCCGATGCCGGTGCCCGAGCAGGCCGAGCCGGCAAAAACGGAGCCGCCCAAACCGGCGCCGGAAAAGCCCGAGCCGCCAAAGGCCGAACCCGCGAAGCCCGAGCCTCCCAAGCCCGAGCCGCCGAAACCCGCCGTCGCCCGGCCCGAGCCGCGCAAGCCGCCCGAACCCGAGCCGGAAGTCACCGGCGCCATCGCATTGGCACGGCCGGCGACGCGGCCGCGCGACCAGATAACCGACGCCGATCACAAGATGCCGCCTGTCGTGGTGCGGCCCAAGCCGCCCGGTCGCGCCGGCAACAGCCTGATGCCGTCCTATCCCAGCGCGGCGCGCGCCAACGGGTTGCAGGGCCGCGTCGTGCTGCTGGCCGTCATCGCGCCGGACGGACGGCCGCGGCGCATCGACATCGCCCGTTCCAGCGGCTACGACCAGCTCGACGAGTCGGCGGTGCGCGCGGTCTGGCTGTGGCGCTTCTACCGCACCGACAACGGGCCGCCCATGGAGGCGACCATCGAGATACCGCTCGATTTCAAGCTCTAGAACGAGGCTTGATTCCGCCTGCGCGCTCCGCCAAGGTCGGCGCTTCGCCGTTCGCACCATGAACCGGTAGGCATAACATGCGATTTCTCACGCTCGCTCTGGCGCTGCTTTGTGCCGCTGCGATTACAACCCGGGAGGCCAGCGCCTTGGACAAGGAAAACACCCTCTACATCGAGCTCGAATGGGGCCGCGTCGTCATCGAAATGCGCCCCGATCTGGCGCCCAACCACGTGGCGCAGATCAAGCGCCACGCCCGCGCCAAGGTCTACGACAACGTGCCGTTCCACCGCGTGATCGACGGCTTCATGGTGCAGACCGGCGATCCCGACGGCACCGGCATGGGCGGCGCCGGCGAGCGGCTGAAGGCGGAGTTCTCGCGCGAGCCGCACAAGCGCGGCGTGGCGTCGATGGCGCGCACCAACGACCCCAATTCGGCGCGCAGCCAGTTCTTCATCATGCTGGCCGACCATCCCTCGCTCGACGGCCAGTACACGGTCTGGGGCAAGGTGGTGTCGGGCATGGAGCACGTCGACCGCATCAAGAAGGGCGCGCCGGGCAGCGGCCAGGTGACCAACCCGGATCGCATGAAGACGGTCCGCGTCGCCGCCGACGTCGACAAGTAGAACCGACTGCCCGGACCGGGAATGGAAGCCGCGGCATCGTCACTGCCGTGCAAGGTTTGCGGCGAAACGGCCGTCTTGTTCGACGTCTGCGATTTCGCCAATTTCTGCTTCCGTCCCGCCACCGGTCCGACCGAGCTCGCAGGCGTCGCGGTCTGGTATTACCGCTGCCGCGCCTGCGGCTTGCTCTTCACCCCGCTGACCGACAAGTGGAGCGCGGACGATTTCCGCGCCCGCATCTACACCCCTGACTACGCCCGCTTCGATCCCGAGATCGACGAGGAGCGGCCGCAGGCGAACGCGGCGCTGATCGCGCGGCTGTTCGGCGCGCATCGCACTGCTCTGCGAGTTCTGGATTTCGGCGGCGCCGGCGGCACGCTGCGCGACTTCCTTCACGCCGACGGTTTCACCGACGTCGCGTCCTATGATCCTTTCGCCAGCAACGGCGACGCGCTGCCTGAGAGACAGTTCGATCTGGTCACCTGCTTCGAGGTTCTCGAACACGCCAGCGATCCGCAGGCGATGGCCGCAACTTTGGCCGGGCTCGCGACCGAGGACGGCATGGTGCTGTTCAGCACCCTGATCCAGCCGCCGGACATCGACGTCCAGCGTCTGCGTTGGTGGTACGCAGCACCCCGCAACGGACACGTATCGCTGCATACGCTGGCGTCTTTGAAGGCGCTATGGGCCTCGGCCGGCCTGTCCTTCGCCTCGTTCGGCAACAGCCTGCATATCGCCTATCGTCGCCTGCCGCCCTTTGCTGCAGGGCTGATCTCGACCTAGAGCGCATTCGCCAGCACGGTCCGGTGCTGGATCCCGTCGCGTTGGAACAGGATCTCGACCGAAGCGCCGGGCGGCAGGCGACGCAACAGGCCAAGCACGCAGGCCGCATCGTCGTCCGTGTCCTGCCCGCCGATCGACGAAATCCGGTCGCCGGGCACGAGCGCTGCCCGCGCCGCCGCCGATTCCGGCGCGACGGCGGCGATCGTCGCACTTTCGCCGACGAACGTCAGGCCAGCATCGAAAACGCGACCACCTCGCGGTTCGATGTCGTCGAGACGGAATATCGCTTCGCCGATGCCGGCCACCTGCCCCAGATCGATCTCCGGCGCCTGCGAGGGGCACAGCACCGCCGGCTCGGCAATGCCGAGCTCACGCAGCTGATGCGGCGTGCCGCCGCCAAAATCGAGATGGCCGCGGCCGATGATGCCGACGACCAGCGAGCGGGGATTGGCCTGCAGCCAGGCGACGATATTGCAGGCGAAAGCGCGGTCCCAAATCTGCTGGGCGTTGACGAAAGAATCGAATGCCGGATCGTCGGCCGATTTCGCCTTTCGGTCGGGCCGCCCGCCGCCGGTGATGTCGAACAGGTAGCGCCGATAGGCCGCCGTCGCCGCTGCCGGCCGGGAGAGATTTTCGCGCTGCGCCTCCGGCACGCCGTCCCAGCCCAGCCGCCCCACCTGGCGCACCAGATCGCGTTCGCAGTTGAGCGCCAGCATCGGAATCCGGTTCTGGCGGCAGAAATGGAAGATCGGCAGATAGAGCTCGGGATCGAAGCGCCAGGCCCGGTGCCATTCGCTGCGCAGCAGGAAACGGTCGACGTCGAGCTCGCCGGCCACCCAGGCATCGAGCGCCGGCTGCACGCGCCGGGGGAACATCTCGAAGCCCACGGCGATGTCCTGTCGATGGGCGTGCAGCATGGCGATGACGTTCAGCTGCCAGCGATGGATTTCCGCATTGTCGTGGGTTTCGCCCAACAGCACCGCCTGGCGATGCAGGAGCCGATCGAGCAGCGTCCGAACGGCGAGCGTTTCGCCTGTCTGCGGATCGAGCCAGGTGCCGCGCTCGTGGTGGACGAGGGCTGTCGGTTGCGCAATCTCGTTCATGATCTCGATACCTCCGGTCAGGCGGCTTCGGCAGCCGGTGCAAAGTCGATCCGCCGCAGCGCGCCCAGGCCCTGCGGCTCGCGATGGGCGACGACGACGAAAGTGGTGTTCGGCAGCGCCTGCCGCAGCAGCGCGAAAAGCTGGCGCTCGGCCTCGAGATCGAGCGCACTGGTCGCCTCGTCGAGAAACGCCCAGTCCGGCTTCAGCACCAGCAGCCGCAGCAGCGCCAGGCGCTGCTTTTCGCCACCCGACAAACCGGTCGGCGCGTCATTGCCGCCGCTGGCAAGCAGATCGCGCCGATGGTCGAGGCCGACCTTGCCCATCAGGGCCTCGACGGCGCCCGGCTCGAGAGTCGAAGGATCGCGCGGGTAGGCCGCCGCCACACCGATCTCATCGAGCGGCAGATACGGCTGCTGCGACAGGAACACGCTCGACGCGCCCGCCGGCGTCAGAATGGATCCGGAGCCGAATGGCCATAGTCCCGCCACCGCCTTCAGGAACGTGCTCTTGCCAATGCCCGACGGGCCGCTGATCCACACCGTTTCGCCCGGCTCCAGCCGCAACCCGCGCGGGCCACTCAGCGTGGCGCCCGCCGGCGTACGCAGCATCAGCCTGTCGACCTGCAGCGCTTGATCGGCCGAAGGCTGATGGCCGATCTCCGCCGGCGCCGCCGCGGCGGTATGGGCGGCGGCGATCAGCCCATGCAGCCGGCCGGTCGTCGCCACCAGATCGGCGAGATCGCGATAGGAGAAGATGAACCAGGAAAGGCTGGTCACGACGTTGGAGAAGGCCGAGCCGAGCTGCATCAACCCGCCCAGCGACACTTGTCCCGCCAGATAGGCCGGCAGGGCCAGGAACACCGGGATGCGCAGCACGGTGAACATGTAGGGCCGCGTGAAGCAGCCCATCAGGAACTCGCGGTTGATCAGGCGACGCCAGTTCTCCTTGATGGCGCCGAAGCGACGGTCGAGCAGTCGGCGTTCGGCCGGCTCGCCGCCGGCGAGGGCGATCTCGCCGGCCGACTCGCGCAGCCGCGCCAGCGCGTAGCGCAGATCGCCCTCGCGCCTTTGCTGCAGAAAGAACAGGCCCTTGAGCGGACGGCCCAGAAGATGGGTCATGCCCGACGACAGCGCAACGTAGACGAAAGCCGCCCACACCATGTAGCGCGGAACGGCTACATCGATCCCGAAGGCGGTGAAGGCCAGCGGAAAGGTGGAGAGCGACCACAGCAGCGCCAGGTAGGTGGTCAGGCCGACGATCGACGTGATCAGATCCAGCGATTCGGTCAGCAGCTTGTCGACGAACAGCCTGCAATCGTCGGCGATGCGCTGGTCGGGATTGTCGACGCTGGACTCGGAGAATCCCGGCTGCAGACGCCAATAGGCCTTGCTGCCCAGCCAGAGATCGAGCACCACCGACATCAGCGATTGGCGCCAGCGAATCTGCAGCAGCTTGCGCACGTATTCGGCCGCCAGAGAACGGGAGGCGTTGAGCGCCACCAGGATCGCGAAGACGCCGATCTGCCGCAGCGCGGCGTCGACGTCGAGCTTCTCGAGCGCATCGTAGAAAGCCGCCGTCCACGCCACCATGCGCACGGTCAGGTAGATGCCCGACAGATTGAGCGCCAGCACGATCGCGAAATAAACGAGGCCAAGACGGCCACCCTCGCCGCGCACGCAATGCGCGATCAGGTCTCGGGTCTGGCCCAGAACCGCCAGGAATTTCATCGCACGGACTCCCGGCCGAACGCGCGCCTTCCAAGGACGCACGCCGACGGTCAGCGATTGCTAGCTGGCTGGGAGCCGGCGAAGAACCGGCGGGCTGGCTGGAAACAACCAACGAATTGACGGAGCAAGGCCTAACGGGAATCCCGCCCGTCCGTCAAGTATCGGCGTGGCCGCGAGCGCCTATTGTTTGCCGCCGCCGGGCTCCCGCACGAGGAGATAGGCGAAGGCCAGAATGACGGCGCCGAAACCGACCATCAGCCATCCCCCGTCCATGAAGCCGGCCACGCCGAACCCGACGAAACAGAGCCCCGGCAGGATCAGAAGGATGCCGAACAGGACCGCGACAGCTCTCATCGGCTTACCCCGGCTTGCCGGGCGGACGATGCCCGAAGACGTACCAGGCGAGGATGCCGACTACACTCAGCAGCCCGAGCCCGATCAGCGCCAGCATGTTGCCGTCGCCCAGCCCGCCATCCATGCCGAACGCAAGAAAACACAGGCCCGGGAGAAACAGCATGCTGCCGACGATCAGGGCGGCGATCTGCTTGCCATTGAGCGTCACAGGCTCTGCCTCCCGAACGCGTCCGCATTGGGTCGATGCAGCATGTTGTAGGTGTCGAACGGCACGATCCGACCGTCCTTGGTGACGAAATGGATGCAGGAGCGCTTGACGCCGGCGAGGCAGAAATTGAAGCGGTCGAGAAACTGGACGATGGTGACGCGGAAGATGCGGTCGTAGCCGATCTCCGGCGGCGCCTCGACCAGCGGCAGACAGCACAGCACCTCCTGCAGCACGTTGGCCGAGCGCTGGCCGGCGCAGGACAGCGACAGCAATTCCATTAGCTTGGCGCGCAGATCGGGATTGCTCTCCAGCGCCACCGAGTTGGGCGTCGCCTGAACCAGCGCCTCTGCCGGAAACAGATGCGTCAGCGGTTCGACGCCGCCTTCATGGCGCAGGCCGTAGCCGATCGAGATCGCTTCCGGATTGCAGGGCAGCGGAATCATGTCGCCCTCGCCGAACACCCCCCATTGCTCGACCACGGCGCGGCGGATCTGCGACAGCACGATGCGGTTGGCTTCCGAATCGTAGTCCTGGTTGCGGCCGACATCCTGCACCGGCTGGAAGGTCACGCCGCGCACGCAAGACCACGACTGCGCATGCCGCAGCACGTCGCCGATCTCGTGGTCGTTGACGCCGCGTCGCACCACGGCGACGAGGGTGGTCGAAATGCCGTGCCGGTCGAGATTTTCCAGCGCCTGCTGGCGGATGCGGCGCAGATCGGCGCCGCGAATGGTCTGTAATGCCTCGCGCGAGAGCGCGTCGAACTGCAGATAGACCTCGAAGCCGCGCCTGAACTCGGCCAGCCGGGCGACGAAATCGGCATCGGTCGCCAGCCGCACGCCGTTGGTGTTGAGCATGACGTGCCGGATCGGTCGCGCTCGGGCGGCGGCGATGATGTCGAGAATCTGCGGATGGATGGTGGGCTCGCCGCCGGAAATCTGCAGCAGGTCGGGTTCGCCCTCGCTCAGCACCAGCAGATCGAGCATGCGTTCTATCTCGGCCAGCGAGCGATGGCTCGTCAGCCTGGTGGACGAACCGGCGAAGCAGGTCGGGCAGGACAGGTTGCAGGCTTCGTTGACCTCGATCAGCGCCAGGCAGGAATGCTGCTCGTGGTCGGGGCACAGGCCGCAATCGTAGGGGCAGCCTTTGTCGATCTTCGTATGGAACAGCAGCGGCACGTCGCCCGGCTTCAGATAGTCGCGGCAGCGCTTCCAGTAGGCGGCATCGTCCGATACCAGCGTCTTCTGCACGCCGTGCGTCCGGCAGCGCTTGAGGTAGAACACGGCCTCGCCCTGCTGCACGATCTTGGCCGGCACCAGCTCGACGCAGGTCTCGCACATCGAAGTGGTCTGGCCGAGAAACACGTAGGGCCGCGACTTGCGCACCGCCGTCGCCGGCATGGGTTGAACCACGTTCATGCGCGCTGCAGCTCCTTTCTGGCGAAGAGGACGGCGTAGATCACAAGAGCGATCGACAGCAGGTGGAACAGGTTGAACGGCCCCAGCACTGTGCCATAGGGCTTGAGGAACTCCCAGACGAAGCGCTGGCCGGCATAGACGCCGACGAAGAGATGGAACCCGGCCTTGACGGCGAGAGGGTGGCGACGGCGCAGCAGGAAAATGAAAGCGACCAGAAACGTCGCCATCGCCGCGCTTTCGTAGAGCTGCACCGGATGGCGTGCGATGCCGTCGCCGAAATCGTGGCCCCAGGGCAGGCCGGTCGGCGTGCCATGCGTCATGTCCTGCAGCCCGGCCAGGAAGCAACCGATGCGGCCGACCGCGATCGCCGCCGCCATCGGCGCGGCGAAACGCAGGCCGGTCGAGCCGATGATGCCGCGCCGGCGTTTCAGCGCCTCGATCGCCAGGATGGCGCCGGCGAGCGCGCCCTCGATGCTGCGACCGATGCCCGCCGCGCCGCTCAACCAGGCGTTCAGCGTACCGAACAGATAGGCGCCGGCCAGAGCCCCGGCTGCCAGCGCCAGCGGGTAGAGCGGATCCAGCCGCAGCGGCACCGGTACCCCGGCGGGCATCGGCAGGCGGACATAGACCAGCGCGCCGACCAGCACGGCCAGCAGATCGAACAGGCTATGCAGCAGCACGGTCGGTTCGCGCCCTTTCGTCGGTGGCCTGTTCCATCTATCAGGTCAAGGTAGCACGGTGGCAGGGGTTCGCGGGTGGCAAGAAATGCCTAAAATACAGGCAACTAGCCGCCGTCCGGCGGCCAATCCGCCTGCGTATTCGACAGTGCGACCAATGGGTTGTCAGGATATGCTGCGCTGCGACGGGCCGAAATGAAGGCGGCGCCTTGGCGCAAGGCTTGCATCGGCCGCCACCGGCATTGCCGCGGTATTGCGCTGGTTACGGACAGGTCATGAGCATCCACGTCGCCCTGCACCATGAGACGGTCTATCGCTACGAACGGCCCATCGGCCTCGGGCCCCAGACGGTTCGGCTGCGGCCGGCGCCCCATTCGCGCACGCCCATCCTGTCCTATTCGCTCAGGATCGAGCCGGCGCTGCATTTCCTGAACTGGCAGCAGGATCCGTCGGGCAACTACCTGGCGCGGCTGGTATTCCCAGAGAAGACCGAAAGCTTCAAGGTCGCCATCGACCTGGTCGCCGACATGGCGGTGATCAACCCGTTCGACTTTTTCCTCGACCCGGCGGCCGAGAAATTTCCCTTCGAATACGACCCGGTGCTCAACGAGGAACTGGCGCCCTATCGCAAGACCGCGCCGCGCGGGCGGCTGCTCGATGCCTATCTACAGAGCATCGACCTGACCCCGCGCAACACGGTCGATTTCCTCGTCGCGCTGAACCAGCGCCTGCAGCAGGAAATCTCCTACGTCATCCGCATGGAGCCCGGCGTGCAGACGCCGGAAACGACGCTGGAGAAAAAGCTGGGCTCGTGCCGCGACACCGGCTGGCTTCTGGTGCAGATCCTGCGCAACCTGGGTTTCGCCGCCCGCTTCGTGTCGGGCTACCTGATCCAGCTCAAGGCCGACGAGAAGTCGCTCGATGGACCGTCGGGGCCGGAACAGGACTTCACCGACCTGCACGCCTGGTGCGAAGTCTATCTGCCCGGCGCCGGCTGGATCGGCTTTGACCCGACGTCCGGCCTGATGGCCGGCGAAGGCCATATTCCGCTGGCCTGTACGCCCGAGCCGCAGAGCGCCGCGCCGATCAGCGGGCTGATGGAAAAGGCCGATGTCGAGTTCGGCTTCGACATGAAGGTCGAGCGGATCTTCGAATCGCCGCGCGTCACCAAGCCCTACTCCGAAGAGCAATGGAGCCGCATCCAGGCGCTGGGCCATGGCGTCGACGCACGGCTGGCCGAGGGCGACGTGCGCCTTACGATGGGTGGCGAACCGACCTTCGTGTCGATCGACGACATGGACGGGGCGGAGTGGAACACCGCCGCACTAGGCGAGAACAAGCGCATTCTGGCCGGCCGCCTGTTCCGCCGGCTGGCCGATCGTTTCGCCTCGGCGCCGTTGCTGCATTACGGCCAGGGCAAATGGTATCCCGGCGAACAGCTGCCGCGCTGGGCGCTGACCTGCCTGTGGCGGCAGGATGGCGAGAAGATCTGGACGAAGCCCGATTTGTGGGCGCGCGAGGAGAAACCGGTCGGCGCCGATCAGCTTACCGCCCGCCGCTTCGCCACGGCGCTGACCAAACGCCTTGGCATCAACCCCGAGTTCGCGATCCCCGCCTTCGAGGACTCCTGGTACTACCTGTGGCGCGAGCGGCGCCTGCCGGTCAACGTCGATCCGTTCGACTCCAACGTCAAGGATCCGCTGGAGCGCGAACGGCTCGCCCGGGTGTTCGAGCAGGGGCTCGACTCGATCGTAGGCTACGTGCTGCCGATTCAGCGCGACAACGGCAACGGGCGGCGCTGGAAGAGCGGCGCCTGGTTCCTGCGTCCCGAACGGCTTTACCTGATCCCCGGCGATTCTCCCGTCGGCTATCGCTTGCCGCTCGATTCGCTGCCCTGGGTCGTGGCCAAGGATTATCCGTTCGCGGCCGAGGTCGATCCGATGGCGCCGCAGGACAAGCTGCCCAAACGCCAGAGCTTCGAACGCGGCGCCAGTGCCGCCATGTCGGGCGATAGCATGCCCGGCCGCCGCGAACAGGTTCTGCCGCCGCGGCCAGGCAAGGGCGAATCGGCGCCCTGGGTGGTGCGCACCGCCATGGCGTTCGAACCGCGCGACGGGCATCTGCATGTCTTCATGCCGCCGACCTACACTGCGGAGGACTATCTCGATCTGGTCACGGCGATCGAGGAGACTGCGAGCGAGCTGTCGCAGCCGATCTTCATCGAGGGCTATCTGCCGCCGTCCGATCCGCGGCTGGCGCATTTCTCGGTGACGCCGGATCCCGGCGTCATCGAAGTGAACATCCACCCCTCCGCCAAATGGGACGAGCTGCTCGATCGCACCACCGGCGTCTACGAGGAAGCGCGCCAGTGCCGGCTGGGCAGCGAGAAATTCATGCTCGACGGCCGCCATGTCGGCACCGGCGGCGGCAATCACATGGTGATGGGCGGCACGACGCCGGCCGATTCGCCGTTCCTGCGACGGCCCGACCTGCTGAAGAGCCTGCTGGGCTTCTGGCACAATCACCCGTCGCTTTCCTACCTGTTCTCCGGCCTGTTCATCGGCCCGACCAGCCAGCATCCAAGGGTCGACGAAGCCCGCAACGATGCGGTCTACGAGCTGGAGATCGCCTTCCAGCAGATCAAGGCCGGCGTGCGCACCGAGCCGTGGCTGGTCGACCGCGTCTTCCGCAACACGCTGGTCGACGTCACCGGCAACACCCATCGCGCCGAGTTCTGCATCGACAAGATGTTCTCGCCCGACAGCTCGGCCGGCCGGCGCGGCCTGCTCGAACTGCGCGCCTTCGAGATGCCGCCGCACGCGCGGATGAGCGCCACGCAGCAGCTCCTGTTGCGCGCCCTGGTCGCCCGATTCTGGAACCAGCCCTACGAGGATGCTCTGGTGCGCTGGAACACGCGCCTGCACGACGATTTCATGCTGCCGCATTTCGTGCGTCAGGATTTCGCCGACGTCATCGAGGATCTCAACCGCAACGGAT